>MNEF01000043.1 GCA_001917535.1 Candidatus Rokubacteria bacterium 13_1_40CM_69_27
CGGCCCGGCCGGCATGATCTTCGTCCCATCGCGCGACGGGCGCAGCCACTGCGAGGAGGAGTTCACCCCCATCGACGACATCGAGTCGGGCGCCAACACGCTGCTGCTGGCCGCGCTGGAGCTGGCCGGACAGGCCTGACGACCACCACTCACAGGGAAGGGGCGACCATGAGGACACCGTTGGCGGTACGGATCCGCGTTGCAGTGGTCCTGCTGCTCGCCATGGCCGGCTGTTCCACCGCGATTCAGAGCGACCCCGACAACCCGATGAGCGCCGGCGGGCTCACGCCGAACGTGAAGGACCAGAACGTCGGGCTCGTCGCCATGGCGCCGGGCTTCGACGTCAGCAAGTACAAGGTCATCGTGGTGGAGAAGTTCCCGGTGACCGACCGCGAGCTCAAGGACGAGGGTGACCGCCGCTTCGCCGCCAAGATGGCGCCGAAGCTCCAGCTCGAGCTGGTGCGCCGCCTCAAGGACAGCGGGCTCTTCCAGCGCGTGGTGAACACGAGCGAAGCCCAGTACCAGCCGGGCGCCGAGCCGGCCCTGCGCCTCCAGGGGGCGATCACCCGGCTGGGGCGCGGGTCGCAGGTGGCCCGGTACTTCGCCGGCATCTACGGCATCGGGCGCGCCCGGGCCCAGGCCGACATGCGCCTCATCGACGTGTCGTCGGGGCGCGTGGTGATGGTGACCGCCGATCGCTGGCTTGCCAACGTGGGCTGGTTCGGCGGGGACGACGAGGATCTCCTCGAGCAGTCGTTCGACGGCATCGCCGAGTCCCTCGCCAAGCTCCTGGTCCGGATGTCCAAGGGCGAAAAGCCCGGAAAGTGAGCGGGCCCATGACCGTCGATCGGTACCTCAAGGCCGTGCTGACCGTCATCGCCGTCGCACTCGTCGCGATCGCGGTGACCCCGTGGCTCCGGCTGGTCGCACCGGCGCCCGCCGGGGCGGCTGATGCGCCGTACGAGCTGACCGTGCCGAAGGCGTGGGGCAGGCTCGTCGGATACTCCGACGGCAACCTGCTGCTGGAGACCTCCGACGGCTCGCTGCGGGCCGTGGAGATCACCGGCAAGCCGCCCGAGTACCCGAAGACGAAGGCGCTGATCAAGCGGAATTAGCGGCATCCCGCCCGAGGCCGGCGGCGTTGAAGCTGCTCCAGATCCTGACCGGCATCAGCTACCCGTTCCTGGTCTACGCAGGTCTGACCCGCGCCGGCCCGCGGACGGTGGCCGTCACCCTGGCCGTCGTGCTCGTGCTTCAGGCCACCCTCACCTGGAGCCGCCGAAGTCCTGCTCTCGTTTCCGGCCTCCTTGTCCCGGCGGCCGTCCTTGGAGTCGTGGTGATCCCCGCGGCGCTCTTCGACGAGGGGCAGTTCTTCCTCTTCGTGCCGGTGCTCGTCAACGCCGTCCTGTTGATCGCCTTCGGGCGCACGCTCGTGAACGGGCCCTCGATGGCCGAGAGCTTCGCCCGCCTCCGCGGGCGCCAGCTTCCCACTGACGAGATCGCCTACTGTCGGACCGTCACCGTCGTCTGGTGCCTGTTCTTCGCCCTCAACGGCGGATTCACCCTGTGGCTCGCGCTCTATCGGAGCCTGGCGTGGTGGACGCTCTACACGGGGCTGCTCGCCTACCTGCTGATCGGTGCCCTCTTCGCGACAGAGATGGTCTATCGCTATTGGCGTTTTCGACCCTACGACGGGTCCGTCACCGATCCGCTCTTTCGTCGGATCTTCCCTCCCCGAGGCAGCGGATGAGCGCGCAGCGGGTGTCTTCACGCTCCCTGAGGCGTCTCTTCGACGACACCGCCTGCCACTACGACCGCATCACCGGTCTCATGGCCTTCGGCTCGGGCGCCTGGTACCGCCGCAACGCGTTGCAGCGCGGCGGCCTCCAGGAGGGCATGAAGGTCCTGGACGTCGCGGTGGGGACCGGCGCCGTCGCGCGCGCCGTCGTGGGCATCGTCGGGGCGTCGGGCGGCGTCGTAGGCGTGGATCCGAGCACGGGGATGCTGGCCCAGGCGCGCCGGAAGCTCGGCATCCCGCTCGTGCAGGGAGTTGCCGAGTGCCTTCCGTTCGGCGACGGAGCCTTCGATGCCCTGACCATGGGGTACGCGCTCCGCCATGTCTCGGGCCTGAGCCCCACCTTCGCCGAGTACTTCCGCGTGCTGAGGCCCGGTGGCCTCCTGATCGTCCTGGACTTCGCCCGTCCGAACTCTAGGATCGGCCTCGGCCTGGGACGGTTCTACCTCAACGGCGTGGTTCCCTGGATGTCCCGGCTCAGTTCCGGCAGCCGGGAGGCGGAACTCCTGATGCACTACTGCTGGGACACCCTGGAGACCCTGGTGCCGGCCGAGACCATCCTGGCGGCGATGGGCGGCTGCGGCTTCCAAGACACCCGGAGGGTCCGCTGGTTCGGGGTACTGAGCGAGTACGTCGGCCGGAAGCCCGCCCTGGCGTCCTGATCCGCTACTCGGCGGGAGGCAACTGGTCGCCGACGACGTAGGGGTGTTCGTGGGCGGCCCCGGGACGCACGCGCAGGCGCGCCACCACCGGCAGGTGGTCGGAGGCCACGCGCGCGAGGCGACTGCGATGGGCGTGAAAGGTCTCGCCCTCCAGCTCCACATCCCAGTAGATCCGGTCCAGGCGGAAGAGGGGAAAGACGGCGGGGTGGGTGCGTCGCATCCGCCGCATGGGCGAGGAGAACTCCCGCCTGAGGCCGCGCGTCACCGGGCCGCGATGCCATTCGTTGAAGTCTCCCATCAGCACCCGCGGGCCCTCGAGCCTGGAAGAAGCGCGGATGAAGTCGGCCAGCAACACGATCTGCTCGCGGCGTTCGCGCAGCCCGAGTCCGAAGTGGCAGTTGAAGACGTGGAAGGCGCGACCGTTGGCGCCCAGGTCGACGCGCAGACAGCCGCGCGGCTCCCGGCTGCCGCGGCTGAGATCGCAGGTGGCCCAGCCCAGCACCGGCAGGCGCGTGAGGAGCACGTTGCCGAAGGTGCCGTTGCCGTGCGGCCGCGTGACGCCCATCACCATCTGCATGCCGAGCCGCGCGGCGAGATAGGTGGCCTGGTCGGCCAACGGCGAGCCATTCTCGCAGACCACCTCCTGCAGGCCGACGATGTCCGGCCCGATCTCGGCGATGACGCCGGAGATGCGCGCGAGATCGTGGCGGCGGTCGAGGCCGACGCCCCGATGGATGTTGTAGCTGGCGACGACGAGGTGCACGGGGGCTCAGGTCTCCTGGTAGGCGATGAAGTGGGTATAGAGCTGGGTCGGATGCGTGATCGGCGAGGGCGGATCGGCGCCGGGCGGGCACATGATGAACGTGTACAGCTCGTCGGGCGAGGGGCCGGCGTGGGCGCCGATCTCGGGGACATAGGACACGTTGCCGTCGGGCGAGTCGTTGCCGTAGATGACGAGGTCCCCCGCGCTCGGCATGGCCATCAGGTCATGGAGGCCCTCCACGAGCAACGGCCAGTCGGCGCGCCTGGCGAAGGGCCCGGCGGGGCCGTTGTCGATCGCGTGGCGCTTGCCGCGCCACAGGCAAATGGGGCCCCCCTGCGAGCGGGCCAGGACGAAGCCGATGCCCCGGCGGCGCGCGATGTCGTCGGCCAGACCCGGGAAGCGCTCGTCGATCCACTCGATGGTCAGCGGCCGGTCTTCGCCCAGAAAGTAGACGAAGGCGTTCGGCCCCGCTGCCACCACTCGCACGCTCGCCTGCTGGCGGGCCTCCGGCAGCTCCCCCAGCAGCCGGGCGAAGTCACGCTCGAGATAGTTGACGAAACGCTGGAAGAGTCCGGGCGCGCGCCGGCTGCGGAAGGCCTTGATGCCGCTGGCCAGCCGCCGTCCGCGGGGGCGGGCCGGGCTCACCTCCTGGGCGCCGGCCGGCCGGAGGAACTCCTCGAAGAAGCAGCGCTCCAGCGACCGGCCGCCCGAGAGCTTCTCGAACGGCGTGGTCGTCGTCTGTCCGTGATCAGAGAGCACGAAGAGGTCGTAACGGTACTCGGGGACGCGCCGGATCACGCGCCAGAGCTGGTGGATCGAGCGGTCCAGGCCGCGCAGGATGCGGAGCGCCCGGCGATGGCGCGGACCGTACGCGTGGGCGAACACATCGTAGTCGATGTAGTTGACGTAGACGGCGGGGGTACCAGCGTACAGGTCCCGCGAGACGGCCAGGGTGAACAGGTGGCGCACCCAGACCGACATCCCGACCTTGAGGGCGAGCCACTTCCAGCCCCGTCGGCTCTCACCGATCGGATCGGCCAGCCCGCGCAGGAGGGCGCGCACGATCTCGAGCACCGTCAGGACGAGGCCCTTGACGAGGACCCAGGCGAGTACGACGAACGCCGAGACCGCGCGCAGCAGCCCCTCCCCCGTCGGCCGCTTGATCGTCGCGAAGTTGAAGAGGCTGCTCTCCGCCCCGCCGGTGAAGACGCAGCCGTACGCGTTCCCGCCCTCGAGGATACCCCGCCGGCCGCGCGCCTGCTCCTGCTCGACGCGGGCGGCGTCGCCGGCACGCGGGAAGTAGACGTCGGTCCGCCGGCGCTTGTCGTGGTAGTGGAAGCCCGGGATGTCCGGTCGGACCCCGTACATCGCGGCCATCTGGAACGCCGGGGTCGATGTCGGCATGCCGACGCTCATCGGCTGCAGGTGGTAGCCGTGCCGCGCCATTAAATGCGCCAGGAACGGCATCCGGCCCTCGGCCAGCGCCCGCTCCAGCACCGATCCCGGCAGTCCATCGATCTGAACGATCAACAGGCGGCGCTGCCGGTCGCGCTCGGGCGCGCGCCCGAGACGCAGGCGGCGGACCGTCCGATCGATCATCCGCTGCAGCAGCAGGACCCAGTCGTCCGGCGACATCGCGTTCTATTGTAATATCCCCACGAAGTGATGACGCCGTTCGCTGTCGAGCATCCTCTCGTCGCCACCGTGCGGGAGTTCGTCGAGCGCGAGGTGCGTCCTGTCGCCGCCGGGCTCGAGCACGCCGATCGGTACCCCCACGAGCTGGTCGCCCGCATGCGCGAGCTGGGCCTCTTCGGCGCACTCGTCCCCGCGGCCTACGGGGGGCTCGGTCTCGACGTCACCACCTACGCCCGGGTCATCGAGGAGCTGTGCCGGGGGTGGATGTCGCTGGCGGGGATCCTCAACAGCCACACGATGGCGGCGCTCATCGTGCTCCAGCACGGCACCGGGGAGCAGCAGTCGCGGTTCCTGCCGCGCTTGGCCCGCGGCCAGGCGCGGGGCGGGCTCTGTCTGACCGAGCCCCAGGCGGGCTCCGACGTCCAGGCGATCCGGACGGTGGCCAGACGGCGCGGCGACGAGTACGTCATCAACGGGACGAAGATGTTCGTGACCAACGGCCGCGAGGGCAACACCTTCGCCCTGCTGGCCCTGACCAATCCCCGGGCCCAGCCGCGCCACCGCGGCATGTCGTGCTTCATCGTGGAGAAGGGCCACCCGGGGCTACGCGTCGCCAAGTCCATCTCGAAGCTCGGCTACAAGGGCGTGGACACCGCCGAGCTGGTCCTCGAGGACGTCGCCGTCCCCGCTGCGAACCTCGTGGGTGGCGTCGAGGGGCGCGGCTTCAGACACGTCATGAGCGGGCTGGAGACGGGCCGGATCAACATCGCCGCGCGCGCCGTCGGCGTCGGCCAGGCCGCCTGGGAGGAAGCGCTCGAGCACGCGCGCCGGGCGGGCGAGGCGCCGCCCGCGCTCGCCTCCATGGCGGCCCGCCTCGCGGCCGCGCGGCTGCTCGCCTCCTGGGCGGCCGGGATCAAGGACCGGCAGGAGCGCTGCGACCTGGAAGCGGGCATGGCCAAGCTCTGGGCGACCGAGACGGCCCAGTGGCTCGCCGTCGAGACGATGCGCCTGCAGGGGGAAACGGCCGCGCTGGCGACCTCGGCCGTGGAGCGCCTGTACCGCGACACCCCGCTGATGATCATCGGCGAAGGCACCAACGAGATCCAGCGCACGCTGATCGCCCGCCAGCTTCTCGAGCGCTACGGCGAGCGGCCGGGCGCGCTGACCGCCCGCGGGGGCGAGCCCGACGAGCGCCGGCAGATGGTCCTGGCCGTGCGCCAGTTCGTGGAAAAGGAGGTCGTTCCGGTGGCCGCCGAGCACGAGCAGGCAGGCCGCTACCCGGCCCACCTCGTCCGCGCGCTGAGCGACCTCGGGATCCTCGGCGCCGTGGTGCCACCCCCCTACGGCGGGCTCGGGCTCGACCTCGAGACCTACGCGATGATCGTCGAGGAGTTGGCCCGCGGCTGGACGACCGTCGCCGGCGTCGTGACCGCGCACGCGACGGCGGCCTGGACGGTGGCGCGCAGCGGGACGTCCGAGCAGCGCCAGACGCTGCTGCCCGCGATGACGCGCGGCGAGATCCTCGGCGCCGCGGCCCTCGGCGAGGGCGTGACCGTGCGCCGGGACCGCACGGACTTCGTGCTGGCCGGTACCACGGGGCTGGTGGACAACGCGCCGCGCGCTCAGCTCTTCGTCACGCTCGGGCGCGCCGACGACGGGCGCCGCGCGCTGGTCCTGCTCACGCGCGGCACGCCGAGCCTCGCGCTGGGGACGCCGGAGCCGACGCTGGGCAGCCGTGGTCTCGACCCCGCGCGCCTCTGGCTCGACGGCGCTCGCGTTCCCGGGGCCGCGGTCCTCGAGAGTGAGGACGGCGGCGAGGCGGCCGTGGCGGCGGCGCTGGGAATGGCCCGTCTCGGCCTCGCCGCGACGGCGGTGGGCCTGGCCCAGGCCGCGTTCGAGGCGGCGCTCCGCTACTCGCAGCAGCGCTCGGCCTTCGGCAAGCCGATCTGTCAGCACCAGGCGATCCAGCTCAAGCTGGCCGACATGGCCACGGCCATCACCGCGGCGCGCCTGCTCACCTATCACGCCGCCGGGCGGCTCCAGGCGGGCGACGATGTGCCCGCCGGGCTGGCCGGGCTCTACGCGGCGGAGGTGGCGTACGAGGTGACGCTGGAGGCCATGCGCGTCCACGGCGGCTACGGCTACACCACCGAGTTCCCCGTCGAGCGCTACTACCGCGACGCCCCCCGCCTGATGCTGGCGCTGGCCGGCGCCGAGCGCGCGGAGCTGGCGCGCCGGCTCCTTGGTTCGTGATGGCCCTCTGGTTCGAGGGGCTCGCCCTCGTGAGCGCGGCCCTCTTCGCGGGAGGAGCGCTCTATGCCTCCGTGGCCGAACATCCCGGACGGATGAAGGCCGGGCTGACGGTGGCGATGGCCGAATTCGGGCCGAGCTACCGACGGGCCGCGCCCTGGCAGGCGTCCTCGGCCGCTCTCTGCCTCGTCTCAGGAGGGCTGGCCACCGGCCTCACGTCGCAGTGGGCGTGGCTGGGTGGTGCGGTCGCGGTCGGGGCCGCGATACCGTTCACGCTCGTGGGGATGATGCCGACCAACCGCCGCCTGCTGAGCGGGCGATCTCTCCGCGAGGAGGAGGCGGCCCGGCTGCTGACCCGGTGGGGGAGCCTCCATTGGATCCGGAGCGCTCTCGGCCTCAGCGGCCTCATCGTTCTGGCATTCGCGGCGTTGCTTCGCTGAGGACCGACATGCCCTACGGGCGCTACTGGGAGGAGTTCAGGGTCGGCGAGGTCATCAAGCACTGGCCGGGCCGGACGATCACCGAGGCCGACTGCACGTGGTTCGCGCTGCTGACGATGAACCAGCACCCGCTGCACAGCGACGCTCACTACGCCGAGAAGCACACCCAGCACAAGCAGCGCGTCGTGCCGGGACCGCTCGTCTTCTCGATCGGCATCGGCATGACCGTGGCCGACGTCTCTGGCAAGGCCATCGCCAATCTCGAGATCGAGAAGATCACCCACGAGCATCCGACGTTCATCGGCGACACCATCTACGCGGAGTCGACGGTGCTCGATCTGCGGGAATCGCGACAGGGTGACCGCGGCACGGTCACGGTGGAGACGCGCGTCACCAACCAGCGGGGCGAGCGCGTGATGACCTTCCGCCGGACGGCCCTGGTGCCGAAGAAGAACCACCCCACACTGGGCGAAGGCAAGCTGCCGGCATGAGCCTGCTCTTTCGAGCGCCGGCTTTGCCGGCGCAATCGGTGCTGGGGGAGACCTCGGAGGGGGCCGTCGCGCCCTGGGGGCGCGCCTGTCACGTCGCCCCCTCCGATCTATGAGCCGCCCGCCGCTCGAGGGCCTGCGCGTGCTGGCGGTCTCGCAGTTCGGCGCCGGGCCCTTCGGCACCCAGGTGCTGGCCGATCTCGGCGCCGACGTCATCAAGATCGAGGACCCGGCGGCGGGCGGCGACGTGGCGCGCTACGTGCCGCCCTGGGAGATCGAGCGCGACTCCCTCTACTTCCAATCCTTCAACCGGGGCAAGAAGTCGGTCACGCTCGACCTCCGGCATCCGGACGGGCGCGCCGTCTTTCACGACCTCGTGCGCGTCTCCCACGCCGTCTACAACAACGTGCGGGGCGACCTGCCGGTCAAGCTGGGGCTGACCTACGACGCGCTCGGGGCGATCAACCCCGCGATCGTCTGCTGCTCGCTGTCGGGGTTCGGCTCGACCGGGCCCCGCGCCGCCGAGCCCGGCTATGACTACCTCATCCAGGGCCACGCCGGCTGGATGTCGATCACGGGCGAGCCCGACGGCCCCCCGGGCAAGTGCGGCGTGTCGGTCATCGACTTCGCGGGCGGTTACGCCTCCATGCTGGGGCTGATGGTCGGCCTGTGGGACGCCCAGCGGACGGGCGTCGGCCGCGACGTCGACGTCTCGCTGCTCGACACCGCGGTGAGCATGCTGTCGTACTTCGCGACCTGGGCGCTCAACCGCGACTGGGAGCCGCAGCGGGTGGCCGATTCCGGCCACCAGACGCTGGTGCCGTCGCAGAACTTCCGCACCCGCGACGGCTGGATCGTCGTGTTCTGCGCCAAGGAGAAGTTCTGGGCCAACCTGGCCGACGCGGCGGGCCTGGGGCACCTGGCGACCGATCCCCGCTTCGCCACGTTCGCCGATCGCCTGGCCAACAAGGAGACGCTGCTCGCCATCCTCACGCCCCGATTCCTCGAGCGCACCACCGCCCAGTGGCTGGCCCGCCTGCGCGGGCGCGTGCCCTGTGCGCCGGTGAACACGGTGCGCCAGGCGCTCGAGGACGAGCAGGTCCGCGCGCGCGGGATGATCGTCGAGATCGAGCACCCCGTGTACGGCACGGTCCGCCAGGTCGCCTCGCCCATCAAGACAGCGGGGGGTCTCGCGCGACCGGCGCCGGCGCCGCAGCTCGGCGAGCACACCGAGGGTGTGCTCCGCGACATCTTGAGCTATTCTTCCGCGAAGATCGCCGCCCTGCGCGCGTCGGGCGCGCTCGGGGGTGCACCACAGTCATCGCCCGAAGATTGAGGAGGCTGTCTACATGCCATCGCTCGTCCGCTCCGTCGCCGTCCTTTCGCTCCTGATGTCACTCCTGCCTCTGCCCGCTTACGCGTGGAACCGTAGCCCGGCCACGACGTTCGCCACGTTACCTCCCGGTGAGGCCCATCCTGAAGGCATCACGGTGGACGATGCCGGCAACGTCTACGTGACGACCTTCGCCGTGAACAAGCCGGCGACCAGCGCCGGGACGCTCTTCGTGTTCAGCCCGAACGGCGAGCTCCTGCGGCAGGTCAGCGTTGCCGGTTCGAGCAGACTGCTGCTCGACCTCGCCTTCCATCCCACTACCGGCGCGCTGCTCGTGATCGACTTCGGCAACGCTCGAGTGCTGAAGGTCGATCCGTTCACGGGCGCCTCGACGGTGTTCATGACCGTCACCGGCGCCGCCGGCCTCAACGTCCTCACCTTCGACAACTCCGGCAACGTATACGTGTCCGATTCCTTCCACGGCATCATCTGGAAGACGGGCCCTGCCGGCGGATCGGGCACCGCGTGGGTGTCGAGTCCGCTGCTGACGACGACCGGCGTCCCCCCGTTCGGCGCCAACGGGCTGGCGTTCAACAAGAACCGCACGGCGATGTTCGTGGCCAACACCGGCAACGACACGGTCGTGAGGATTCCGGTCAGCGGCTCGCCGCTCGTCGCCGGCACTCCCGAAGTCTTTGTCAACAGCATCAACGGGGCGGATGGGTTGATCATCGACGAGGACGACAACATTTGGATCGCGGCCAATCAGGCCGACGAGATCGTCGTGATCGAGCCGACGAAGGGGCGTGTGATCGCGAAGCTAGGCGACTTCAACGGGCTCGGGCCCGATGGCGCGCCAAACGGCCTGCTGTTCCCCGCGAGTCTCGTCTTCCGCGGCAACTTCGTGTTCGTCACGAATCTGTCGATCGACCTGGGTGCCGTGCTCGGCACCGGCAACCAGACCGTGGACTCGCCGTGGGCGGCGGACGTCACGACGCACACGGTGTCGAAGATCAACCGGAAGCTACCGCCCGTTCAGGGCCTCCCCTGACGGCGGCGTCAGCGCGGCGCCCGGCGCCGGCCCGCGGCGATGTGATAATGATGTCCTGATCGCGCGGTAGGACCTCCGGAAGGTCGGAAGGTGCAGCGCCATGGCCGAACAAGCGCTCCCGTCAAGTGACGTCGAGGAGAGCGTCGAGGAGGCGACGGCGCCGCCCTGGATGACGATCCTGCACAACTGCGACTGCCATACGTTCGAACAAGTGGTCAAGCAGCTACAGAAGGCGATCGGGTGCAGCGAGGCGAAGGGCTGGGAGATCGCCTGGCAGGTTCACAATACGGGCAAGGCGGTCGTGAAGGTGGGGCAGGAGGCCGAGTGCGTGCGGGTGGGCAACATCCTGGCCGCGATCGGCCTCGTCGTCACGGTGGTGCAGTCCTGAGGCCGGCCCGAGGCCGGCGGGAGGGCCGATGGCCGATCCCCGATGTCCCAGGTGCGGGCGCCACTTCGTTCAGCGCGCCCACCGCACCGGCGTCCTCGAACAGCTCCTGAGCGTCGCCTACATCTACCCGTTCCGCTGTCAGGTCTGCATGCACCGCTTCCGGGCGCTCCGGTGGGGTCAGCGCTACCGGCGGCGAGCTCAAGATCGACGGGAGTTCGAGCGGATCCCGGTGCGCGTGCCCGTCAGGCTTCTGGGCGTTCCCCGACCCGCCAGCGCCGAGACGATCGACCTCTCCGTCAACGGATGCAACGTGGCGACCGACGCGCTGCTGGAGACCGGGACGGTGGTGGAGCTCGAGTTCGACGTCCACCCGGGAGCGTCCCCGGTCGAGGTGGAAGCGGCCGTGGTCCACTCGACGCACCCGGGCGGGGCCGGGCTCGTCTTTTTAAGGATCAGGCCCGAGGAGAAGGACCGTCTCCGCGACTTCATCGTCGGCCTGATGGTCCGCCGCGCCACCGAGCGGGGAGCCGACCCCCGGCCGCCGTAGGCCGTCACCGCCAGGCAGAAGTCGAGATCGACCAGACCGCCTTGATGCGTCGCCCTCGCGCCTTTTCGATCCACGGTCGGGCCTCTCACATATATGATCGGAGTAGACGAGAGCCGTGATCGGCCAAAGGAGTCCGGGCATGGCAGACTACAGCCAACGGTCTGGCGACGATACGAAGGATGGCAGGGACGGTCGATTCGCGGAGTCTCTGGCGAAGCTGCTCGCCCTGGTGGGCGTCGCCGGGCATATCGTGTTCTACGATGTGCTGCCGGCCGCCCTGGCCTGGGTGGTCGGCTCGGCCAACGGTCTCGACCTGTTCTCGGGCTTCGAGAATCCGTCGTCCCACCGTGTCGCCGGGCTGGGGGTGTTCCTGAGCGCCGTGGCGGCGATCATCACGACCGAGAGCCTCGCGCGGCTGGCTCGACCCTTCAATGTCGGCCACTTCTTGGTCGCGGCCCTCGCCATCGGATTGGCGCTGTTCCCCTCCCTGGCCGAGTGGCATCGGCTGCGCCTGGGTCTGACGCCGGAGCAGTTCGCCGTCCTGCAGTCGTACTGCTATCTGGCCCTGCGGGTTACGGTCGGGATCTTGATCGGCGCGATCGTGAGCTGGATCCTGCTGGCCCGTCCCGCCCCCTTCGCGCCCCGGCCGCAGTACACGCGCAAGTAACGGGAGCAGCGTCAGGCCGGCGCCGTCGGGCCTACAGCACCGGGCCGATGATCCAGGGCGCGAACTCCTCCTCGCCGACGCCGGAGAGCTCGCTCTTCGTCCGCTTGCCCGAGGCCACCGCCACGACCTCCTCGAAGATCTGACGGCCCACGACCGGGAGCGGCGCGCCCTCGAGGATCACGCCGCAGTTGATGTCCATGTCCTCTTCCAGGTGGCGGTAGACGAGGGAGTTAGTGGCCAGCTTCAATGACGGCACGGGCTTGCATCCGAAGACCGATCCGCGACCCGTCGTAAAGCAAATGACCGTGCAACCACCCGCGACCAATCCCGTGATCGAGACCGGATCGTGACCGGGGGTGTCCATGAAGACGAAGCCCCGGGTGGTGATCGGCTCGCCGTAGAGAAAGACGTCCGTCATCGGCGTCGTCCCGCCCTTGGTGACGCCGCCCAGCGACTTCTCGAACACCGTGGTGATCCCGCCCGCCTTGTTGCCGGGGGCCGGGTTGTTGTCCATCGCCTCGAGGCCGCGGCAGTACCACTCCCACCACTTGTACCGATCGATGAGCTTCTTGGCCACGCCCTCGTTGATCGCACGCCGGATCAGGAGGTGCTCGGCACCGTAGATCTCGGGCGTCTCGGCGAGCACGCCGGTGCCGCCATAGCGCACCAGCTCGTCCACCGCCCAGCCCAGCGCCGGGTTGGCGGTGATGCCGGAGTTGCCGTCCGAGCCGCCGCAGTTTGCGGGTCCTCCTCCGGCCCTCAACTATACCGCGTCGGGCTCTACGAGCTCGGTCCCTTGAAGCGGAGCACCACCGAGGGCTCCTTCTCGAGCTGGATCGTCGTGTGATCGATGCCGAAGCGCGCGTGGAGGACCGCGTGCAGCTCCTCCAGCAGCCGCTCGCTCTCGCCCAGGTGGTCCACCACCACGTGGGCGCTCATGGCCTCGCGCCCGGAGGTGAGCGTCCAGACGTGGAGATCGTGCACGCGCCGCACACCGGGCACCTGGGTCATCGCCTCCTCGATCTCGTCGAGCTTGAGGTGGGCGGGTGTGCCCTCCAGCAGGACGTTGACCGCCTGGGCCAGGAGCCGCCACGTCCGCGGCACGATGAAGATGGCGATGGCCGCGCTCACCAGGGGATCGACGACGTTCCAGCCCGTCCACGTCACGACCCCGGCCGCGGCCAGCACACCGATGGAGGACAGCGCGTCGCTGAGGACCTCGAGGTAGGCCGCCCGGACATTGAGGCTCGCCGTCGCTCCTGGATGCAGGAGCCAGGCGCCGAGGACGTTCACGCCGAGCCCCAGGGCTGCGATCACCATCATCGGTCCGCCCAGCACCTCGGGGGGCGCCAGGATGCGCTGGTAGGACTCCACCAGGATCCAGCCCGCCACCGCCAGCAGGAGGAGCGCGTTGACCAGCGCGGCCAGGATCTCGACGCGGTAGTAGCCGAACGTCTTGGCCGGCGTCGGCGGCCGAGCGGCGATCCATACGGCGAAGAGGGCGAGGGCCAGCCCGCCCACGTCGGTCAGCATGTGGCCCGCGTCGGCGGCCAGGGCCAGGCTGCCCGTGAAGACGGCCCCGGCCACCTCGACGAGCATGAAGCCGCCGGTCAGGATGAGCACGGCCAGCAATCGTCCGCGCGAGCGGCGGGCGGCAGTTTCTTGATGCGCGGGCGCCATCAGGGCGAATCGTATCAGGTTCCTGATAGAATGCCGCCCGAATGCACCCGGACTTTCTCGGCCCGTCATGACCCGGCTCACCGGTTGGGTCGCCCTGTTCCTCGTCATCGCGTGGGTGCTCGCGCACCTGCTCTATCTCGGACCGATCCGGGATGTGACCGAGACCACGCTGGCCTGGCTCCTCTGGCTGGCCGCCACCTGCGGCGTCGTCGCCGCGCTGGCGGTCCTCGCCTTCGGGCTCGCCGCCGGGAGCGGCAGCCCCGTGTGGCTCCGGTTCGTCGCCTGGTCGCGTACGGGCGCCGCGGTCGCGGGCTGCGCCCTCGTCGTCGTGGGCCGCGATCGCGCTCGTCACCCTCGCGTTCACGCGCACGCTGGCGGGGCTGGCGCTGGCCGGTGGGCTCTACGGCGTGGGCTTCGGCGGCGCGCAGCCGGCGCTGCTGGCGTGGTGCGTGGACCGGGTCGGCCCGCACGATCGCGGCCGCGCGATGGGCACGTACTACACGGCCTTCGAGCTGGGGATCGCCGGGGGAGCCGTGTCGTCCGGACTCGCCGTCGGGGTGCTGGGCTTCGCCGCGACGTTTCTCGCGATGGCCGCGGTGGCCGCGGCCGGGGCCCTGCTGTCCCTGCTCGGCGCGCCGCGCGCCACCCGCCGCGCCTGAGGCGCCCACTCGGCCGCCATCACCCCTCGCTGGCGGCGGCGGTGCGCGGATCGCCCGGACGGCGGCGCCGGCCGCTCATGGGAAGGCTGTAGGGAATGAGAAACAGCCACCGGATCCAGGACTCCGAGCGTTTGGACGGCGCCCAGCTCAGGGCGCGCTGGAGATCCGCCCGCACGAGGCGGATCCACGGCTTCCATAGCTCGAGCTCCTCCACCGGAATGGTCCGCACGAGCATCCAGCTCAGCCTTCCCGTCGGCTGCAGGTCGTCGGTCGCCGGAAGCTCACCGCGTGACATCGGAATCAGCACACGCTCCACGACCCACCGGTGCGCGCAGAGAATGAGCTGGCGGCGCAGGGGCGGTTCGACCGCGAGCCACGAGGCCGTCATATCCCGGTACCACTCGACGAAACGGAGCCGCGAGGGCGGCTGCCAATCGGGGGCAACGGGCTCGCCGGGCAGGGCCGAGGGTGGTGCCGCCGATCGCTCCTCGTCGGCCAGCCGGGTGCGCGCGATGTCGGTGAGCTGCTCGCACCGCTCGGGGGCGCCGTCGTAGCGGCAGGTCCACCGGCGGAGAATGTAGGCCGCGTCCCGGGCGGAGCGCCACTGCAGCACGGTAATCGGGACGATCAGGCCCGCGGCGCGGAGGTCGTTGATGACGGCGCGGGCCACGCGGCGCGTGTCGGCGAGCCAGCGACCGCGCTCCTCCGGCAAGGGCAGGAAGGTCTGGCGCAGCAGGAGCGCCGTCTCACCGTCCGCGGCCTGGTAGACGGCGATCAGATCGGAGTACCTGCGGCAGACGGCGGTATGCGCGCCGGTCCACATGGCCCTTACCGCCCCTGCCCGAAGAGCCCGGCCTGCTGCCCGGCGGCCGCGGGCACAGCCGTCTCGGGTCGCATGACGGTCACCGAGACCGCCCGGCAGTGCCCAGGGCGGCTCTCGATCGTCACCGTGACGTAGTCGCCGACGCGCAGATGGGTGGCGGTCTGCGGGGCTTGCTTGAAGCCGCCCGCCCATCCCCCGGCGGCAGCGGCCCTCGCGCGCGAGACCAGCTCGATCCGGGTCGCCGACGTCAGCTCGATCCGCCGCGTGACGAGGCCGGCCGGGCGCCCCGTCCCGGGCCCCACTTCCTCGAGCGTGATCACGCGGTGGCCGCCGTCGAGCGCAAGGATCTTCCCCGAAACGAATGCGAGCGCGATGCGTCCCATGGGTGTCCTCCTCACGACGGCAGCGCGATGTAGAGGTTGCCGCCGTGCCGGTGCACGAGGAGCAGCGTCGGGGTATCGCCGGCACGCCGGTGGATCAACCGGTTCACGTCGTCGGCGGTCTTCACGGGATGGTGATCGACCTCGGCGATGACGTCGCCGGGCTGAACGCCCGCCGCCGCGGCCGGGCTGCCGTCCTCGACGCCCCGGACCAGCGCCCCGCTACGGTCGGGCAGGCCGAGCTCCTGGGCGAGCTGCGGCGTGAGCGTCTGCACGGCCAGGCCGAGCGCTGGCCGGCCCTTCGCCTCCGGGGTCGCCGGCTCCTCCGCCTCGCTGAGCCGAACGACCCTCGCCGAGAGCGTGACGGGCTTGCCCCCGCGCACCACGGCCAGCGTCACCTGGCGCCCGACCGGCGTGGCAGCAACGGCGCGCGGCAGATCCTCCGCCCGAGCGAGCGTGTGGCCTTCGTACTCCACGATGACGTCGCCCGGCTTCAGGCCGGCCGTCATCGCCGGTGAGCCCTCGACGACCGAGGTCACCAGCGCGCCCCGCGCCTCGGAGAGGCCGAAGCTCCGGGCTAGCTCGGGCGTGACCCGCTGGATCGCGACCCCCAGGTAGCCGCGGACCATGTGGCCCGTCGCGGCGAGCTGCGTGAGCACGGGCTTGGCGAGGTTCACGGGGATCGCGAACCCGATGCCGACGGACCCGCCCGACTGCGAGACGATCGCCGTGTTGATGCCGACGGCCTGGCCACGAGCGTTGATCAGCGGGCCACCGCTGTTGCCGGGGTTGATGGAGGCGTCGGTCTGGATGAAGTCATCGTACGGCCCTTCGCCGATCACGCGCCCCGTCGCGCTCACGATGCCGGTCGTGACCGTCTGCTCGAGGCCGAACGGATTGCCGATCGCCATCACCGGCTCGCCCACCTGCAATTGCGAGGAGTCGCCCAGCGGGATCGCCGGGAGCCCAGTGGCGTCGATCTTCAACAAGACGAGATCGGTCCGCGCGTCGCGGCCCAGCACCTTCGCGGGCAGCTCCCGACCGTCCGAGAGTCTCACCTTGGTCTCGGTGGCCCCGTCCACCACGTGGTTGTTGGTCACGACGTAGCCGTCCGGGTGGATGATGAAGCCCGAGCCCAGGCTACGGACGGCGCGGCGCGGCGGCGTTCCGAAAAACTTCTCGAAGAACGGGTCGCCGGGCTGGGCGCCCTCCTGCACACGCGTCGTGTTGACGTTGACCACCGCCGGCTTCAGTGTCCTCGCGAGCCCCACCCATACCGGCGGCGGTGCCGCCGGCGCCCCCACCAGCGGTCGCTCACTCCACAACGGCGTCGGCGGGCTCGCGCTGAAGCCAAACCTCGGCGCGACAGTGACGAGCGCGAGCGCCGCGATCAGCACGGCGGCTGCCCACAGGCGAACAGACAGACTTGCTCTCATTGAACGCTCCTTTCTCGTGATCCCGCAGCGCGTAATGCCTGGTGCGCGATCTCTCCGAGCGGTCCCTCGCCGGCGAGGCGGCGGGTCTCGTCGTACTCCTGCACCGTGGCGCTACGGTCGCCGGCCCGGTCGAGCACCGTGGCCAGCAGGAGATGAACCTCCGCCGCCCGGGGGCGGAGCCGGGCGGCCCGTCGCAGCCGCACGATGGCGGCCGCCCCCTGACCGTCGTCGAGCAGGATCCCGGCCAGCCCGATCTGGTACCGCGGCTCGTCGGGGTCGAGGCGCACCGCCTCTTCGAGCTCGCCGCGGGCCGCCGGCCGGTCGCCGACCTCGCGGTACGCGCGACCCAGCCCGGCGTGAAACTTCGGCTCCCGCGGCACCAGGCGGACGGCGTCTTGGAATTGGCTGATCGCCCCCGTCTGCACCCCGAGGTGCGCGTAGGCGAGCCCCAGGTAGTAGTGGGCGCGAGCGTCGGCCGGCGCCTGGGCGACGGCCGCCAGCAGCGTGCGGACGGCCGACGAGTAGTGGCCATCCGAGATCGAGCGGACGCCGTCGTCCACCGACGCGGGCGACTGCCATCGCGCCACGCCGAGGACGAAGGCGACCACGATCGCCGCGGCGGCGGTCAGCGCTCCCAGCGTGACCAGGCTGGCGGTGACGGCGTCGTCAGCCTGCTTCGTCATCGTGCGATTCTCGCTCATCGTCCGAGGAAGAACCTACGGGCCGAACATGAGTTCGCGATGAGATGGACATGAGAAGTTTCTCATTCCGCCTCCTCCCGTCGGCCGGGCAGGTCGACGAGACAGATACGGACCTTTCCTTCGCAGGCCAGGATCGAGAGGAGCGAGGCCGCGGCGCTTTCCGAGACGCCCAGGCGCCGCCCCACCTCGGCGGGGGGCGTCGCGCCCTGTCGCTTCAAGCACATGAGGATGTCGTCTTCGATCTCCGTCCACCAGCTCTCCATGATTCCCCCCGCCCCTTCCCGGGCGGCGTCAGATCGCGAACCGACTCGCGACCCGCCGCGCCTTGCTCTCGTCGAACCGCTGCTCGACGACTTTCCAGTTCAGGTTCGCGAAAAACGCCTTGACGTACTCGCTCCGCTCCGAGGTGCCGTAGTCGACCATGTACGCGTGCTCGAACACGTCGAGCACCAGAATCGGATCGAACCCGGCGGGATGATCGACCTCGTGACCGCTCACCCACCAGTTGTAGAGACGATCCACCTGGGAATCGTGGTAGAGGATCGCCTAGCCGATCCCCCGCATCGCGCCGGTCCTGGCCCCGGACGGTCGCACGGAAAGATGAGAGGACAATGAAACGGAGATGAGAAGTTTCTCAGGCGAGGGGCAGACGGATCGTGAACGTGCTGCCGGCGCCCAGGCTGCTCTCCACGGAGATGGTCCCGCCGTGCGCCCGCACGATCGATCGGGCGATCGCCAGTCCGAGCCCGGCCCCGCCCGCCTCCTGGGTCCGGGTGTCGAGCCGCACGAAGGGCTCGAACACGCGCTGGGCGTCGGCCGGATCGATCCCGATGCCCGTGTCGCTCACCACGATCGAGGCGCGGCCGTCGGCACATCCCAGCGAGAGCTCGACCTTGCCGCCCGGCGTGTACTTGACGGCGTTGTCGACCAGGTTCACGATCGCCCGGCGCAGCGCGGCGGCGTCCCCCTCCACCGCTGCCGGACAGACCTCGCCGAGCCGCACCGCCACGCCCTGCGCTTGGCCGAGCCGGACGCCGACGTCGAAGGCGTCGACGAGCAGGGAGTCGAGCTCCACCCGGGAGCGCGGCGGTGGCATGCGGGCGGCGAAGCGGGAGAGCAGCAGCAGATCCTCGGCCAGGCGCGTCAGGCGCTCGACTTCCTCGAGGCTGGACGCCAGCACCCGCCGATATTCCTCAGTCGACCGCTCGGCCCGGAGCGCGACCTCGATCTCGCCTTTGAGTACCGTGAGCGGTGTCCGCAGCTCGTGGGCGGCGTCGGCGGCGAAGCGGCGCATCTGGGCGAACAGCCCTTCCAGACGCGCCAGCATCGCGTTCAGGGTCTCGGCCAAGTGGTCCAGCTCGTCCCCCGTGCCCCGGGGGACGATGCGTTGAGCGAGATCTTCACCCGTCGTGATCCGTCGCGCCATGCGCGACATCGCGTCGACAGGCTGGAGGCCGGCCCGGGCGATGATGACGCCTCCGGCCGCCGCCAGCACCAACCCCAGGGGAACGAGGACGAGCAGCGATTCCAGGTAGCGGGCGAGCGTGCGCTCGGTGCGCTCCAGTGGGATCCCGACCTGAACGAGGTGGGTGAGCTGCCCTCGGCGAGTGATCGGAAGGGTGAGCAGGCGGACCCACTCGCCCGTGGCCAGCCGGACCGTCTCGAACATCCGGACGCCACGGGCGGCGTTGGCTCGCGCCGCGGCCGAGAGAGGAAGGGCGCGATCGCGAAGCTGCGTCGAGCGGGCTCCCGGGCGGCCCTCGGGATCCACGAGCTGGAAGAACTTGTCGTAGAACTCGGGGCCCAGGATCTGCCGCAGCGCCGTCTCCGGGCCGGCAGCGAGGTCCGAGCCCGGGTAACCGGTGTCGTGGATCACCTGCGCCACCGTCAGCAGAGAAGTGTCCAGATCCTGCATGATCGTCCAGCGGAGCCGGGAATAGGACAGCACGCTGACGACCAGCAGCATCACGAAGAGGATCGCCGTGTACCACAGCGTCAGCCGGGTGCGGACCGCCAGGGGGGCGCCCCAGCGCTTCACTCGGACGCCTTCATCACGTACCCGGCGCCGCGCATCGTGTGCAGCAGCCGGCGTTCACCCCGGTCGTCGATCTTGCGGCGCAGGTAGCCGACATAGACGTCGATGATGTTGCTCTCGGGGTCGAAGTCCAGGCCCCAGACGTGCTCGGCGATCATCGGGCGCGTCAGGATACGCCCGACGTTGCGCAGGAAGTATTCGAGCAGCGCGTACTCGCGCGTGGTGAGGTCGATGCGTCGTCCGCTCCGGGTCACCACGCGGGTCGCGGGATCCACGGTGAGATCGTCGAGCTGGAGCAGCGGCAGCCGCTGATCGGTGCCCCGGCGAAGCAGCGCCCGGACACGGGCCAGGAACTCCTCGAAGGAGAACGGCTTCGTCAGGTAGTCGTCGGCGCCGAGATCGAGCCCCGTGACCTTGTCGGTCACACTGTCGCGGGCGGTCAGGATGAGCACGGGCGTCTTGATCCGATGGGCGCGCAGCGTCTTCAGCACGTCAAAGCCGTCGTGCTTGGGAAGCATGAGGTCGAGGACGACGAGGTCGTAGGGGGGGCCGGCCACGAGCAGATCGACCGCCTGGGCGCCGTCGGACGCGACCTCGACGGTGTGCCCCTCCTCGGCGAGCCCCTGACGGATGAAACTCGCGACCTTGCGCTCGTCCTCGACGACCAGAACCCGCATGACCAGTTCGGCGCCGACCAGTATACGCGCACGCCGATGCAGCGAATGCGCGGAACTGCGCGCGGACTGCGAGTGCTGTCGTGTCGCTCGGGGCGGGGGCGGGGTTGCCTCCGGAGACCCGTGTCTTCTGGGGGTCGAGGGAACCTCGGCTAGGAAGAAGGCACGCGACGATCGTGGATAGCGTGGTCGACGGAGGCAGCCCCGCCCCCGCCCGCGAGAAAACTACGAGCGCTCGCGGAGCCGGCGCGCGGCTTCCGCGCGCATCTTCTGCATGGCATGCGTCTCCTGGTCGGAGTAGCGCTCCTCCTTCCAGGGGTCGGCGCGCATGTGGTAGCCGTTCTGCTCCCACAAGCCGGGCGGGTTGACGTCGAGGAACTCGAAGGCCCGCACCCACTTGGCGCTCTTCCAGAAGTAGAGCTTGGGCACGACCAGCCGGCAGGGGCCGCCGTGGTCGGGCTCGAGGTCCCGGCCGTTGTGCTTGAGGGCCAGCAGCACGTCGTCCTGGACGAGGTCATCCAGGGCCAGGTTCGTCGTGTAGTCGGGGTCGGCGTGAACCATCACGTGCTTGGCCTCCGGCTTCAGCCGGACCCGGCGCATGATCTCGCGGATGGGCACGCCCTCCCACGCGTTGTCCAGCTTCGACCAGCGCGTGACGCAGTGGACGTCGGAGGTGACCTTGGCGCGAGGCAGCGCCAGAAACTCCTCCCAGGTCCAGGCCACCTCTTCCTCGACGAGCCCGAAGCAGCGGAAGGTCCACCGTCGGAGATCGACGCGGGGCGTGAGGCCGTAGGTGAGGACCGGCCACTTGAGCGTCAGCGTCTGGCCCGGGGGCACCCGGTCGGCCCCGGCGGGATCGACATCCATCATTCGCCACGACCTCCAGGGCGCGAAAATCCGGCGCGCCATCCGTCGGACCCCACTATACAATAGTCGACCAGAGTAGCGACGACGGGACCGTCGCCGCCTCGACGAAAGGACATGCCGAATGAACGGAGAACGGAAGCTGGCGCTGTTCATCGATTTCGAGAACATCGCCCGTGGCGTCAAGGAGGCCCAATACAAGCAATTCGAGATCAAGCTGGTGCTGGAGCGGCTGCTGGAAAAGGGCAAGATCATCGTCCGGCGGGCCTATGCGGACTGGAACCGCTTCACCGAGTACAAGCGTCCCTTCCACGAGTGGGCCATCGAGCTGATCGATGTCCCTCAGAGCCGTTATAGCGGCAAGAACTCCGCCGACATCCGGATGGTGGTGGACGCCCTCGACCTCGCCTACGGCAAGACCCACATCGACTCCTTCGCGCTGGTGTCCGGCGACTCGGACTTCTCCCCGCTGGTCTCGAAGCTGCGCGAGAACGATCGGTACGTGATCGGGCTGGGGGTAAAGTCGTCGTCCTCGGACCTGCTCGTCGCCAACTGCGACGAGTTCATCTTCTACGAGGACCTGATCCGCGACACGAAGAAGACGACCCTGCTGCGAGGGCTGCCCGAGAAGAAGGCCGAGGCGATGGCGCAACTCATCGACGCCATCCAGGCGCTCATGCGCGAGAACAAGGAGACGCTCTGGGGCTCGATGGTCAAGCAGACGATGATCCGCAAGAACCCGGCCTTCAACGAGTCCTACTACGGCTACTCGACCTTCTCCAAGCTGCTGGAGGACGCGGCCAAGCAGAAGATCGTCACGCTCGAGCGCGACGAGAAGAGCGGCACCTACGTCATCACGTCGCTAAGCGAGGAGGGCGGTCGCGCCGCCTGATTACTTCGGAGGGGGCGGACGTTACGGCCCCCTCCGAGGATTCATCGTCGTTCCTCTAGTCGCCGCCCCACGGGATCAGTAGGTGGTCGATCGACCAGGCGCCGGCCCCACCGATGAGGATCGACAGCGCCATGGCGATGAGCACGAGGTTGAACTCGAAGCCGTGGCCCTTGCCCGGGGTCATCGAGAAGTTGATGAAGAACCCGTGCTTGGCGTGCACCTTGGCGATGGCCACCGCCATCACCACGATGAGGCCGAGGGCGGCGGGGCGGGCCAGGAAGCCCACGATCATCGACAGGCCGCCCAGGAACTCGATCAGCGCCGCGACGACCGCGGCGGCGGGCGGGACGCCCATCCCCTTCTGGAAGTGGCCGATCGTTCCCTTGAGGCCGGGGCCACCGAACCAGCCCAACACCTTTTGTGACCCGTGGGCGAAGAAGACGACGCCCAGACCGAGACGCACCACCAGGTGAGACCAGGACGGGTACGTGCCGAACACGAGCTCCATGGGCTCCTCCCTCCACGTTGCGCGAGGTCCGACAGCGGCGTATTCTGAGCGGACGTGAACGAGGGTCCGGTGTCGCGCCCGCGGCGAGTGTACTACATTCTGCTCCTCGTCCTGCTCGTCCTCTTGGTATCGCCGGCGTCCGGGCAGATCGAGCTCAGCGTCGAGCCGGCGATGACGAAGGGGCCGGCCGGGGCGCCGGTGACGATCGTGGAGTTCTCGGATTACCAGTGACCATACTGCAAGCAGGTCCAGCGGTCGCTGGCCGCAATCCTCAAGGAATACGACGGGCAGGTGCGCCTCCTGTTCAAGGACCTGCCGCTGGCCATCCACGATCGGGCGCGCCCGGCCCACGAGGCGGCGCGCTGTGCGGGGGCCGAGGGGCGGTACTGGGCGTACCACGACCGCCTCTTCGAGGAGCAGCCGCGGTTCGAGCGGGAACACCTGATCCGCTACGCGATCGACCTTGCGATCGACGGGGAGCGCTTCGCCCGCTGCCTGGACGGACGCACCTTCGCCGCCGCCGTGGAGGCCGACCTGGAGCAGGCGCGCGCCCTGGGAATCAAGGGCACGCCGACGTTCCTCGTCAACGGCCGCGTGCTCGTGGGCGCGCACCCGCCGGAGGCGTTCCGCGAGGTCATCGCCGAGGCGCTCGGTAGACGCTGAGGAGGCAGGCTTGGCATTCGTCCGGGTCGCCGGTGCCCACGACATTCCCGTCGGCCACGGCACGCTGGTGGAAAGCAACGGCCTCCTGTTCGCCGTCTTCAACGCCGGCGGGGGCCGTTACTACGCCTGCGGCGCGATCTGCCCGCACGAGGACGGGCCGCTGGCCGACGGCTGGCTCGAGGGCGACTCGGTCGTCTGCCCGTGGCACGGCTTCGACTACGATCTCGAAACCGGGACGTGCCGCGTGGACCCCGATCTGTCGATTCCGGTCTACCCGGTGCGCGTGGTCGGCGGCGCCATCGACGTGGACGTGCCATGACCACGCCGGTCAGCCTCTACGTCGACGCCGCCGCCCGCCCCTGGCAGGAGCGCCGCCCCGGCGTCCACTGGAAGGTCCTGTGGGAAGAGGGCGATTTCAAGGCCGTCCTCATGCGCTACGCGCCGGGCGCCACCATCCCGCGGCACCGCCACCTCGGGGACGAGCAGATCTTCGTGCTCGACGGCAGCGTCACCGACGACACCGGCACCTGCACGAGCGGCAACTATGCCCGCCGGCCCCCGGGGTGCATCCACAGCGTCACCAGCCGGGACGGCGCCCTGGTGCTGGCCATCATGTCCGGCCGTACGGAGCCATGTTAGCCTGACCAATTGACGATACTGGACAGAGGGAAGAGGTGGCAGAACGAGCGGTCCCACACGTACGGAAGTTCCTGGGTCAACGCCTCCGCGCCCTCCGCGGGCAACGCGGCCTGAGCCAGGAACGCCTCGGACGGCGGTCGGGTCTCAGCGGCAAGTTCATCGGCGAGGTGGAGCGCGGCGAGAAGTCGATCTCGGTCGACAGTCTCTATCACGTCGCGGTGGCGCTGGAAGTGCCGCTCCGCCACCTGATCGACGTGCGCCCCGGCCGGCGGGCGGTCGTCCCCAGCGAGGAGGCCGAGAGGATCTTCGCCCTCGTCTCCGCGCGTCGGCGCCCGGCCGACGTCCGCAAGGCCCTGCAGGTGCTCCGCGCGATGCTCGGCAGCGCTCCCTAACCCGTTTCGACGTGCGAGCGGTCAAAGAGGTGGGTGAATGTTGACGGCAGAACATGTGTGGCTCGGGATCGGTCTGCTCGGTCAGGCGCTGTTCTCGGCGCGCTTTCTCGTCCAGTGGCTCGCGACCGAACGGAGGCGGCAGAGCGTGGTTCCGCGTGAGTTCTGGTACTTCTCGGTGGGGGGCGGGCTCACGCTTCTCGCCTACGCGCTCCACCGCCTGGATCCCGTCTTCATCCTGGGGCAGGGCGCCGGCCTGTTCGTCTACGCGCGCAACCTGTACTTCATCCACCGGCACCGGGAGAGGGCCGGGGCAGCCACCTGAGCGGAGGCCGCGCCAGACACGCTACAATGCGGCTACCCTGAGCGCCAAGGAGACGCCATGTCCGTGACGATCAACTGGGCCCAGTGCCACACCCGTCCCCTGCTCATGATCCCCGGCCCCACCGAGCTGGCGCCGCCGGTCATCCAGGCGTTGAACCAGCCGCCGACGATCCAGTACGACCGCTCGTTCGACGAAGGCGTGCTGGAGCCCACGACGCTCGCCTTGCGGGAGGTCTTCAAGACCAAGGGCGAGGTCATCCTGATGCCCGGCTCGGGGCGGACCGCGCTCGAGTCCAGCGCGCTGTCGATCATCGAGCCGGGCGACCGCGTGCTGGTCATCGGTGCGGGGCAGTTCGGGGTGCTGATGCGCGAGATCATGAACCGCGTGGGCGCCGGCCTGACCGAGTTCACGACCGAGCTGGGGCAGCCGCTCGACCTCAAGCGCCTAGCCACCGAGGCCGAGCGCCTGCGGCCGAAGGCCATCACGCTCGTGCACAACGAAACCTCCACCGGCACGACGTACCCCGCCGCCGAGGTCGGGCGTATCGCGCGCAGTGTGGGCGCGCTCTTCCTGCTCGACACCGTCTCCTCCATCGCCGGCATCGACGTGCGCACCGACGAGTGGGGCGTGGACCTCAACATGACGGGCTCGCAGAAGTGCCTGGCGGCGCCGCTCGGCCTGGCCCTGGTGGCCGTGAGCCCGCGCGCCTGGCAGGTGATGGAGCGGCGCCAGCGCCCGGCGTCGAGCTGGGCCTACGACCTGCTGCGCTGGAAGGAGCTGTGGATCCCGGAGTCCCGCGGCGGCCGCGTCAAGGACGGAGCGCCACGCCGCCAGCCCGTCTCGATGCCCACCCACCTCACCGCCGCCATGCAGGTGGCGGTCCGGCTGATCCTGGAGGAAGGGCTCGCCCATCGCTTCCGCCGGCACGAGGTGGCGGCCGCCGCGCTGCGCAGCGGCGTCCAGGCCATGGGGCTGGACATGTTCCCGCATCCATCGCTCTGGTCGAATACCGTGTCCTCCATCAAGGCGCCCACGGGCGTCGAGACCGGCGCCGTGGTGACCCGCATGCGGGACCAGTACGGCATTCTCATCGGCACCGGCCTCGACAAGATCCGCGCGACGACGCTGCGCATCGGGACGATGGGCATCACCGCCAGCCCCCACTACGTGCTGCCCACGCTGGGCGCGCTCGAGCTCACGCTGCGCGACCTCGGCTACAAGTGCGAGCCCGGCGCCGGCGTGGCCGCCGCCCAGCAGACCTTCGCCGACGCGTCGTGAATGGCGCCGCCCTGGGAGGCTAGGGCCGCCCGCCCGCTGATCGTCGTCCCCGACGACTTCCCCTCCGTCTTCGAGGGCACGCCGGCCCACGAGCGCTGCCGGCAGCTCGGGGAGGTGCGGGTCTTCACCGCGCGGGGCGCCGACGAGGAGGCGGAGCTGATCCGGCGCGCGGACCGCGCGCACGTCGTCATCAACATCCGCGCCCACGCCCGCTTCACCGAGGGTGTGTTCGCCGCCTGCAAGAATCTCAAGATGATCTCGATCTGGGGGACCGGGACCGACAACGTCGACCTCAACGCGGCCGGCCGCCACGGCGTCACCGTCTGCAACACGCCGGGCGTCAATGCCCGGGCGGTGGCCGAGCACGCGCTGGCCCTCATGCTCGCCCTGGCTCGCCGCATCCCCCAGATCGACCACGAGATGCGCGAAGGGCGCTGGCCCCGCGAGCTATTGACCCAGCTGCTGGGCCGGACCCTGGGCGTGTTCGGAACCGGCACCATTGGCGCGCGGGTGGTGGAGCTGGGCCGGGCCGTCGGCATGACCGTGCTGGCCTGGAGCCTCCGCGGCGACGCCGGCCGCGTCGCGGCGCTGGGCGCCCGGGCCGCCGCCAAGGAGGAGATCCTGCGCGAGGCCGACGTCGTTTCGCTCCACCTCCGGCTCACGCCCGAGACGCGCGGCTTCATCGGCCGCAAGGAGCTGTCGGTGATGAAGCGCACGGCGCTCCTCATCAACACGGCGCGCGGAGCCCTGATCGAGCGCGACGCGCTGGTCGACGCGCTGGTCCAGGGCAAGATCGGCGGCGCCGGGCTCGACGTCTTCCACGATGAGCCACTCAAGCCCGGCGATGCGATCCTCAAGCTGGAGAACGTCGTGCTCTCCCCGCACAGCGCGGGGCAAACGCCAGAGGTGATCCGGGACGGCCTGCTCCGCGCGGTCGAGAACGTGGAAAACTTCCTCAGCGGGCAACCGACCGACGTGGTCGTCGCTCCGGCGAAGTGAGGCGGCTGCCCAGATTTCTGGGCACTCGTGCCAGGTTCCCCGGGCAGTGCGAGACCGCATCTCTCGACTAAGCCTTGATTGAGCCTGCCATCGCGACCCCGGCACGCCTCTTGCGGATCGGGGCAACGCATGAAGACGCGCTTGAGAGCAGTCGGGATCGTCGTGTTCACGCTCCTCCTCGGAGGGCACGTCTCCCCGGTGGCCGCGCAGAGCTTCCAGCCGGTCTTCACGAAACAGTACACGCGGCAGATTGGAACGCCGGTGACCGCGTCCGACAGCTTCGCCGCCTGCGATCCCTCGGGAACGTTCCGCATGGTTGTCATCAATGGTCCGACCGGCCAGAACCAGATCGGGACGGACCCGATCAGCAGCGCCTCGATTCTCGTCAACGGCACGGAGGTCATCCACGAGCACGACTTCAATCAAAAGGTCACGCGGATCGAGCGCGCGCTGACCGGGATCGTGCCCGTGAATCGCCTCGACCTCAGGATCCGCAGCGGCCCCAGTGGCGCGATCCGGGTGAGCGTCGAGGCAATCCAGCGCTGCCTCGGCGTCACGATCACCTCACCGGCGCCGGGGAGCACGGTCAGCCGCTCTCCTGTTCTGGTTCGTGGCGAGGTGAGAATTCCGCCCGGCGCCGACTTCGGCGTCACGGTGAACGGGACTTCTGGCTTCCTCACGGCCAACGGCTTCGCCGCTATCGTCGCGCTCGACGCCGGTCCGCAGACCATCACCGCGAGCCTCAACGATCCCACCGGGACGATCGCCCAGGACACGATTTCCGTCCAAGTGACTCCCGGGCCAGCCTCGAGGGGGCTCTTCGTGACGGCGTCACCCGGAACGGGCATGGCCCCACTCGCGGCGGCGCTCCGCGCCAGCTTCCTCGGCGCCGCGGCGAACTATCAGTGGGACGTCGACGGAGACGGGACCATCGATTTCTCGGGCGGGGCACTCGACGAGATCACCTTCCTGTACGCCGCCCCCGGCCTCTACTTCCCGAAGGTGATCGTGACTGACGTCCAGGGAACGCAGACCGTAGAGAACGCCGCTGTCCTCGTGCTCCCCCCAGCCGACCTCGTCGCCCTCCTCCAGGCCAAGTGGCAAGGCCTCAAGGACGCGCTGCGGGCCGGGAACGTCCCGCGCGCGCTCGGCTTCATCGCCATCGGCCGCCGCGCCCAGTACGACGAAATCTTCCGCAATCTGACCGTCCCGCTCTCGGTCATCGACCAGGTGCTGACCGACATCCGCTTCGTGCAGGCGCGCGCGCAGACGGTGGAGTTCGAGATGCTGCGGTCGGACGAGCGCGGCCAGCTCTCGTACCTCGTCCGCTTCGCCGTGGACGAGGATGGGATCTGGCGACTTCGGGACATGTGAGGATGCGCTTCGCGCCTCGCCGCTTCGCCTCTGTGCTGGTGGTGATCGCCGGAATCGCCAGCTGCGCGGTCAGCCCAGGCTCCGCGTCGGCCGGCCCTTATCGCGGACGGGTGATCGACGCTGAGACCAAGGAGCCGCTGGTAGGTGCGGTGGTGCTCGTGTACTGGAACCTCTTCGCGCTCGTACCGGGGCATCCCGAGCGGTTCCTGGACGCCGAGGAAGCCCTCACCGACGGCCGCGGGGAGTTCAGCATCGGCGCGCATCCGCCCAGCGCTCCGCTCCCGGGCACGAAGGTCAGCGAACCGCACATCAGCATCCTGAAGCCCGGTTACGCGCCCTTTCCCTATGGGCACACGGCGCCGCCGTGGCCGCCGCGGGGCTACGAGGAGTTG
>MNEF01000107.1 GCA_001917535.1 Candidatus Rokubacteria bacterium 13_1_40CM_69_27
CCGTCGAGCTCATGGGCGGCGTCGGGTTCCTGGCCCTGATCGCCAATGCCTCCGTGTTGCTGTTTCTCTGGCGGCGTCGCGCGGATGACATCAATATGCGCTCGGCTTGGCTGTGTTCTCGTAACGATGTGGTGGCGAACAGTGGCGTCCTCCTGGCGGCTGGGGGCGTCGCGGTCACTGGCTCGGCGTGGCCGGACATCGTGACGGGCCTGATGATCGCCGCCATGTTCGGCAGTTCGGCCGTGGGTGTCCTCCGCGAGGCGAGACGCGAGCTGCGAACGGTGGGAGCTCGGTAGAGGGTGGCCCTTGACCTTCCCCCAGGGGGCAAGGTCTATCCTGCCTTCATGGGGCGCGACGGGCTGTTGATCGGCGAGGTGGCCGCGCGCAGCGGAGTCAGCCGCAAGGCGCTCCGGCTCTATGAGGCGCGGGGGATCCTGCCGCGCCCGCATCGGACCGGCTCGGGCTATCGCGTCTATCCGACCGACGTGCTGGGGCTGCTGGCGTTCGTCGGGCAGGCGCGCCGGCTCGGGCTGACACTCGCGGAGATCGGACATGTCGTGGCGCTCAGACGAGCCGGGGCCGCTCCCTGCAACCACGTCCGCGCGCTGCTTGAACGGAAAGCGGCAGACCTCGCCGGCCTGCTCAGCGCGGTTCAGACCACTCTGCGCGCCTGGCAGCGACACCCCGACCGCCACGCGGCGATCTGCCAAAACATCGAAGCGAAGGGAGGTGACACGTCATGGAGAAGCTCGCAATCTCGCTCTGTCCCTCGTGCACGGCCTGCCCGGAGGTCGCCATCGAGGGCGACTACATCCGTATCGGCGAGGCCGAAAACACCGTCGTCCTCCAAAAGCAGGAGTGGAACGTCCTCGTCGACCTGATCCGGTCCGGCCAGCTCGGCTCGGTGTAACGCACGGTAGGCGTCGGGCGGGCACCAAGGCCCCCCGACGCCCGGCCGCACGACATCGACGCTGGACGTTGGCGTGTGCGATCGCGGTGGCCGACATGCACGACCGATCATTTCGGCTGCCGCGGACAATTCCCTGCGTGTCGATCAAGAAAAACGCCCGTCCCGGTGCGGCGGACGCGGGCTTGGACCGAGGCTACGAAAGGGGATGCGCCCGGAAGCTTCTCGGCCTCCGCGGTGTCGAGCCTCACGATGCGCGCGTGCGCGTACGGCGAGCCGAGCACGTGGCCGTGAGCGAGACCGCTGAGGGTCAGATCGTCCACGTACTGCGCCTGGCCGCGAAGGAGGCGGGGGTCCTCGAGGCGCTTGACCTCACTGCCGACGAAGCGGGGCGCGGGCGACATGGTCCCTACCTTACGGCACGCGCGTTGACTTTGAAAGACGATGCCCCGTACTCTGCTGAGCACCGATGCCCAGCCTCGAGACCACGCTCACCGCCGAGCGCACCACCGCGCTGACGGCGGCCGGGTACTGGAAGAACGAGACGCTGGACCGGTATCTGGACCGCTGGGCGACGAGCCGGCCCGACAAGACCGCCGTCGTGGACGGCGCCGGGCGGCTCACCTGGGCCGGGCTGGCCGGCCGGGTGGAGCGCGTGGCCCACGGGCTCCGGGCGGCGGGGATCGAGCGCGGCGCGGTGATCTCCTGCCAGCTCCCCAACTGGAACGAGTGGATCCTGCTCGCGCTGGCGGCGCTGCGCCTGGGCGCGATCCTGAACCCCATTCCGCCGACGTACCGCGCCAGCGAGCTGCGCTTCATCCTGCGGACGCTCGGATCGGAGGCCTTCGTCGTCCCGGCCCGCTTCCGCACCTTCGACTACGTCGAGATGGTCGCCGGCCTGCGCGGAGAGGCGCCGGCGCTGCGCGAGGTCTTCGTGTGTCGGGGGGCGCCGGGGCCGGGCATGCGGCCGTTCGCCGCCCTCACCGACACTGCCTGGGAGTCGCGGGCGGACCGCGGGACGCTGCCGGGGACGGACCCCAACGACGTGGCAGAGGTCATCTTCACGTCGGGAACCACGGGCGAGCCGAAGGGCGTCATGCACACCTCCAACACCGTGCTCTCGATCATCTACCCGCTGACCGCCCGACTCGGGTTCGGCGAGCACGACGTCGCGCTGATGTCCTCCACCTTCGGTCACCAGACCGGCTATCTCTACGGCTATTGCCTCACCCTGCTGCTGGGCTCGACCGGGGTCTGGCTCGACGTCTGGAGCGCGGAGGAGGCGGCGCGGCTCATCGAGGCCGAGCGCGTCACGTACACGATGGGCGCCACGCCCTTTCTACAGGACCTCACCTATGCGCCGGCCCTCGAGCGCCACGACATCTCTTCGCTGCGCCTGTTCATCTCCGCGGGCGCGGCGATCCCGCGCCAGCTGGTCCAGGACGCGCGCCAGGGGCTCCACTGCGCGATCTCGGCCGGGTGGGGGATGACCGAGAACGGCCTCGTCACCTGCAACGGGCTCGACGACCCGGAGGGGAAGATCTTCGGCACTGACGGCTGCCCGCTGCCCGGGATGGAGCTCCAAGTCGTCGACGACAAGGCGCGGGCTCTGCCGGCCAAGACCGAGGGCGACCTGCTCGTACGCGGTCACTCGCAGTTCGTGGGCTACTGGCAGCGCCCCGCGTTCACCCGGGAGGCGCACACCGACGACGGCTGGTTCAAGACGGGCGATCGCGCGATGCTCGACGGCGACGGCTACGTGTCGATCACCGGGCGCTCCAAGGATCTCATCATCCGCGGCGGCGAGAACATCTCGGTGGCCGAGGTGGAGAACCTGCTCTTCGCCCATCCCAAGATCGCCAACGTCGCCGTGGTGGCCATGCCCGACCCCCGACTGGCTGAGCGCGCCTGCGCGTTCGTCATCCCCGAGCCCGGCCACACCGTCACCCTGGAGGAGATCGTCCAGTACCTGGAATTGAAGGAGCTGGCGCGCCACAAGTTCCCCGAACGGCTGGAGATCGTCGGCGAGTTCCCGATGACGCCGAGCGGGAAGATCCAGAAGTACCGCCTGCGCGAGCTGATCGCCCGGAGGCTCGGGATGGAGCCGGTGCGCTGATGGCCGAAACCTACCTGGATCGGGCCGGCCGGCTCGCGCGCGAGGTCCAGCCGTACGTGCCGGGCGCCACCCTGGAGGAGGCGGCGCGCCGGGCCACGGGCGGGGGGCCGCGGATCGCCAAGCTCTCGTCCAACGAGAGCCCCCTGGGGCCGTCGCCGCTGGCGGTCGCGGCCATCCGGGAGCGGGCGCGCCACGCGCACTACTACCCGAGCGCGAGCGCGCCCGAGCTGGGCGCGGCCATCGCCCGGTACGCCCGCGTGCGTCCCGAGCAGGTGGTGGTGGGCGGCGGCTCGTCCACGCTCATGCACGCGATCGTCGCGGCGTTCACCACCGCCGGCGGCGAGATCATCTCGGTGGCTCCCAGCTTCGCCGTCTACGGGGAAGTCGCCGCCATCCATGCGCGGGCGCCGATCACGGTGCCGCTGCGAGAGGAAGACTTCGGGCTCGACCTGCTCCGCCTGCGGGCTGCCATCACGCCGCGCACGCAGCTGATCTTCCTGGCCCGGCCCAACAATCCCACGAGCACGCTCATCTCCATCGCCGAGCTGGAGGCGGTGGCGGAGCTGGCCGACGACGTCGGCGCGCTCGTGGTCTCGGACGAGGCCTACATGGAGTTCGCCGAGGCTCCGGCGCGGGAGACGGCCCTGATGGTGCTCCGGGGTGGGCAGCCGCGCTGGCCCAACGTGCTGGTGACGCGGACCTTCTCGAAGGCCTTCGGGCTCGCCGACCTTCGGCTGGGCTATGCCATCGGCACGCCCGACACCGCGCGGTACCTCCGGCTGGCGAATGTGAAGTGGCCGACGGGGGCGCTCGGCCAGGCCGCGGCGCTGGCGGCGTTGCGGGATCGCCGTCACCTGGCCCGGACCCTGGCCGTCGTCGCCGAGGGCCGCGCGTGGCTCGCGCAGAAGTTCGCCCGCCTGGGCTTCGCGGTGGCGCCGCGCCCCCAGGGCAACTTCATCATGGTGGACGTCGGCTCGCGCGGCTGGACGGCGCCGGACTTTGCGGCGGCGGTCTTCCGGGCGGCGCGCGTCGTCGTCCGCGGGGACTTTTCCGACCGCCATGTCCGGATCAGCATCGGGCGCCCCAGCGAGAACCGGAGGCTCCTGGCGGCCGTCCGGCAGCTGCTCGAGAGCGGGCCCGGCCGCGGCTAGAGTCGCGCCCGATGAGTGCGCGACGCGTGTGGCCGGTCTTCGTCGCCTACCTGCTCGCGTTCGTGGGCATCGTCGCCTTCACCCTGGCGGCGGCGCTGGTCCTCCACGGGCTCTATCCCGAACTGCCCGAGCGCGAGGTCTTCGACGGCCTGCCGGGACTGCTGGCGGGGGCCCTGGCCTCCTCCTCCGCACTGATGGTGACGCTCCTCGCCGTCATGCGGCCTCTCGACCCTGCGCGGTTGAGGCTCAAGCCCGGACGCGAGACGGGGCCGACCCTCGTCGTGATGATCGTGGGGACGCTGGCGCTGGGGCAGACGCTGGATTCAGCGACGGCGGTCGCCGGGCTGGCCGACCGGGGCACCATGGCGGTGATCCGCCGCGCGCTGGAGGGCACCTCGGGCCTCGATCTCTTCGCGGCGGCGCTGGTCATCGGTGTCATCGCGGGGGTGGCCGAGGAGGTCTTCTTCCGCGGCTACATGCAGACGCGTCTGGCCGAGCAGTGGCCACCGTCCGTCGCCGTGCTGGTCACGAGCTTCGCCTTCGGCCTGCTCCATCTCGAATGGCTCCACGCCATGCTCGCGTTCGGCCTCGGCCTCTGGCTGGGGTTCGTCACCGAGCGCGCCGGCAGCGCGCTGCCGGCGGTGGCCGCGCACGTGATCAACAACACGCTGTTCACCGTGCTGACCGCCGGCGGCGTCACGGTCACCGCCTTCTGGCCGAACGCCGTCCTGGGAGGAGCCAGCGCGCTGGTCTTCGTCGGCTGCGCGGTGTGGCTCGGGCGCGCGCCAGGCTTGCGGCCGCTCGGGCCGGAAGGGTAGGCTTAGGCCAGTTCCCGAGGAGGCCTCCATGGGACTGGGCGGCAAGGTCGCCATCATCGGCAGCGGCGTGATCAAGTACGGCGAGAACTTCCACCAGAGCCTCACGGACATGATCTACGAGGCGGTGACGCTCGCGCTGGCCGACGCGAAGATCGAGCGGCAGCGGCTCCAGGCCGCCTGGCTCGGCTGCTATGAGCCGATGCTCTACGGGTTCGAAGGCAACTCCGGGACATTCGTCTCCGACCCGCTCAATCTCTTTCCGATCCCGGTCACGCGCGTGGCGGCGTACTGCGCGACGGGCATCGAGGCCGTCCGCAACGCCTCGCTGGCCGTCGCCTCGGGCGAGTACGACCTGGTCCTCGCCGTCGGCGCCGAGAAGATGCGAGAGGTGCCCTCGCGGGGCAGCCTCCTTGCCCAGGCGGTGACCCGCGGCCATCCCGTCCTGGCCAAGGGCCGGACGGCGCCGGGAATGTTCGCGCTGCTGGCCACCCGGTACTTCAAGGAGTACGGCGCCGACGAGGAGGCGCTCTGCGCGGTGGCGATGAAGAACCACTCCCACGGCGCGCTCAACCCCAAGGCGCACTTCCAGAAGGAGATCACCGCGGAGCAATACTTTAAGGCTCCCAAGGTCGCCGAGCCGCTCGGGCTCTTCGACTGCTGCCCGACCACCGACGGCGCCGCCGCCGTGATCCTGACGCGCGCCGATCTGGCGCCGACGCTCACCGACGCCTACACGGTCATCCGCGGCATCGCCTATGCGGTAACGGCCGGCTACTGGAACACGCAGTTCGATCCCTCGTGGAGCTTCACGTCGTTCCGCTCCACCCAGGAGGCGGCCAAGGCGGCCTACCGGATGGCGGGTGTCACCAACCCGGCCACGGAGATCGACGTGGCCGAGTGCCACGACTGCTTCACGATCACCGAGATCATCAACTACGAGGACCTCGGCCTGGCCAAGCCCGGCGAGGGCTGGAAGCTCGCCACCGGCGGCGTGACCAAGCTTGGCGGCGATCTGCCCGTCAACACCTCGGGCGGGCTCAAATCGTGTGGCCATCCCATCGGCTCCTCCGGCGTCCGGATGATCGCGAACATCCACGACCAGCTGCTCGGCCGCGCGGGCCGGATGCAGGTCAAGGGCGCCCGGATGGGGCTCGCGCACAACCTGGGCGGTCCCGGCGCCGTCTCGGCCGTCGCGGTCCTGTCCCAGCCGTAGATCCGCCTGGAGAAATCCGACATGGCTGACCTGACGCGCCGGTATGTCGTGATGGCGATGGCCACGGAAGCGCCGTTCGACCCGGGAGATCCCGACGGCGTCTTCGTCCTCAAGCCCTGGAAAGACCCCGCCGCGCTGAGAGCGCTCCAGACCTACCGCGACAACTGTTACCCGGAGCTCGCGCGCGGTCTGCAGGCGTGGATCCGCACCATCGAGGCCGGTCCCGTGATCCGGGGCGACGTCGGGCACCGCAACGAGCCCCACCTGAAACCGGTCGGGGGCGGGCGCGAGGCGGCCTCCGTGCGCCGGGCCGTGCCGCCCTCGGCGAAGGCGAAGAAGCGCCGCCGGTGAGGGACCTCGAGCCCCTCCTCGCCGTCCGCCGCCAGCCGCGGCCGATCCCGCCCCCGAGCGAGCAGAAGCGTCTGTCGGTGGCCGAAGCGTATGTGGTCCAGGACCGCCTCCGGGAGGCGTTGCCGGCCCAGGGCGACCGGCTCATCGGCTGGAAGGCGGGGCTCACGAACCGGGCGGCCCAGGCGCAGTTCCAGGTCGAGGAGCCGGTCTACGGATTCCTCCTGGCCAGCGGCGTCTTGCCCAGCGGCAGCGAGGTGCCGGTGGCGCGCTTCGCGAGCCTCGCCGTGGAAGCCGAGATCGCGTTCCTGATGAAGCAGGACCTGGCTGGACCCGGCGTCGCGCCGCCCCGGGCGATGCTCGCGGTGGAGGGCGCGCTGCCGGCGCTCGAACTGGTGGACTTCCGATGACCGTCGACGAGCTGGTCACGCTCACGCGGAAGCGGCTCGACGTCCGGCAGCGACGGGTGGTCCCGATGGGCGTGCTGGTGCAGGCCGCGGTGCTGATCCCCATCGTCGATCGCGGCGCGCCGTACCTCGTCTTCGCCAAGCGCACCGATCGGGTGGGACACCACAAGGGGCAGATCTCGTTTCCGGGCGGCGTCGTGGACCCATCGGATGCCTCGTTCCTGGAGGCCGCGCTGCGCGAGTGCGAAGAGGAGATCGGCCTCCCGCGCCGCGCGGTGGAGCCCCTCGGCGTGCTCGACGACACCGAGACCGTCGCCACCCAGTTCGTGATCACGCCGTTCGTGGGGCTGGTCCGAGAGCCGGTCGCATGGCGGCCCGACGGCGGCGAGATCGAGAGGGTGATCGAGGTGCCGTGGTCGGCGCTGACCGACCCCGGCGCCTTTCGCGTCGAGATGTGGGAGCGCGACGGCGTCCGGCGGCCGGTCTACTTCTACGACTACCAGGGCGAGACGGTCTGGGGCGCGACCGCGCGGATCCTCAAGGGATACCTGGACCTGATCACGGCGCCGACGGAATGAGCGGACACGACAAGGCCCTGAGGAACCTTGGTGGGGAATGGCCGGCAACAAGCCCCTGCCGGTTCTCAGACCGGCGGCCGGTTTCCTCAGGGCTGGCGCAACCCTAGTCTCGCCGCTCCCCGGTGTCAAGCCAAACGAGCGCGCGGTTCTTGACCGCTCGTGTCGTGGGCGCTAACGTGGGCGCACTCCTGATCCTCACCGGCCCGGGTCGTTGGAGACCGGCACGAAGTGTCCCTGGTGCCATCTCGGCCTCGCGACCGCGCTGTTCCGCGAGATGGAGATGCGGTTCTGGTTGGAACCGGCGGAGGCGAAGATCAGCGAATTGGCATCCGGGAGATGACATCATCACGCGGCCGCGGGAGCGCCAAACGATCGGACTCTGCGCCGACTGCCGCCACGCGCAGCGCGTGACCTCGGCGAAAGCCTCGACGTTCTGGCGTTGCGGCCGCAGCGACACCGATCCACGCTTCCCGAAGTACCCGCGGCTACCGGTGCTGGAGTGCCCGGGTTTCGAGCGCGAGACCGAGGCCCCTCCGACTAGCCCGGATTATTGATGAACGCAGCCGGGCGACCGCTGCGGCGTCGGCGTGCGGTCGTGGGTACCCCTTCCCCAACCGAGCGTTGCCGGGAATGGGCGGCGGAGCAAATTCAGCGTTGCCCTGTCGGAAAGCTGAACACTTTCGATGGGGTGGCCGATGGGAATATTTCGCGGGCGGGCCGTATCCTTATTGGGCGAGGGTCTGTGTGAAATCGGACGCTGAACGCCTCAGGCTCGAGCAGTTCGAGAACCAGGTCCTGATATACGTGAAAGACCTTCATCGCGCGGCCCTGCGTCTGACGGACCAGCTCTCGGATGCGGAGGACCTGGTCCAGGAAACCTGCCTCCGCGCATTCAAGTCCCTTGAGCAGCTCAGACAGCCGGCCGCCGCCAAGGCGTGGGTCTTCTCCATTCTTCGGTCGATCTTCCTGCGTCAAGCGGAACGGGCATCCTCCCGGCCGGTGCTCGTAAGTCTCGAGGATATCGACGCGTCCCCGCTCTCGGTCAGCGAGGCCCGGCGAGACGCGTACGAAAATTTTCTCCCCATCCAGCAGACGCTGGTCGAAGAGGTCCGCCGGGCGACGCTGACGCTTCCTCTGGTTTACCGCGAGACTGTCGTTCTCGCCCACATCGCCGGCTTTTCATACCGGGAGATGGCGCAGATCCTGGGGGTCCCGGTGGGAACGGTCATGTCCAGACTCTTCCGGGCCCGGCGGATGCTGAGGGCCAGCCTCCGAGAGAGCCGTAGCCGTTCAGAGACACCGCGATGACCTGTCACGAGTTTCTGAGCGCCATCGACCCCTATCTGGACGATGAGCTGTCGGTCATGGAAGCCCTCGACATGCACAAGCACCTGCTCGGGTGCGAGCTCTGCCGGAAGGTGATGGAGTCAGAGGCGACGCTCCATTCTCTTCTCAGGGCTGAGGGCGTTGACGACGAGGCCCCGAGCTCACTGCGGACACGAATCCTGCAGCAAGCGCTCGCGAGGGACACCGAGGTGCCTCAACCCCGATCCCGACGGTTCACGCAACTGCAAGCCTGGCTCGCTGGCGCCGCGCTCGTCGGTCTCCTCCTCGCCGTGGCCGTGATGCTCGTGGGTAAACGCCCCGCAGACCCGGCGCCCCTGGCGGCTGAGTTGGCAGCCAAACATCTCCTCTACGGCGGGACCCCTGGAACCGCACTGGAGATCAACACGTCCGAGGCCGCCCAGCTGGCCGGGTGGCTGGAGCAGCGCCTCGGATTCTCGGCGAGGCTCCCTCAGCTGAGCCGCCGGGATGACCGTCTCGTGGGAGGGCGCGTCTCATCGGTGGCCGATGCGCCAGCGGCGTATCTCCTCTACGCGCTGCGGGGACGCCCCGTCTCGCTGTTTGTCACGCAGCCCACCGCCTTCGCGAAGCAGGGATGGACCGAGCGAATCGTCGATGGGGTGGAGCTCTACACGGCCTCACTCGGTGGCATCCGGCTGGTGTGGTGGGAGGACGAGGCCGAACACCGTCTGTATGCCGCCGCGGCCACGGGAGGGGATGAGGAGTTGCTGGAGTTCGCTTTACTGTGTGCCCGCAGCGGGCCCGCCGCGAAGCCCGGTCCCCGCTTGCTCCTCGAAACGCTTCCAATGGTTTGACGGCACGCGCCATGGTCCTCACGCGCGAGGCTCGCGGTTGACTCGGGAGGCTGACCCGGTGCGTGGCCCCCCGCTCGAGCGTTCGGAATCTCTCGAGGCCTAGGTCAGGGGTCTGGGCATCTCCCTCTCGGGTCAGGAGGTCAGCCGCGATGAGAGACAAACGTCACGTGTGGAGAAGTACGCTGTTGGTTGCCCTCTGCGCCACCGCAATCGTCGCAAGCTCGCGGGGCCCGGTGGTCGCGCAGGCCGTGGACCCGAGCGTCGTAGATCCGAATCTCGCAGTGAGGACGGTCGTTAGCGGTCTGAACCAACCAACCAGCATGGCGTTCCTCGGCCCCAACGACATCCTGGTACTGGAGAAGGTCACTGGAAAGGTACAGCGGGTCGTCAACGGGGTGATTCAGAGCACGGTGCTCGACTTGGCGGTGAACTTCGGCTCCGAGCGGGGGCTCCTGGGAATCGCGCTTCACCCCGATTTCCCCACCAATCCCGGGGTCTACCTGTACTGGACTGAGAGCTCGACCGGAGCGGATACTGCCGTCCTGGCCAACGTGCCGCTCCTCGGCAATCGGGTGGACCGCTTCGTGTGGAATGGATCCACGCTCACGTTCGATAGGAACCTCATCAGGCTGCACGCGTTCCAGGCCGACGCTGGACAGGCGCTCCGGGGCAACCATAACGGGGGCGTGCTGAGGTTCGGGCCGGACCGCAAGCTCTACATCGTCATCGGCGACAACGGCCGCCGCGGCTGGATGCAGAATCTCCCGTGCGGCCCCACCCCCACGTGCCCGGGACCGACGGTCCAGGACGACCAGTTCGGCGGTCCAGAGCCAGACAACGCGCATCTCACCGGCGTGATCCTGCGCCTCAACGACGACGGCAGCACGCCCAACGACAACCCCTTCTTCGCCGCCGGCGCGGCGATGGGCGGAGAAGTCGGCGCCAACATCCAGAAAATCTTCGCCTACGGGGTCAGGAACACCTTCGGCATGGACTTCGATCCCGTGTCGGGCGACCTCTGGCTCGAGGAGAACGGCGACGACTCCTTCACCCAGCTAAGCCGGGTCACGCCCGGCCTGAACAGCGGCTGGGTCCAGATCAGGGGGCCCGTCTCCCGCATCGCCGAGTATAAGGCGATCGAGACCAGTCCCGGAGTTGATCCGTGCATCGGCGGCGCGTATTTCGGGCTGCAGCAAATCCGCTGGCCTCCCACGCTGATCGCCGACACCCCCGAGGAAGCGCTCTCGCGCCTGTTCATGCTGCCCGGCGCTCACCACAAGGACCCGGAGTTCAGCTGGAAGTTCGAGGTCGCTCCGGCCGGCATCGGCTTCATGAAAGGCCGCGGGCTCGGGCCGCAGTACGAGAACGACCTCTTCATGGGGGCCGCCCGGACGTTCCTCGAAGGCGGCCACCTCTTCCACTTCAATCTGACCGGCAACCGGCGAAAGATCGGCGTCGATGATCCCCGGCTGGAGGACCGGGTGGCCGACAACCTCTGCAAGTTTGACATCACCGAGAGCGAGAGCCTACTGTTTGGCAGGAACTTCGGGATCGGCACCGACATCCAGACCGGGCCCAACGGCAATCTGTTTGTGGTCTCGCTCTCGAACGGAGCCATATACGAGATCTTCCGGCGGCGTTAGCTCCCCGCACGCCGCGGACCGGCATGCACAGGGGGAGAAGGAGGGCAGCATGAAGAAGCTTGGAACCAAGGCGGCACTGCTGGTCGTCGCGCTAGTCGTCCCCGCCATCGGCGTCTACGCTGTCACCCCCGAAACCAACAAGGTGATGGTGAAGGCGGATCCGCTGACCGGCTACCAGGAGGCGACACCCGCGGGTGTCTCCACGACGGGCAGCGGTTCTTTTACGGCCGAGATCGACGAGGACGCGCGGACGATCACATACGAGCTCACCTACAGCGGTCTCTCGGCCCCGGCCGTCGTGGCGCACATCCACTTCGGCAACCGCTTCACGTCCGGAGGTGTGTCAGCATTCCTCTGTGGCGGCGGCAGCAAGCCGGCCTGCCCCGCAGGGACGACCGCCACGGCGACTGTGACCGGAACCATCATCCCCGCTGACGTCGTCGGCCCGGCCGGCCAGGGCATCGCGGCGGGCGAGTTCGATGAGCTCGTTCGGGCGATCCGGGCCGGCATGACCTACGCCAACGTCCATACGACGAACTTTCCGGCCGGCGAGATCCGCGGCCAGATCAACGACGCCAACCAGCGGCAACCGTAGCCGCTCGGCACCCACGCACCGGAACGGGGAGCCCGGCGGATCCTCCGCCGGGCTCTCCGGCCGCTCTTGAGCCGTTCCCCGGCCGCTGGCCCTCACCGCGGGACAACCGGCACGAGAAGGTCGGAGGCTTACCGGGAGTCGTCACCCTCGGCGCTCGTGGGACCTCATAGGAGATGCCGCCGTCCCTCAGGACTTCACCGGCATCCGCGCCCGCGCGGCCCAACCGGTGCTTCCGTATCAGCTCACGGCCACCACAAATAAAGGAAGCGGGGACCGGGCGCCCAGAGGACCGACAGCTGCGAGAGGGTGGACTCGAGCCCACCGGCCGGAGCCTCCGCCTGCGCGTAATAGGTCGCGCGGTATTCGCGCGGGCGCCGGTACACGATCACGCTCGCCTCGTCGAGGTCGGCCGCGCGGCGGGCCACGGCCAGCGCGTCGCTCATGTAGCCGATCTGATCAACGAGACGATGGCGCAGCGCCTGCTCGGCGGTGTAGATGCGGCCGTCGGCCAGACGCTGGGCGGTCTCCAGGGGAAGCTTGCGGCGCTCGACGACCTTGGCCACGAACTGGCGGTGCAGGTCGTCGATGACCGCCTGGAAGATCGCGCGCTCCTCCGGCGTCGGGCGGCGGAAGGGGCTGCCCATGTCCTTGCGCTCGCCCGATTTGATCGTCTCCGGAGCCACGCCGATCTTCTGCAGGAGCCCCTCGGCGTTGAGGTTGACCATGATGGTGCCGATGGAGCCCGTGACCGTCGTCGGATGGGCGACGATCGTGTCGGCGGCCAGGGCCACGTAGTAGCCACCGGAGGCGGCGATGTCCATCATCACGGCGACGACCGGGACCCGGGTGTTGCGCTTGAACATGTCCAGCTCGCGAAAGACGATGTCGGAGGCCGTCACGGTGCCGCCGGGGCTGTTCACGCGCACGACCAGCGCGCGGACCTTCCGGTCTTCCGCCGCCTTCTTCAGCTCCTCCCGGAGCCGCACGAGCAGCGGCACCCGCGGCGGCGACGCCCCCAGCGTGAGCACGGGCGACAGCGCCTCGTCGCTGAGGACACCGGAGATGTCGATGAGAAGGATCTTGGCGTCGCCCCGGCCCTCCACGGTCGTCTCCTCGAGGGGCCGGATCCGCGGCGTGAGCTCGACGGAGATCACCGAGCAGCCTGCCAGCGCCGCGGCGGCGAGGACCACGAGCGCCCGGGCCGGGAATCCGCGCATGCACCGAGTATACCGGACGGGGCGTCTTGCCACGGCCCGGACCGTGGCGGATAATCCGGCGCCGTGAGCCTCACGCTCGACGACGTCCGCGCCGCCGCTCGGCGGCTCGACGACCGGGTGACGCGCACGCCGGTCATCACCTCGCCGTGGTGGGACGACGCCAGCGGCCATCACGTCTTCTTCAAGTGCGAGAACCTCCAGCGGGCGGGCTCGTTCAAGATCCGCGGCGCCCTCAACAAGCTGCTGTCGCTCACGCCGGAGGAGCGGCGGCGGGGCGTGATCGCCTTCTCTTCGGGCAACCACGCCCAGGGCGTGGCCCTGGCAGCGCGGATGGTCGGCACCAGCGCCATGGTCGTCATGCCCAAGGACGCGCCGGCGCTCAAGCTGGAGGCCACGCGCGGGTACGGGGCCGACGTCGTCTTCTACGACCGCCTGCGGGAGGATCGGGAGGCCATCGCGCGCCGCCTGGCCGCCGAAACCGGCCGCGTGCTGGTGCCGCCCTTCGACGACTACGCCATCATGGCGGGCCAGGGCACCGCGGCCCTCGAACTGCTGGCCGACGCGCCGTCGCTCGACGTGCTGGTCGCCCCGGTGGGCGGCGGCGGGCTGATGGCGGGGTGCAGCACGGCGGCCCGGAGTCTCCTCCCCGGCATCACGATCATCGGCGTCGAGGCCGACACGGCGAACGATACGTACCTGTCGCTCCAGAAGGGCGAGCGGGTGACGATTCCGCCGCCGCCGACGATCGCCGATGGCATCCGCGTGACCACGCCCGGCGAGCTGACGTTTCCGATTCTCCGCCGGAATCGGGCCGCCATCGCCCTCGTCACCGACGAGGAGATCCGCGCGGCGGTGCGCGCCCTGGCGCTGAGGGCGCGCGTCGTCGTCGAGCCGACGGGCGCGGTCGGCGCCGCCGCGGTTCTGGGCGGCAACCTGGCGGTCGAACGCGGCGCCCGCGTCGGCCTCATCCTCTCCGGCGGCAACATCGACCCCGAGGCCCTCATCGACATCCTCAAGGGGTCTGGGACATAATTCCCTCGACGTCCACAACAACCCCAAAGGAGGTCCGCAATGAAAAGGCTCCTGCTCTCACTCCTGGTTCTGGGACTGGTCCTGCTGGTCGCTTCACTCCCCAGTGCCAAGGCGGACGATGTGTTCACGAATGCTGACGTTCGAGGCCCCTACGGGTTCTCCTTCGATGGCGCGATCGTCGGCGTTGGGCCCGTAGCGGCAGTCGGGTTCTTCGTGGCAGACGGGAACGGGAATCTTACGGACGGGGTGCGAACCCTGAGCGTGAACGCCTCGGTGCTCCACCAAACCTTCACCTGCACGTACACCGTGCATTCTAACGGCACAGGCTCTGTCGTATGTTCCATCATTACCGGTGGTACTGGTACCGAAAGATTCGCCTTCGTACTCATTGACAAGAGGCGAGAGGCTCCGTTCATCGGAACAGATCCCGGGGTCGTCGTCCGCGGTGTCGCCGTGAAGCAGTAGGGGCTCACACGCGCCGGTCCCGGGGTAGCTTCTTCCTCACTCGCAAACATTCCACGGGCGTCGAGTCCGCCTCACCGCTCGTGTGGCGCTTTAACCCTTTTGATCCACGGTGACGCAGGAGGACGGCTATGGAGACGATGAACGGGCGTCTGGACCGTCGTGCCTTTCTCCGCGGCGGCGCCGCCATGGCCGCGGCCATGACGGGTGCTACGTTCGTAGAATCGGCGGCGGCGGAGCCGCTCGCCGACGATCCGTGGAGCCTCGTGCCCGGCACCACCGTCCCCGCCTACGGCGTGCCGTCGCGGTTCGAGAAAAACGTCGCGCGCACGCTCAGCAACCCCCAGGGCGAGCCGCGCACTCAGCATGGGCGCACGCCTCACCACTTACTCCAGGGCACCATCACGCCGAACGGGCTGCATTTCGTGATTTCGCACGCTGGCGACCCGGACATCGACCCGGACAAGCACCGTCTGGTGATCCACGGCCTGGTGAAGCGGCCCCTGGTCTTCACGCTCGATGCGCTGGCCCGCTATCCGATGGTGTCGCGCGTGACGTTCGTCGAATGCGGGGGCAACAGCGCGCCGCTCTTTTCCAAGGCGCCCATCCAGGCCAGCGTCCAGGCGCTGCACGGCCTCGTCTCCTGCGCCGAATGGACCGGTGTGCGGCTGTCCACGCTGCTCGAGGAGACGGGCATCGACCCCAAGGCGAAGTGGTTGATCGCCGAGGGCGCGGACGCGCCGGCCTTGAGCCGCAGCGTGCCGATGACCAAGGCCATGGACGATGCCATGATCGCGCTCTACCAGAACGGCGAGCGGCTCATGCCCGGCAACGGCTATCCGATGCGTCTGCTGCTGCCCGGCTGGGAAGGCAACATGAACGTCAAATGGCTGCGGCGGATCAAGCTCGTGGAGGCGCCGGCCATGAGCTACTACGAGGCCAGGACCTACGCGCCGATCCTGCCGAGCGGACAGGCGTACCAGTTCTACTTCCTGCAGGAGGTCAAATCGTTCATCACCCAGCCCTCGCCGGGGCTGGCGTTGAAGGGACCGGGATTCTACGAGATTTCCGGCGTCGCCTATTCGGCCAACGGCCGGATTTCAAAAGTCATGGTTTCGACCGATGGCGGTCAGCGCTGGGGGCAAGCGGCGCTGCAAGCGCCGGTGCTGAGCAAGGCTTTTACCCGCTTCCGCATGGCCTGGAACTGGAATGGCGGGCCGGCAATCTTGCAAAGCCGCGCGTGGGACGAGGCCGGCAACGCGCAGCCGACCCGCGCCCAGATCGTGGCCCAGCGCGGCGAGACCAAGGCGGTCCCGCCCGTCACGGCCTTCCCGAGCCAGCACTACAACGGCATCACGAGCTGGGCGATCGACGGCAAGGGGGAGGTCACCCATGTTTACGCCTAAGCTTCTGAGCTCCGCCGTTGTTCTCGCGCTCGCGCTCGGTTCGAGCGCTGCCTTCGGCGAAGGGCCAAATCTGGGAAAGCCGATCGACCCGGCCGAGATCGCGGCCTGGGACATCAGCATCTCGCCGGACGGCACCGGCTTGCCGGCCGGCAGCGGCACCTCCGCCCAGGGCGCCCGCATCTACGCGCAGAAGTGCGCCATGTGCCACGGCGAGAACGGCAAAGGCGGGTCCAATGCCGCGGTGGTCGGCGGCGGCCCGCTCACCAGCATCGAGACCGTGAAGACCATCGCCAACTTCTGGCCCTATGCCACGACCGTCTTCGACTTTATTCGGCGGGCGATGCCGTGGCAGCAACCGAGGACCCTCACCAACGACGAAGTCTATGCGCTGACCGCCTACATTCTCGCGCTCAACAAGCTCATCGGCGAGAACGATCCGATGAGCGCCGAGACGCTGGCG
>MNEF01000096.1 GCA_001917535.1 Candidatus Rokubacteria bacterium 13_1_40CM_69_27
ATCGCCGCTCACGCCGAGCCCGCCCACCAGCTGCCCGTTTCTGTAGAGCGGCATGCTGCCGGGAAAGAAGACGATCCCACTCTGATGCTGGTCGGGAGTTTGACTTCCCTGCTGGCACGCCGTCGCCACGTCGTTCACGAAAAGCTGAAAGAAGGGACCAGGTGACGTGCCATCGATGCCCGGTGGATAGAGGGGCTGGGCGCCGAAGCTGATCGTCCGGTTGGTCACCGCGGTCCCCACGGGGACACCCGGAAGGTCGCCGGGGACGCGACCGAAGCCACTGAAGTACACCACGTTCCGGGCCTTGGCGACGGCGACGTCGATGCTGAAGATCGTGGAGTCGGGCATGCGGAACAGGCCGCGGGTCGTCCCCTGGAGGTCACTCACCGCGATGACCATTCGCGCGGTGCTTCCCAGGGGAAGCCGGATGGCCGCCCGGGTCCTGTCGGACTGGGCCACCGCCTGGCTGACGGCGATCACCACCTCGGACTGGGAGAGCTCCGCGCTCGCGAGCGGGCCGATCAGCCACCCATCGGCGACCCCCGCCGCCCCCCGGGGGCTGGCGATGGGCGCGATCATGAAGCCGCCGCTGAAGGTACCGGGGCCGACGCCGGGCGGCCGGGTGGTCTGATTGACGAACGGGAGCTGGATGCCGTCGAGGAAGATGACTCCGGGATCGGCCGGTCGCGGACCGAACTGCGCGTTGGGCACGCTGCCGACGAAGGCCGCGAACTCGGCCAGCTCGGGGGCCACGCCCGCGACGCCGATGCCGCCGACGACCTGCCCATCCTTGAAGATCGGCACGCCGCCGCCGGTGACGGCGTTGGGGTTGCTGTCGAAGACGTCGGCCTTGCCGGTGGCGATGCCGAGCCCGCAGCCGCTCTGATCGGCGCTGGTGCACGGCGACCCGTTGAGGGACGTGGACGGTGGGATGTCCTGACCGGCGTTGAAGGCCGGGACCTCGGGGGAGGTCAGGGGACAACCCCGATTCGTGTTCTCGATCCCATAGAGGGCGGCGTTGGGCTTGTTGGTGATGCCCGGCGGGAAATGGATCCCGCTGATGAAGCGGACGGTCCGGGAGGAGAGCGGCGCCTGATCGTTGCTGAAGAAGGCTCCCGTCCGCGCCAGGGCAATGGCGAAGTCGTTGGCGTTCACCGCGCTTCCGAAGTTCCCCACCACGGTTGCCGTGGCGCCAGGCTTCCGGAACACCCCCAGGACCTGCCCCTCCCGGTCGGTGACGGCGATGACCATGGTGGTGGCATCGATCGCCTCGGCGGCCGCCTGCGTGACGTCGCTGACGTCGGCGGCCGTGAGGAAGGCGTTTTGCGAGCGGTGCTCTCTGGCCAGAACCTCGTTGAGATCGGCGCGGTCGTTCACGACGTGCGTATTCCCGCCCTGTTTACATCCGAACAGGGAAAGTCCCAGCGCGGCGATCAAACCGAGCAGCCTCAGGTCTCTTCGCTTGGACGGCATCGACACGTCCCTCACTACTTCACGTTCTTCTCGAACGCCTTCACCTCGGCCGCGAACTGCTTGGGGTCATACTTGGCCGGGTTCTCGATCGCCCCGAACACGCGGTCCAGCGCGTCGCTGGCCGCCTTATCCGGCTTGTTGCCCGGCGCCTTGGCGTAGGCGTTGTAGAGCCGATCGAGCGCCATGGCCGCCTGCTCGGCGGCCCGGAGACCGGTCGCGGCGATCCCGTCGGCATCACCCGCGATGCTCTGGATGAGCTTCCTGGTGGCGGGCTGGTCGTACTCCCGCCCCGCCACCCGCGCCGCCTCTTGATTCATGGCGGTCACCACCTTCGTCGCGGTGGCCGCCGCGGCGGCCTTGTCACCCTTGCCGACGACGTCGGCGAGGGCGACCACCTCCTGCTCCAGCGCCTTGGCGGCCTCCGGGGCCAGCGCGTACTTGACCACGGCGGCGTGCCCCTGCACCTTGCGGAGAGCCTCCTCGAGCAGCTTCGGTGAAACGCTCGCCTTGGCGCGCGCGGCCAGCTGCCGGGCCGCCTCGCGCAGCGAGATCACCTGGCCCGTGGCCCAGGCCTTGGTATCGGCCCAGGGCCCTTTGTCCCGCCAGTGCGGCGGCATGTTGGCGCTGAAGGTGGCGAGCTCGAAGGCCAGGAGGTCCGGATGCCCGGCCGCCACCAGGTCGTGATCGATCTGGAGGTGGCAGGAGACGCACTTCTCCGCCCGCAGGAGGAAGTTCTTCGTATCGTACATGCCGAGCTTCACCGACTGCTCGTGCGTCCAGCCCTTCTCGGCGTGCGGCTCCAGCCACTTCTCGGCCGGGCCGTGACAGCCGTCGCAGTGGACGCCGTCCGTGATGTCGAACTTCGGCCCCCGGAGGGCGGCCGGCGGGTTCACCGCATGGCAGGCCAGGCAGCGCTCGCTCGTCTCGGCCTTGGCGAGCTTCAGCTCGCCGGCGATCTTGGAGGGGCTCACCCCCGACTTCAGCTTCTCGTTCGTCAGCGTCGCGTGGGCCTTGGCGTGCTGGTCCTTCTGGGCCCAGACGATGTTCTCGTTCAGCTTCGGGTAGTCCGGCTTCGGCTTCGTGCTCCCGTGACAGTTCGAGGCCGCGCAGGAGGCGGCGCCCGTGTACTTCAAGTTGGGCGGCGTCTGAGCGTGCGCGGCTCCCGGCGTGGCCACTCCGGCCGGCCGCCAGCCAAACGCGAGGATTCCGAGGAGCAACATTGCCAGAGCCGCGTAGGCCGCGCGATACAGCATGGGTCCCCCCTTTTCGGCTTCACCAATGCGGTCCCGAGATCGACTCATTCCCGGCCTCCCCGGCGCAGGCGCGGCGGCGGCGCCTGCTCTCCCGGCTCCTCCTTCTTGGGCGGGGCGGGAGACCTCGGTGCGGACGGAGGCTCGTCACTGACGGTGTAGAGGCGGCCGTCGCGCAGGTAGAGGCGCTCCATCTCCGCGCGATTGAACGGCCGCGAGCCCAGGCGGTTGAAGACCGCGATCTGATTGCCGCTCTCGTCGACGGCGCGGTCACGATCCGTCCCCTTCGACACGGCCAGGGCGGCGCCGCGCGTCTTGGCGGTCGCGATGAGCCGCGGCTTCGGCCGCGGGCCGAACCCCAGATAGGTCGGGGTCTCGCTCGGTGACGTCAACTGGAGCACCCGGAGTCCGTTCCGGCCGTCGGCCACGTACGCGAAGAGGCTGGCGTTGGTCATGCCGACCTTCACGTCATGCGCGTCATTGAGCGCGCCCTCGGCATCGTAGATCTGGTTGATGGAGGGCCTCTCGGGGTGCTCGATGTCGACGATCGCCAGCCCCTGCCGGCCGGCCGCGACATAGGCGTAGGTGCGCACCAGGTACAGCCCCCGCGCGTCGGCCAGCCGTACGGTGGCCTCCGGGACCGGTCGCGGGCGGTCCGGGAAGGTGACGTCGACGACCTTCAGCCCCTCCGCGTCGGTCACGAAGGCGTAGCGGAACTGCACGGCGACCGCGCGGGGGCCGGCGATGTGGGGCGAGCCGACGGTGGCGATCACTTTCGGCTTGAGCGGGTCCTCGATGCTCACGATCACCAGACCGCGGTCGGCCAGGATGTAGGCGTAGGTGCCGGCGATGGTCAGGTTGACGGCGCCGTTCAGGATGCCATCGGGATTGAACGCGGTGGCCCGTTCCAGGAAGTTGTTGGCGGGATCGCCGTCGAGCAGCGTGGCCACCCCGGCCCGGTTCGGGCTGTCGGCGGGGTTGCCGATGACGACCAAGCCCTCGAACCGGTCGCTGACGTAGAGATAGGCGTACAGCGGGTGGATCTTCTGCTCCTGGTTTTCCGGCCGCTGCGTCCGGGTCGGGTCGACGGCCAGCGTCGTCGGCGAGGCCACGGCGGTGGCGTACCTGGTCCGCACGTAGAGCCGCTGCCCCAGCGGCGAGACCGGCGCGGTCACCAGGCGCTCGGAAAACCCCTTCTGGTCGATCTGGGCGACGTCGTACGCGCGGAATCCCCCCGGCCCGTTGGCGGTGTAGAGGTACTCGCCGCGGAGCTGCAGGCTCAGCACCTCGTCCCGGCCGAAGAGGTCCAGGACGTCGCGCCCGCGGTGATGGAGCGTCTGGCCCAGGCGCTGCCCCCCGCTCCGGTGCCGTTCGTAGTCCGTCGGGTAGGCGAGCCGGTGAAGCTCGCTCCCGATCACGGCCTGGGGCTCCTCCCGCTCGGTGACGACGACGGCCTCGAACCCCTGTTTGCCCTCGGCGACGTAGACGTAGCGCCCCAGGAAGTTATAGAAGTTCGTTCCCTGCATCAAGAGCTGAGCGATCCACGCGTTGTTGTCGTTGCGGGACGAGATGTGGCACTCGGTGCAGGTCTTCGTCTCGGTGGCGCGCACCGTGTGGGGCACGAAGGTGCTGAAGGCGTGCCCGCTGAACCCCTCGGCGGCCACGGTCTGCTGCTGCGAGTACACCCACTCGCGATTCTGGTTCTGGGAGCCGACCAGCACCGCGCAGGAGGAGCGGGCGGGGGAGATGCGATGCTTCATCACCGTGGGATCGATGGCCAGCATGAACACGTCGTCGCGGATCGTCTGGAAGTCGTACGACGTCCAGTTCCGCAGCGTGTCGCCTTCCCAGTGGAGGAGCGGCTTGCGCCGGTTCGCCCGCATGGGCAGGTGACAGCCGAAGCAGCTCGTCACCCACGAGGTGTGGCAGCTCTGGCACGTCATGCGGGCGTCGGGGTGGGCGAGGTCCCGGAGCTCGCGGTCCTTGGGGACGGCGTCGCCCCAGGCGACCCCGTCGCGCCGCAGCGTCTTGGCCACACGCGATTTCTGGCTCCGCCCGGGGTTCGCCCGCGCCCAGGCGGAGCCGGGGTCGATCGTGTCCACCACCTGGGTGACCGGCCATTCCAGCCCCTCGGTGACCATCGAGCGCTGGGTCAGCGCGTCGCCGCGCCACTGGAAGCGCCGCTGGCCGAACGGCGTCCGCAGCGTCGACAGGTCGGTGCCGCCCTCGGGGGCGGCCGGTCCCGAGGTTCTCAAGATTGCCCGCTGCTGGATGGTGCCGTGACAGTCGGTGCAGGTGATCTCGATGGCCGCCCGGGTCTCGCCATACAGCTTGCCGTTGCCGTGCGCGTCCTGCTTGAAGTGACAATCGACGCAGTGCATGCCCTTGTCGAGGTGGATGTCCCTCAGGTGGACGGCCTTCTTGAACCGATCGGGATCGTCATGGGGGACGATCTTGCCCTCGGTATCGAGCAAGTGTCCCTGGCGGTCCTGCTTGTAGACGGCCCGGAAGACCCAACCGTGACCGTGGAAATCGGCGAACTGGGTGCGAGTGAGCTTCGCGTTCAGGTCGGTGATGTTCGCCAGGAACTCGGGGTCCGACCACCGCCCGCGGACGGCCGCCCCCTCGGGGTTTCCGCGCTCGATCTCGTCGATGTCCCGGGCCGTGAGCGTCCGCGCCTTCTCGGGGTACATCAGCGCGCCGTCCGTCTCGTTGTCCCACCACGTGTACCCCAGGAAGCTGTTGGTGACCGTCGTCCCGGGGTGGTGGTGGCAGACCACGCACTGGCTCGACGGGATCGTATTGGTCAAGACGTGCTTGATCGGATGGCCCGACTCCTCCCGGGCGATGGTGGGGTCGGCGGTGGCGGTGCGCCCCCGGTTGCCGTACTGCGCGTAGGCGGCCGAGTGCACCGGCGAGCGGTCGTTCGCGTAGATCACGTGGCAGGCCGAGCACCCGCTGGAGCGGAAATCGCCCGGATGATCGTTGGTGCCCATGAAGGAGAGCGCCGGGTCGAAGAGCCGGGTGCGCTGGAGGTTCAGCCACACCGGGTCCGTGCGGTTGAGCGTCCCCAGCCCGCGCTGGCTGAGACGGTTGGCCGGTCGCCCCGGCGCCTCGTCCACGGTGGGCACCCCGATCTCCAGCGGCCGCTGCTGTCCTCGCTCGAAGATGCGCAGCACGTTGCTCGGCTGGCCGATCTCGAAGCGCGGCAGCGGATCGAGGAACGCGAGCACGCCCTTCCGGGTGGTCTCTTCGCCCGTCGGCGGCGGGCTCGTGAAGAGGCGGCGCGGGGAGCCTTCTTCAGTGTAGCTCTCCCCGAACTGGGGAAGCTTCAGCGGGAAGCTCCCGTTGTTGTAGAGCGCCGCGGACCAGAGCATGGGGCCGGTCGTCATCATGCTCTTTTCGACCTGCGCCACCTCGGCGGCGTGGCACCCGCTGGGGCCGCACGACCGGCGCGCCGATCGCAGATCACCAGGGTTGACGAAGCGGATGTACTCGGCACTCTCGCGGTTGAGCTCGGCGTAGGCCCGCGGGGGATTGGCGGCGCTCCTCGCCAGGGCGGACGCCCGCGGCGGCACGTGGGCCTGCCGCTTGGCGTCCTCATAGACGGGCGAGCGGGCCGCTGCCGTCCCTGGGCGCACGACGTCCCCGCGCCCGCCGTGACAGTCGACGCAGCCGAGCTTCACCGTCGTGCTCGCGTGCATCGTGGGGGAATCGGTCGTCGTGTGACAGCTCAGACAGCCGACGTTCTTGCGATCGACCTCCGCCTGGCTCTGCCGGCTCAGGTCGGGCCCCGGGGGCGTCGACGGCTCCGGCGCGGGCGGCGGGGCGGGCGGAGCTTCGGGCGTCTCGGGCGCGCGGCGGATGCGCTGGGCCAGGAGGACGGCGTCGCCGCCCGCAGCCACTGCCGGTGCCACCGAGGCGTCCGGCAGCCCCCGCCGCCCGGGGCCGGCTTCGGGCAGCGCCAGGGACAGGAGCGTGGCGGCGGCGATCAGGGCGAACACCGCAAGGGTGGCGCGGCGAAGCGTCCGTCTGGGCGACTCGCTCATGCGTGATCGACCCGGTCAGTACGTGAAGGTCATGGCCAGGAACGCGGAGTAGAGGACATCGTAGGGGAACCCGCGGGTCTTCTGGAGCCCGCCGGCGCCGAACGTGAACGTGTCCTGCGTATAGATGTCGCGGAGGCCATCGCCCGGCTGGAGCGCCGCCACCCCGGCGGTGATCACCACGTTCTCGATCAGGAAGGGTCGCCAGCGGAAGCCCACGCTGTAGTCGATGCCGATCTCCTCCCGGATCTTCGGCTGGAAGAGCACCCGCTCCAGCACTTCGGTGTGGTGGAAGCGCAGGTAGCTGACGTTCAGGATCGCCTTGAGCTTCGGCGTGAGCTCGACGTCGGCTCCCACGTTGAAGAGGAAGAGCCCGGGGTTGACGAAGTTCGGCTGGCCCTCGATCTTGCTGCTGCGCAGGCTGGGGACGATGCTGTTACGGCCGACCAGCTCCAGACCGGTGCTGGTGAGCGGAAGCCCCTGGCGCACCCAGTAGCTGAACCCGCCGCCGGCGAAGTTCGGGTTGTCGAAGATGGTGTCGAACCCGCGGGCGGTGCTGTCGTCGGGCTTCGAATCGCCCGACGCCCACAGGAAGCTGGCCCGCGGGCGGAGCCAGTCGAGATCCGTCGACACCTCCAGCGCCGCCATCTGGGCGCTGATGTCCTGGGTCCGGCCGTTGATGGGATTTCGATTCTCGCGCCCCACCACCTGATAGAGCGCGTGGGTCAGATTGAGCGGGCCGATGTGGCCGTCACCGTTCCAGCCGAGCCACACCGCGTCCACGGTCTTCTTGTCGAGGGTCCCGATGGCGGCCGGGCGGACGAGGAAGCCATTCACGTCGAAGTGCTTGTCGCCGCTGTCGTTGAGGACGTGCAAGTTGAACATCAGGGTGTACCCGGGCCAGATGAAGTCCTGAACGAAGTAGTTCACGATGCCGAGGTGCTGCTCGCGCGTATCGAACAGCCGGTTCAGCCCGCTATTCGTGTCTTTCTCGAGCGGACGGAAGTAGGCGGCGTTGAACTGATGCCGGTTGGAGCCCAGGTTGCCGAACAGGCGGAAGCCGAGCTGGTTGTCGCTGAAGATGAAGCCGCGAAAGTCGCTGGTGAACGGCTGAATGCCCGAGCGGGTCGACAGGAAGTCGTAATGGGGACTGAGATCGCCCAGGTGGTACTCGACGAAGAGCTCCTGAAGACTCACGTCGCCGTCGAGACGCGTGGTGCCCTCGCGCACGTCGATGTTCACGACGCCGGTTTCCTTCGCGTTCAGGTAGTTGAGGTTGAACACCGGGGTGATCCGGAACTCCCAGTCCCGCGGCTTGAATGCGGTGTCGCCCTTGAAGAACTCCAGCGACAGGATGAAATTCTGATTGAAAAAGATTTGGTCGCCCGACCCGAAGAACTCGGCCTGACCGCGATCGGCCGCGCTGACGTTGCTGGGAAGCGGGATCCGACGCAGCTCGAGCAGACTGTCGCTGATGGCCGAGACGTTCAGGAAGTAGCGCTGCCCGATGACCGGGTAGTCGCCCTTCAGCACGTTCTGGTTGTAGGGGTCCCACCAGCGTCCCTTGACATACGGCGCCTCCAGCGGGCGCTCGTAGCGATTCCAGTCGGGGAATCCCAATCGCCAGCGGTCCAGGATCGGCACGAAGTCGGGGCTGGTCCGCGTCGGGCTCGGGCGGGTCGGCGAGGGCCCGGTGAACCCGGGCGGCTTGTCCTTGGGCTCGATCGGGGCCGGCCGCGGCGGCTCCACCGTGGGCTCCTGAGGCTCCTCGGCTTCGGGTCGCCGGGGGCGCTGCGCCAGCAGGACGGGCGCCCGCAAGGCGGAGACGGGTTCGGCGATCGCTGGTTCACCGGAGACAGTGGTCGGAAGCGCGGCCAACACCAGAGCGATTAACGCGATCGGCACGCCCACCCCATCGGTTCCCTCGTCCGGTGCCGAGCTGCACTGCGCACACGGGTGCCGCGAGGCCGCAATCCTATACCGGGCGACCGAGCATGTAAAGGCAACAGCGACTCTCCCCGTGAGCGCGGGAGGCCGGCGCGCGCGCGTCCCCGGAACCCGTTGACACGGGCCAGTCACAAGCGTAGTTTTGCACGGCCGGGCTGGCCCGAGGCCCGTCGGTGAGGCGTATTTCGATGAGGTCTATGCTGATCGACGAGCTTCGCGTCATTCAACGAGAGCACGGCTACCTCCCCCCGGAGGCGCTCCGGGCCCTGGCCGAGCGAGCGCAGGTCCCGCTCTACCAACTGCACGGGGTCGCGAGCTTCTATCCGCACTTCCGGCTGGCGCCTCCACCCGCGGTCGAGGTGCGTGTCTGCGCCGACATGTCGTGCCACCTCCGCGGCGGCGATGATCTCCGCCGGTCGCTGCAGGCCCGCCTGGGGGAACGTGGGCCGAGCGGCGTCGTCATGCGCGAGGTGTCGTGTCTCGGGCAGTGCGATCGGGCGCCGGCCGCGTCCATCAACGACGCGATCGTCGCCCGGCTCACCCGGGACCGGCTGGAGGCCCTCGTCGACGGCGCGGCCGCCGGCGGGCCGCCGCCGCACGCGGAGCTTTCGCCTCTTTCGAGCCGGCTCCAGATCGACCCGTACGAACCCGGCGCCCGCTACGAGGCCCTCCGGGCGCTCCTGGCCAGCCGCGACGTCGCCGGCCTGCTGACGACCCTCAAGGCCAGCGAGCTTCGGGGGCTGGGCGGCGCGGGGTTTCCGACGGGCGTGAAGTGGGAGATCGTGCGCGGCACCCCCGGCCCCGAGAAGTACGTCGTCTGCAACGCGGACGAGAGCGAGCCGGGCACGATCAAGGACCGCTTCCTCCTGGAGCACGTCCCCCACCTGGTGATCGAGGGCATGATCCTGGCCGGCGTGGTGACGGGCGCGCGCACGGGGATCCTCTACGTCCGGCACGAGTACGAGGTCCAGGCGGCCATACTGCAATCCGAGATCGACGCCTGCCGGCGCCAGGGCCTGATCGGCGACGACGTCCTCGGCTCCGGCATCGCCTTCGACCTGACGATCTTCCTGAGCCCCGGCGGTTACATCTGCGGGGAGGAGTCCGCGCTGTTGGAGGCGCTGGAGGGCAAGCGCGCCGAGCCCCGCAACAAGCCGCCCTTCCCGGGCACGCACGGGCTCTGGCAGAAGCCGACGCTCATCAACAACGTGGAGACCTTCGCCTTCGTGCCGCTGATCCTCCGGAACGGCGTCGAGTGGTTCAAGCGTCAGGGCCGGTCCGGCGCCCCGGGGCTCAAGTTCGTCGGCATCAGCGGCCACGTCGTTCGCCCCGGGGTCTACGAGATCGCGATGGGCACGCCCGCCCGGGAAGTGATCTTCGAGCAGGCGGGCGGGATTCTCGACGGCCGCGCCCTCAAGGCGTTCGCGCCGTCGGGGCCGTCGTCGGGCTATCTCCCCGCCTCGATGGTGGACGTGCCGCTCGACTTCAAATCGCTCCAGCAGGCGGGATCGATGCTGGGCTCGGGCGCGATCGTCGTCTGTGCCGAGGGCACCTGCATGCTCGACATGGCGCTCAACGCCGTCCGCTTCTTCCGGAACGAGTCCTGCGGCAAGTGCGTCCCCTGCCGCCTGGGCTCGGCCAAGATGGTCGGGATCTTGGAAGACGTCGCCCACGGCCGCGGCCAGCGCCAGGATCTCGACCTGATCAACGAGCTGTCCGAGGCGATGATGCTCACCTCCATCTGCGGCCTCGGGCAGGTGGCGCCGGCGCCGATCAAGTCGGTCATCACCCACTTCCCCGAAGAGATCGAGGACCACATTGCCCGCCGGCGCTGTCCGGCGGGCGTGTGCCCGATGGCCTAGAGAGGCCGAAGGCTTGCCCACACCCCTGGTGAAGCTGACCATCGACGGAGCGGCGGTGGAGGTGCCCGCCGGCACCAGCGTCTTCGACGCCGCCCGCAGCCTGGGCGTCGACATCCCCACCCTTTGCCACGCCCAGCACCAGACGCCGGTCGGCGTGTGTCGGGTGTGCACGGTGGAGGTGGCCGGCGGCCGCGTGCTGACCGCCTCCTGCGTCCGCCCCGCCGAGAACGGCATGGACGTGCGGACCAACACCGAGCGCGTGGGGCGGGCGCGCCGGATGCTGTACGAGCTCCTGCTGGCCGACCATCCGAGTCCGTGCCTCCGCCAGGCGGCCACGGGTGACTGCGAGCTGGAGACCCAGGCCCGCCGGGCCGGGCTCCAGACCCTGCGGTTCACGCCGCGGCTGAGCCCGCGCGGCATCGACGACTCGTCGCCGATCATCAAGGTGGATCACTCCGCCTGCATCCTGTGCGATCGGTGCATCCGCGGCTGCAGCGAGGTCAAGCAGAACTTCGTGATCGGCCGCACGGGCAAAGGGGGCGGGACGGGCATCGCCTTCGACACCGATCTCCCCATGGGGCATTCCACCTGCGTGGGCTGCGGCGAGTGCATGGTCTCCTGCCCGACGGGAGCGCTCACCAACAAGAAGGTGCTCGAGGTCAGGCTGCCGCAGGGCGAGCTGCTGTCCCCCGACGAGCTGTTGAAGCTCCCCATCTTCGCCGGCGTCTCGGGCACGTTCCTCGCGCTCAACAAGGGGTCCGTCATCCGGCGCCGGTTCCGCCCGGGAGAGATCATCTGTCGCGAGGGCGAGCAGGGCTCCACCGCCTTTTACGTCCTGAGCGGGCAGGTCGAGGTCTCCATCTCCACGCCGATGGCGCACGTCAAGAGCGGTCCCCCCACCGGGCGGGCGGGGGTGGCGAACTTCTTCCGGCGGCTCAGCCAACTCGTGGGCAGCGACGAGGATCAGCGCGACGACGGCCCGCAACGCTTCATCCCGATCGACGGGCCGATCGATCTCGACTACGGCAACCCGGTGGCCCGGATCGGCCCCGGTGAGCTCTTCGGCGAGATGACGTGCATGAGCTTCTACCCGAGGTCGGCCACGGTGCGGGCTCTCGAGGAGACCGAGGTCCTCGAGATGCTCCGGAACGTGCTGCACGTGCTCCAGAAGAACAAGCGCTTCAAGGCCGAGCTCGAGCGGGGGTATCGGGAGCGCGCGCTGGCCACGCATCTGCGCAGCGTGCCGATGTTCGCCGGGGTCACCGACGACTTCATCGGCCATCTCTGCGACCGCGTCGAGCTGATCCAGTACGAGCCCGGGCAGGTCATCTGCCGGCAGGGGGAGGCGGCCGACAGCTTCTTCCTGGTCCGGATCGGCTTCGTCAAGGTCACCCAGACCTTCCCCGGGAGCGAGATGGTGTTGCGCTACCTGGCCCGCGGCAACTACTTCGGCGAGATCGGCCTGCTGGGAGGTGGCGTCCGCACGGCCACCTGCAGCGCGCTCGACCATGTCGAGGTTGTCCAGATCCGCGGCGACGACTTCCACGCGATGCTGGAGCGCTTTCCCGAGATCCGGGCCAACCTGGAGGCCGAAGCCGCCACGCGGCTGGCCCACGACCAGGAGCGCCACCAGCGGGTCAGCACGGTCCCCATCGCCGACTTCCTGACCCAGGGCCTCATGGAGGCCCAAAATCTGTTGTTGATCGACCTCGAGCGCTGCACCCGCTGCGATCTCTGTGTCCGCGCCTGCGCCGCGGCCCACGACGGCGTCACCCGGCTGGTGCGCGACGGGCTGCGGTTCGACAAGTACCTGGTGGCGACGTCGTGCCGGTCCTGCCGCGATCCGCTCTGCATGATCGGCTGCCCGGTGGGGTCGATCCGCCGCCGCGACTCGCTGGAGATCATCATCGAGGACTGGTGCATCGGCTGCGGCCTGTGCGCGGAGAGTTGTCCCTACGGGAACATCAACCTGCACTCGTTCACGGTCGCGGTGGCGGACGAGCTCCATCCGGGCCAGAAGAAGGCCGTGGTCCGCGAGAAGGCGACCACTTGCGATCTGAGCCGGGAGCTGAAAGAGCCGGCGTGCGTCTATGCCTGTCCGCACGCGGCCGCGATCCGCGTGGAACCGTTGACCTTCTTCGCCGACAAGCTGGCGTTGGCGAAGTAGTCCGGCCCTCGGGCGCGCCGCATGCTCCTCGATGCTAGCCACCGCCGCTGGGTTGTCGGGGCGCTCGTCGTCCTCCTCGTCGCCACCGCGGCCTATGTTCCGTATGCGCGCGGGGCGATGCAGGGGCCGAGCGGCGGGAGCTGGCCCGGGCTGATCTACGGCGGGGCGGGGTTCGCCCTCATGGTCTATGCCGGCCTGCTCGGTGCTCGACGCCAGGTGCCGACCTGGCGCATCGGACGCGCCACGACCTGGATGAAGGGGCACCTCTGGCTCGGTCTGCTCAGCTACTTCTTGATCCTCTTCCACGGCGGCTTCCGGTGGGGCGGCCCCCTCACGTTCGCTCTCATGGCGCTCTTCACCGTGGTGATCCTGAGCGGGATCTATGGCCTGGTGCTCCAGCAGATCCTGCCGCGGATGATGCAGACGCAGCTTCCGCTGGAGACGGTGTACGAGCAGATCGACGCCATCGTCGCCCAGCTCCGCTCGGAGGCCGACACGCTGGTGGCCGCCGTCGCCGGCCCCTTGCCCGTCGCCGAGCCCCTGCCCGCCATCGAGCGGCGCGGCGGGGGCGGTCTCGAGCGGGGCCAGGTGCTCGCCCGGCCCGTCCTGCGCGCGCGACCGACGTGGACGACCGCGTTCCCGGAGAGCGGCGTGCTCCGCGAGGCCTACGTGACCGACATCCGGCCCTTTCTGGCTTCCCGGCTCCCTGGGGACGGCCGCCTGGCCACCCCGCGGCAGGGCGAGGCCATGTTCCAACACTTGAAAATGGCGCTGCCGCCGGCGCTCGGGGAGGTCATCGACGAGCTGCAGGCGATCTGCGAGGAGCGGCGGCAGCTCGCGGTGCAGCGACGGTTGCACCACTGGCTGCATGGCTGGCTCCTGGTGCACGTCCCCCTGTCGATGGCGCTGCTGCTCCTCTCGATCGTGCACGCCATCGTGAGCGTGCGGTACTAGAGGCGCGCCCGTGGCCGACGACCGCTACACCACGAAGATCCGCGCCAAGCGCATCGAGCTGCAGTACTTCAAGCGACTGCATGCCTTCCGCCGCTGGAAGCTCATCCTCTCCATCGCGGCGCCGCTGGTGGCGACGGCCTGGCTCATCGCCTACGCGGCCCGCGGCGATCAGCGGATCTACACCAGCGGCCCGCTGTCGACCGCGCACGCCATGTTCTGGACCCAGTGCTCGGACTGCCATCGGCCGCCGGTGGGAGACGGCGCGGCCTCCAGCGAGGCGCCGGCCCGGGGCTTCTTCCTCCGGGTCAGCGCCCAGGCGTGCCTGGCTTGCCACGACGGACCGATTCACCACGAGGCGCAGGCGTTCGATCCGACCTGTGCCAGTTGCCATGTCGAGCACAAGGGGCGCGTCGCCCTCGCCGCGCTGGGGGACGCGCAGTGCACCCAGTGTCACGCCGATCTGGGGACGAAGGACAGAACGCCGTCGCCGTTTGCGCCGAAGATCCGCGACTTCGCCTCCAGCCATCCGGAGTTCAAGGTTGCCGTCAGGGAAAACGGCGCTGTCCAGCGCGTGAGCCTGGACCGGACGGCGGAGCTGAAGGACACCGCGCAGATCAAGCTGAACCACCAGAAGCACCTCAAGGTCGGTCTCAAGGGTCTGGAGGAGCTGCGGGCCTTGAAGGGGCGCCAGGGCATCCTCGACAAGCGGGAGGGGCTGCAGCTCGGCTGCGCCTTCTGTCACCAGCCCGAGGCCTCCCGCGCCGCCATGCAGCCGATCTCCTACGCCAAGCACTGTGGGCCGGCCTGTCATCCACTCGATGTGGACGCGCGACTCTCCGACGCGGTCGCTCCGCACGACACGCCGGTGATCGTCCACGCCTATCTCCGCACGCTCTTCATCGAGGCCTTCGAGCAGTGTCAGGCGCTGTCGCCCGGTCCGAAGACCGGAAGCGTCGAGGCGGACAAGGTGAAGAAACAGTGCCAGGAGCTGGAGCTGGCCAGGGCGGACGTCGCGGAGCAGCCGCGCGGTGGTCGCTCGCCGAGCGGGGCCGGGGACGAGGGGGTGACGGAGCGACCGCGCGGCGGCCGGCTGGGGCGCCGAGGCGAGGAGACCGAGACGAAGGAAGAGCCCAGCGGCGATCAGCCGCGCGGCCGGCGACTGCAGCGGGGCGGCCAGTCAGCCGACGAGCCTGGCTCCGACTGGCCGCGCGGGCGACGCGGCCGCGGCGAGGAGGCCGAGGCGAGGACGGCGCCCGCCCGGGCCGCGGGCGCCTCCGCGCTGGAGTGGGCGTCGCTTCAGCTCCCGGGCGCCGAGAAGATCATGTTCAAGCAGAAGTGTGAGTTCTGCCACACCATGACCTACGCGGCCGATCGGTTACCACAGGTGGCGCCGACCGCGATTCCCTCGCGGTGGCTGCCCCACAGCGTGTTCGACCACGGTGCCCACCGTCCGCTCGCCTGTACGGAGTGCCACAAGGCGACGATGAGCAAAGAAACCACCGATGTGCTGCTCCCCTCGGTCGCGGTGTGCCGGGAGTGCCACCGGGAGAGGGGAGGGGCTCGCACCGGCTGCGTCGAGTGTCACGTCTACCACGACAAGACCAGGGAACGTGACCCTAGTGGGCCGTTCGCCGTTCCCCAGCTCGTCAAGGCCCCGCCGGCGGCGGGTGGCTCGCCGAGGTAGTCCGTGAGGCGAACCCGGATCCTCATCCTCGGCGGCGGGTTCGGGGGCGTCTACACGGCGATGGCGCTCGAACGCACGCTCCGCCGGGACGCGGAGGTCGAGATCAGTCTGGTCAGCCGGGACAACTATCTCGTCTTTCAGCCCATGCTCCCCGAGGTGATTTCCGGCAGCATCGGCATCCTGGACACGATCGCGCCGATCCGCCGCCTCTGCCCGAACACCGATCTCTACACGCGCACGGTCGAGAGCATCGACCTGAACAACCGCATCGTCAGCACCAGCTCGGGCTTCCGTCCCCGCCCCTACCAGCTCGAGTACGACCACCTGGTGATCGCCCTGGGGAACATCACGAGCTTCTCCGGCCAGCCCGGGCTGGAGGAGCACGCGCTGACGTTCAAGTACCTGGGCGACGCCCTGGTCCTGCGCAACCATATTATTCACGCCCTCGAGGAGGCCGATATCGAGAAGGACCCCCAGCTCCGTCGGGCCCTCCTCACGTTCGTGGTGGCGGGCAGCGGGTTCTCCGGCGTCGAAGCCGTGGCCGAGCTCAACGACTTCGTCCGCACGGTGGCCCGAAGCTTTCGCAATATTCCGATCGCCGATATCCGCGTGGTCCTGGCCGCCGGCGCCCGGGTCCTGCCGGAGCTGCCGAAGGACCTGGGCGATTTCGCCCAGCGGCTGCTGGCGCGGCGGGGCGTGGAGATTCGCTTGAACACACGTCTGGCCGGGGCGACCGCCGACTACGCGCTGCTGCAGGATGGGGAACGGATCCCCGCCAAGACGCTGATCAGCACCGTCCCCTCGGCGCCGAACCCGCTGGTCGAGGCGCTCCCTTGCCGGAAGGAACGGGGCAAGATCGTCGTCAACGAGTACCTCGAAGTGCCCGATTATCCCGGCGTCTGGGCGATCGGCGATTGCGCGTCGGTGCCGGACCGGGCGACAGGGCAGCCCTGTCCTCCCACCGCCCAGCACGCCACCCGCCAGGCCGCCTGCTGCGCCCAGAACATCGTGGCCACGCTCCGCGGGGAGTCGAAGCGGCCGTTCACGTTCAAGACGCTGGGAAAGCTGGGCGCCCTCGGCCACCATTCGGCCGTGGCCGAGATTCTCGGGGTGAAGCTCTCCGGCTTCCTGGCCTGGTTCGTCTGGCGGACGATTTATCTGATGAAGCTGCCGGGGCTCGATCGCAAGGTGCGAGTCGCCACCGACTGGCTGCTCGACCTCTTCCTCAAGCCCGACATCGTGCAGGTGAAGGCCGGCCTGGGGGCATCCGTCGGCCGCGAGCACTTCGAAGCCGACGAGACCATTTTCGACCAGGGCGAGCGGGGCGACCGCCTCTACATCATCGTCGATGGCGAGGTCGAGGTCGTGAAGAAGGAGCCGGGCGGTGGGGAGGTCGTGCTGGCCTGTCTCGGCCCGGGCGAGTGCTTCGGGGAGATGGCGCTGGTGAGCGATCTGCCGCGCAGGGCCGCCGCCCGCACCCGAACGAGCGTGAACGTCTTGACCGTGGACCGGGCGGCGTTTTCGGCGCTGTTCACCAGCCTGCCTCCGCTCCGGGGCCTGTTCGAGCAGCTCATCGAGCAGCGGCTCAAGAGCGGGAACGCGAAGTGAGGTGGGCGCCGGTGGCGACGAGGGCCGCGCCCAGGAGCGGCGCCCGCGGGTTGAGGGCCAGATGCACCGGGATCGACTCCATCAGCCCGGCGAAGCGCCCCTTGTCGCGGAACGCCGCGATGAACCTGCCGTCGCTGAGCTTCGCCCGAATCTTGGGGGCGATCCCGCCGCCGACATAGACGCCCCCCACGGCCAGCGCCTTGAGGGCGAGGTTCCCGGCCTCGGCGCCGTAGACCGACGCGAACAGCTCCAGGGCTTCCACGCAGAGCGGGTGCCCGCCGCTGAGCCCGATTTCCGAGATGACGGCGCTGCGGTCGCCGCTGGCCAGGCGATCCTTGAGCCAGGGCGGCTCGGCGATACCGCTGGTGTCCAGCCCGAAGCGGTAGATGTTGAAGAGCCCCGGCCCCGACAGCACGCGCTCGTAGCTGACGTGACCGAACTCGCGGCGCAGGTAGCGGTGCAGCTCGGTCTCGCGCTCGGTGCGCGGCGCGAAGTCGGCGTGGCCGCCCTCCGACGCGATGACGTGATGACGCGCGCCGTCCCAGGCGATCAGCGCCTCCCCCAGTCCGGTGCCGGCGGCGATCAGCACCATGTTTCCGTTCCGCGGGATGCCGGCCTGGAGCGTGGCCAGCTCCGCGGCCGGCAGGTGCATGACCCCCCAGGCGGCGGCCTCCAGGTCGTTGAGGAGCTTCACCCGCGGTGCCGGGATGGCGTGACTCAGAACTTTTTCGTCCAGCGTCCACGGAAGATTGGTCGTCACGCAGCGCCCGTCGATCACCGCGCCGGCCACCCCGAAGCAGGCGGCCGCGACGTCGGGCCGGGGGCCCCCGTTGAGGAAGTCGTGGACGATCGCCTCCAGGCTCGGGAACTCGCGGCTCGGTCGGGTGACGTCGCGAGCGAGCGTGAGCTGGCCGCGCCGCTCTTCGAAGAGCGCCAGCACCGTCTTCGTTCCGCCCACGTCGCCGGCGAGGATCATCCTCAGCCGGCGTAGATATCCATGATCGTTTTTAAGAATTTGAGGGCGTCGGGCTTCGTCCGCTGGAACGAGTTCCGGCCGATGATCGAGCCGAATCCGCCGCCCTCGCGGATCGCCCGGACCTCCTCGAAGACCGCCTCGTCGCGCTCCTGGGTGGGGCCGCCGGAGAAGATCACCACGCGACGTCCGTTGAAGGTCGACTGCACGACGTGGCGGACGCGCTCGGTGAGCTTCCCGATCGCGACCCGTTCCTTCTCGTAGACCTTCTTGGCCGCCTCCTGCTCGACGTGGGCCGAGGGAAGCTTGACCTTGATGATGTGCGCGCCGAGCTGGGCGGCGATGTGCGCCGCATACGCGGTCACGTCGATCGCGGTCTCTCCCTGCTTGGAGAGCCCGGAGCCGCGCGGGTAGGACCAGATGACCACGACCAGGCCGTAGCGCTTGGCCTCCTCGGCGATGGCCCGGATCTGGCTGTACATCTCCAGCCGGTGGAGCGACCCCGGATAGATGGTGAAGCCGACGCCGACGCATCCCAGGCGGAGCGCGTCGGCCACGCTGCCGGTCAGCGCCTGGGTGGGGTCCGGCTCCTCGAGCAGGACATCGTGATCGTTCAGCTTGAGAATCAGGGGGATCTCGCCGGCGAACTCGCGGGCGCCGGCTTCCAGGAAACCGAGCGGCGCCGCGTAGGCGCTGCACCCGGACTCGAGGGCCAGCTCGAAGTGGTAGCGCGGGTCATAGGCCGGCGGATTGGGGGCGAAGCTGCGGGCGGGCCCGTGCTCGAAGCCCTGGTCCACGGGCAGGATGACCATCCTGCCGCTGCCCCCCAGCGTGCCGTGGTTCAGCAGCCGAGCGAGGTTCGTCAGGGTGCCGGGATTATCGGCGCCGTACCAGCTGAGGATCTCTCTTACCCGTTGGCTCATCGCAAGTCCTCGTGTCAGCGGCGACCCGCCGCGAACTCTTCTGCCATCGTCACGTCGTCCCGGCTTCCGATCAGGATCGGGACACGCTGGTGCGCAGAGGCGGGGTGAATGTCCTGGATTCGTTCGCGTCCCGTGCTCGCCTTGCCGCCGGCCTGCTCGATGAGGAACGCCATCGGCGCGGCTTCGTACTGCAGGCGGAGCTTCCCGCTCGTCTTGCCGTCGGCGCCCACCTCGCCGGGGTAGAGGAAGATGCCGCCCTCCAGGAGCGTGCGGTGCACGTCCGCGACCATGGAGCCGACGTACCGCGCGGTGTACGGGCGCCCGCTGGCCGGGTCCCGCGCCCTCAGATAATCGATGTACTCGCGAATGCCGGGCGCCCAGACGGGGGCGTGCGCCTCGTTCACGCTGTAGATGTGTCCGCGGCCGGGGGTCTGGATGTGCTGCCGCGAGCGCACGAACTCGCCGATGGTGGGGTCGAGCGTGAAGGCGTGAACACCCTTCCCGGCCGTGTAGACCAGCATCGTGCTCGGGCCGTACATGACGTAGCCCGCCGCCACCTGGGCCGAGCCGGGCTGCACGGCATCCGCCGCCGCGTGATCGATCCCCCGGCCGCGCCGCCGGCGGACCGAAAAGATCGTGCCCACGATGCCGTTCACGTCCAGGTTCGACGAGCCGTCCACGGGGTCGAAGCAGACGACGTACTGGCCGGCCGGGCAGCGCTCGGCGAGGTGGAGCGGTTCGTCCATCTCCTCGGAGACCATCGTGCACACGACGCCGCTGGCGTCGAGCACGCGGACCATGACGTCGTTGGCCCAGACGTCGAGCTTCTTGACCGCCTCCCCCTGCACGTTCACGTCGCCGGTCAGGCCGAGCTGGCCGATCAGGCTGGCCCGCCCGAGCTCGCGGGCGATGAGCTTGCCGGCCACGGCGATCTGATCCAGCACGGCGGCCAGCTCGCCGATCTCGGCCGCCTCCGTGCGCAGGTGCTGGCTGAGCCGCAGCGCGATCTCGTTCATCGGCAATGCTCGAGGGCCAGCTCGCCGGCCGCGGCTCGATCGACGAGCCAGGCCAGGCGCCCGGCCGGCGGGTCGAGGAGCTGGGAGGGCAGCCGCTCGGGGTCGGGCGGACCCTCCAGCACCTCCTTGAGCGTCGGGGCCTTCTCGGCGCCGGCGACGACCACGCGGATCTCGCTGGCGCGGTTGATGATCGGGAACGTGAGCGTGATCCGCTCGGCCTGGAGCTTGGCGACGTAATGCGACACGACGTGGCGGCGCCGCTCGCGGAGGGCGTCGGTATACGGGAAGAGCGATGCCGTGTGCCCGTCCGTCCCCAGGCCGAGCAGGATCAGATCGAACACCGGTGGGGGCCCCTCCGGGCTCACGCCGAAGGCGCGCGCGATCTCGATCTGGTAGTCGCGCGCCGCCCGCTCGCGGTCCGGCCGTTCGGCCTGGATCCGATGAATCTGCTCCGGCCGCAGATCCAGCGTGGCCAGGAGCGCGGCCGCGGCCATCCCGTAGTTCGAGTCCGGGTGATCAGGCGGGACGGCGCGCTCGTCCCCCCAGAAAAACTCGACCCGTGTCCAGTCGACCTGATGGCGATGTTCGGGCGCGGCCAGCAGCTCGTAGATGCGACGCGGCGTGGCGCCGCCCGCCAGCGCCACCATGAATCGTCGGCGGGCCGCGATGGCCTGTCGGGCGAGGTCGATGAACTCGCGGGCGGCCGCCCGGCTCAGCGCCTCGGCGTCCGCTGACACGCGAACGTCCCTCATGGCGGCGTCACAGGACGGCTTCGGCCATCGTGCGCGCCAGCGCGACGCTCGATTCGAAGAGCCGGTCGCGCGCGAGATCGGGAAGCTGGCGAGCCACCAGCTGACCGCGGGTGTAGACGGGGCCGGTCAGCCAGGCCGTCCGGTCGGAGAGCCCGTCGGCGAACACGTTGACCCGGCCGGGCGCCGGCGACGTGAACTGGAACGTGACCAGCCGCGCGTTCACCCGCGTGACGATCCGGATCGACTGGAGATCCGGCTCGCCCTCGGGGCGGCGTCGGATCTCGACCTGCGGCGTACCTTGCGCCGACTGGAACGACCACGACACCTCCGGACCCGGCAGCACCTTGCCGCCGCGCGGGAGCCACCCGAGGCGGAAGGCCAGCCACCCCGTGAGCAGCCAGGCCTGCGTCAGCGCGTGCGGCCCGTGCTCGATGTGGACCTCGCTCATGGCCTCGAGCGCGCCCGGAGCCAGCAGGGGATCGAGCGACTGCGCGATGATGCGGCGCCACAGCTTGGGGCGCCGCCAGGCGAGGTCGGACATCACCTTCCGTCCGTTCTCGCCCACCCGGCTGGCGGTCAGGATGAGCTGCCGGAGCGGATCGGTCCAGGCGAAGCTGTCGTAGATCACCTGGTCGACCAGGTCGGCGAGCTGCACGAACAGCTCGCCGGCGAGCGGTGGCGCCTCGGGCGTGGCCCACCAGAGCGCGCTCGGCAAGTCCCCTTGTACGATTGCGCGCACCACCGAGGGCAGCCGCGGAATGGCCGGGCCCCCCGCGCGGATGGTGACGCACTCGCCGCAGACCGGCCAGGAGGCTCCTCGCCGCCGGCCGTAGAGCCGGACCGAGGCCTTGATCTCGGAAGTCTGGTTCCCGGCGTCGGCGACGAGCACGAGCACGCGCGACGGATACTGCGATACGATGGCGACCAGATCCTCCGCGATCTCGGCCTCCTCGCGCTCGTGCCGACAGACGACCACGAGATTGCCCATGAGCGCCCGGCCAGACTGCTCGTCGGGCGGAGCGTCGCCGAGCTGCCAGGGGCGCGTGAGCTGGCGCTCGATGGCGCCCAGGCTCACCGCCTCGGGCTCGCTGGTGACCAGATCCGCTGGCGTCACAGGGTTCGCCACTTCCGACCGTCGGCCTCGATGAGCCGATCGGCTTCGACCGGGCTCCAGTCCCCGGTCGGGTACTCGGGAAGGTAGCGCGTGCGGCTGGACTCCCAGGCGTCGAGGACTCCCATCATCCACGCCCAGGCCGCCTCCACCGCGTCGCGCCGCATGAAGAGCGTGGCGTCGCCGGCCATGACGTCGAGCAGCAACCGCTCGTAGGCCTCGGGCGAGCTGTCGCCGAAGGTGGCGCCATAGTGGAAGTCCATCTTCACCGGATAGATCCGCACCTTGGGGCCGGGCAGCTTGGAGGACAGGCGCAGCGAGAATCCCTCGTCGGGCTGGATTCGGAGGGTCAGCACGTTGGGCTCCAGGGGCGCGTCGCGGTTGGTGTTGAACAGGATCTCGGGCACGGGCTTGAAGTAGATGGCGGCCTCGCTGACGCGCTTGGGCATCCGCTTGCCCGTCCGAATGTAGAAGGGCACGCCCGCCCAGCGCCAGTTGTCGATGAACACCTTCAGGGCGACGTAGGTCTCGGTCGTCGAATCGCGCCGGACGCCCTCTTCCCGGCGGTAGCCGGGCACCTCTTCCCCGTGATGGTAGCCGGGGCCGTACTGCGCTCGCACCACCTGCTTGTCGATGTCCCCCGCCGTCAGCGGGCGCAGGCAGCGCAGGACGTTGAGCTTGGCGTCGCGGACGTTTTCGGGGTCGAGCGACCAGGGGGGCTCCATGGCGATCATGGCCAGAACTTGCAGGATGTGGTTCTGGACCATGTCCCGCAGCGCCCCCGCCTCCTCGTAATAGCCGGCGCGCAGGCCGACCCCTTCCTCCTCGGCCACGGTGAGCTGGACGTGGTCGACGTACTTCGCGTTCCACAGCGGCTCCAGTACCGAGTTGGCGAACCGCAAGACCAGGATGTTCTGCACCGTCTCCTTGCCGAGGTAGTGGTCGATCCGGAAGGTCTGGGACTCGTCGAAGGTGCGGGCCAGCGTCGCGTTGATCGCGCGGGCGGTGGCCAGGTCCCGCCCGATCGGCTTCTCGACGATGACGCGCGAGATAGGTCCCTCGCCGGGGTCGGCGACGAACCCGTTGGCCTTGAGCTGCTCGACGCAGGTGGCGATGAGGCTGGGCGGGATCGACAGGTAGAACACCCGGTTGCCGGGGATCCCGAACTCGCTGTCGATCTTCTCCAGGCGCCGCTTGAGCTCGACATAGGCCTGGGCATCCGTGAACGAGCCCGTCACGTAGAAGAGGGAGCGCGAATAGTCCGCCCAATGCGCCTCGTCGAGGGGACGGCGCGAGAAGCGCTCGATGCCGTCGCGGGCGAACGCGCGAAAGGTCGAGTCGTCCAGCTCGTTGCGCGCGAAGCCCACCACCGCGAAGTTGGTCGGCAGCACGCCGTCGAGCGACAGGTTGTAGAGGGCGGGGAGCAGCTTGCGGGCGCTGAGATCCCCGGCCCCGCCGAAGATGACCAGCGTGCAGGGCTGGGGGATCAGGTTCTGGGCCAAGCCGGCGGTGAGGGGATTCCCCATCCTCAGGCCTTCTTGACGGCGTGGCCACCGAAGGCGTTACGGAGGGCGGCCAGCATCTTGTCCGCGAAGGACTCCGCCTGCCGCGAACGGAAGCGCGTGTAGAGGGAGGCCGTGAGCACCGCGGCCGGCACGTCCTTCTCGATGGCGTCGAACACCGTCCACCGCCCCTCGCCGGAGTCCTCGACGTAGCCCTTGATCTTCTCCAGCTTGGGGTCGTTGTGGAGCGCGGAGGCCGCCAGCTCCAGGAGCCAGGAGCGGACCACGCTTCCGTGCATCCACAGATCGGCGATCCTGGGAAGGTTGAGCTTGAAGCTGCTCTTGCTCATCAGCTCGAAGCCCTCGGCGTAGGCCTGCATCATGCCGTACTCGATGCCGTTGTGGATCATCTTGACGTAGTGGCCGGCGCCGGCCGAGCCCATGTAGGCGTAGCCGTTCTCGGGGGCCAGGGTCTTGAAGATGGGCTCCAGGCGCTTGAAGATCGCCTCGTCGCCGCCGATCATGAGGCAGTACCCGATCTTCAGTCCCCAGATGCCGCCGCTGGTGCCCGCGTCGATGTAATGAAGGCGCTTCGGCTTCAGCTCCTCGGCCCGCCGCGCGTCGTCCTTGTAATAGGAGTTCCCGCCGTCGATGATCACGTCATCGGCCTGGAGCAGACCGGCCAGCTCGCGGATGGTGCCTTCGGTGGGCTCGCCGGCGGGCACCATCACCCACACGGCCCGCGGCGGCGTGAGCTTGGCGACCATATCTTTGAGCGCGGTCGAGGCCACGGCCTGCTCCTGCACCGCTTCCTTCACGACCTCGGGCGAGCGGTCGTAGACGACGACGCGATGCTTGTCGCGCTGAAGCCGCCGCACCATGTTCATGCCCATCCGGCCGAGTCCGACAAAGCCCAGTTCCATGTGCGTCCCCCTAGTTCAGTCGGAGGGGGCGGACGTTACGGCCCCCTCCGAAGCCTCCCCCCAGAAACGATGGCGCCGGCGGAGCCGGCGGATCGACCACATCGGAGGGGACGAGACGCCCCCTCCGATACCTCCCCGCAGGGATCGATGGCGCCGGCGGAGCCGGCGCTCGAACCGGAGAGCAGTGGTCGCAGCGATCGTGCGCATTTGCCGACAGACCCCTAGTTGTGCCTGAGCGCGCCTTCCAGTAGACCACAGGCTCGGTCGAGCGCCGCGGGATCGGCCGCGGGCAAATGGAGACGGAGCGCACGGCGCCCCGTCGCCTCCAGCGAGGCGAAATCACCGAGCGCTTGGGCCATCTCCAGCACGCCGAACGAGAACGGCTCACCGGGGATCGCCAGATCCTCCGTGGGCAGCGCGGTGATCACGACGAACTGACCGTT
>MNEF01000117.1 GCA_001917535.1 Candidatus Rokubacteria bacterium 13_1_40CM_69_27
CAGGTGCGGTAGCCCCGAACGCTCGAAGGTGTCCACCGCGTCGGCGGGCGAGCAGACGAGCGGCTCGCCGTGCAGGTTGAACGACGTGTTGAGCACGGCGCCGATGCCCGTCCGCCGCTCGAACTCGCGGATGACGCGGTAATAGCCGGGGTTCCACGCCTCGTCGAGGATGTGGGCGCGAGCGGTGCCGTCCTGGGGGTGCACGGCCGCGACGATCTCATCCCGCCCCTTCGGATTGGTGGGAAACGCCAGCATCATGTACGGTGAGGCCAGCCCCTTGGGGTTCACCAGATAGTCCGTCTCGCGCTCGTGCAAGACGGTGGGCGCGAAGGGCATCCAGAAGTCCCGGTTCTTGATCATGCGGTTGATGAGCGTCACCACGCGCCGATCCGACGGATTAGCCAGGATCGATCGATTGCCGAGGGCGCGCGCGCCGAACTCCATCCGCCCCGCGCACCGAGCGACGACGCCGTCGGTCGCCAGCAGTTCGGCGATCTTCTCCTCGATCCGCTCCTGCTCGCTGACCCGATAGCGGGAGGCGAGGTCGCGGACGCGGATGAGCGCCTCGACCTCGCGGTCGTCGAACCCCGGGCCCAGGTAGGCGGGGCCGAACGGCCGCGGCGTCGCGGGCGTCCCCCGCCGCCGGCAGAGCTCGAGGTAGCCCAGGTAGGCGGCGCCGATCGCGTTGGACTCGTCACCGCAGGACGGGAAGACGAAGAGATCCCGCAGCCCCTCCTCTTCGGCGAGGCGCATGTTCGCCTTGACGTTCATGAAGACGCCGCCGCCGAGCGCCAGCCGGTCGCCGCCGTAGCGTCGCCGCACCAGGCGCGTCCAGGACAGGAGCGCCTCCTCCAGGAGGCGCTGGGCCCCGCCCGCGATCGCATCGAAGCGGAGCCCCAGCGTCGCCTCCAGGAGCAGGCGGTAGCGGGGGCCGCGCCCTTTCCAGGCGAAGAGACACGGCGTCCCCTCGACGAAATCGAAGACTTCCCGCAGCGCCGCCGCCGCGCGCTCGGTGGCGCGGACGGAGGCGTAGGGAGCGAGCCCCATCACTTTGTACTCGTGCTCGCCGAACTTCATGCCGAGCAGCAGAGTGAGGAAGGAGTAGAAGGACCCCAGCGAGCCGGGCGCGCTGGACGTCGCCTCGTGCCGCGTGAGCGCCAGCCCCTGGGCGGTCGAGACGGTCGCGCAGAGCCCGTCGCCCGAGTTGTCGTTGGTGAGCACCAGCGCCGGCTGGCCCGCCAACGGCGACCCGAAGTACGCCGCGGCGGCGTGACACGCGTGGTGATCGGGCGTCAGGACGCGCTCGGTCACGCCGCCCAGATGACCCGTCACCATCGCCAGCCTCTCCGCCGGGGAGAGCCCGAACTTGCCGGGCGCCGGGGCCGCCAGGCCCAGGCGCGCGCCCAGCTTGCGCGCGCGCTTACGGAGACCGCTGGGGGCGTCGAGCTGCAGCCCGTAGTACTGGCGCGCGTAGGCCTCGTCGTGGAGGACGCGATTCATCCACTCGCGCGCGGCCGCCCGCACGCCGGCCAGCACGATCGCGTCGATCTGGGCGGGCGCGATCGACAGTTCGCGGAGCAGCGCGTCGATCGCCTGCCGGGGATAGCCGGCGTCGTTCTTGATCCGGCTGAAGCGCTCCTCCGAGGCGCAGCCGACGATCTCGCCGTCGCGCAGAATCGCCGCCGTCGCGCAGTGGGTCTCGCTGATTCCCAGGACGATCATGGGACAGACAGCATATCAGACGCGGCGGCCGGAGCGATCAGGCGATGTTCGGCGGGCAGTCGGCGTGGGTGACCGAGGTCCGCGGTGGTGGCCGGCGGCGGGCTCGTGGTCGAGGAGGCCCTCGCCACCCGCCCGCCGCCGACGAGCAGCTTACGCTTTCGCCAGCGCCTGGATGATCGCCCGGCAGAACGCGGGCAGATCGTCGGGCTTGCGCGACGTGATCAGATTCCCGTCGACCACGACTTCGGCATCCTTCCAGTCGGCGCCGGCGGCGATCAGGTCGTCCTTGATCGAGAAGAAGGACGTCGCCTTCCGGCCCTTGAGGATGCCGGCGGAGACGAGCATCCAGCCGGCGTGGCAGATGGCGGCGACCACCTTACCCTGCTGGGCGGCGTCGCGCACCAGCTGCACCATCGCCGGGTGACGGCGCATCATGTCGGGGGCGTACCCGCCAGGGACGACGATCGCGTCGAACTCCACCGCCTTCACCTGGTCGGCCTGGACGTCGACGGTGACCGGATAGCCGTGCTTGGACGTGTACGACGTGGCCCCGCCCGCGCCTACTACCTTGACCTCGGCGCCCTCTTCCTTGAAGCGGTAGTAGGGCACCCACAGCTCCATCTCCTGGTACATGTTCTCGGCCAGGACCGCGATGCGCTTACCTTCGAGCCTCATGGTCACCTCCTCTCAGGATTTCCGGGACGTCTTCGCAAAGAACGTGCCCACCAGCGGTTGCATCGCCTGGCCGCCGCACTGGGGACACGCCGCGCTGCCCTTGTCGTGCTCGCTCATGGACATGGCCACGGTCACTTCCCGTTTGCACTTCTCACAATAGTACTCATAGAGAGGCATACTCACCTCCCCTTCGACGTTGTGGGGGTTTCAGCCCAGATTGACCACGACCGATTTCACCTCCGTGTACTCCTCGATGCCCTCGTGTCCGCCTTCCCGCCCGAGACCCGACTCCTTGAAGCCGCCGAAGGGGATCTCGTGCGTGTAGCCCGTCGCGTCGTTGGCGCCGACGAGCCCGTACTCGAGTTGCTCGGCCACTCGCATGAGTCGGGCCAGGTCCCGCGTGTAGAAGTAGGCCGCCAGCCCGAACCGGGTGGCGTTCGCCCGGCGGATCACCTCGTCCTCGGCCGCGAACGTGAGAATGGGCGCCGCCGGCCCGAAGATCTCCTCCTGGGCGATCGCCATGTCGTCGGTGACGTCGAGCAGCACGGCCGGGGCGTAGAAGAAGCCCTTGGCGTGCGCGCCCTCGGTCAGGTAGTGCCCGCCGCAGACGAGCCGCGCCCCCCGCTTCACCGCGTCCTCCACCAGCGCGTGGACCTTGGCGCGCGTCTCCTCGTTGATCAGCGGCCCCACCTGGGCACCGGGCTCGAAGCCCGGGGCCACCTTCAACCGTTTTACGGCGTCGATGAAGGCCGGGATGAAGCGCTCGGCGATCCCGCGCTGGACGTAGATCCGGTTGGCGCAAATGCAGGACTGGCCGCCCACGCGGAGGAACTTCATCGCCACGGCGCCGTCCACCGCGGGTTCGAGATCGGCGTCGTCGAAGACGATGAAGGGCGCGTTGCCGCCCAGCTCGAAGCTGAGGCGCTTGATCTGCCGGGCCGCCGTCTCCATGATCCCCTTGCCCACGTCCGTGGAGCCGGTGAAGCCGATCTTCCGGATGAGCGGATGCGTGAGCAGCTCGTTGCCGACCAGGCGCGAGCGGTTGGTGGTCAGCACGTTGAACACGCCCGGCGGTAGCCCCGCATCCCGGGTGATCTCGGCGATGGCCAGCGCCGTGAGCGGCGTCGCCGAGGCCGGCTTCAGCACGACCGTGCAGCCGGAGGCCAGCGCCGGCGCGATCTTGCGGGTCACCATCGTCGCCGGGAAGTTCCAGGGGGTCACCGCCGCCACGCACCCGATAGGCTGGTGGAGCACCCAGTACCGCTTGCCGGGCTGGGGCGACGGGATCCACTCGCCCGTCATGCGACGCGCTTCCTCGGCGAACCAGCCGAAGTAGCCGAGCGAGAACTGGACCTCCTTGCGGGCCTCCTCGAACGGCTTGCCGTTCTCGAGCGTGACCAGCCTCGCCAGCTCGTCGCAGCGCTCCTGCATCAGCTCCTGGATGCCGAGGAGGAACCGCCCGCGGTCCTTGGGCGCGAGCAGCGACCACTCGCGGAAGGCCGCGTGGGCCGCCGCCACCGCGCGCTGGATCTCGGGGGCGGCCCCGTTGGTCACGGTGGCCACCACGGACTGGTCGGCGGGATTGACGATGTCGAACGTCGCGCCGCCCTCCGCGAGGCTCCACTCGCCATTGATGTACATCCGCTTGACGTCACCGGTCATGCGTCGTCCTCCTGGGAAGATACCAGCCGCGAGACCCCAAGGCTACGCCGCGAACACGAGCGTGGCTAGACGCACCGCGGCACCGCTCGGAGGGGGGCTTCGCCCCCCTGGCCTCAATCGCTCGCCGCTCGGGCCGCCAGCCAGCGGGCCGTGCGCAGAAGACGCGCATCGCCGTGGCGCGGGCCGACGAGCTGAACGCCGAGCGGCAGGCCATTCGCGCCGTGCATGAGGGGCAAGCTCACCGCCGGCATGCCGCACAGCGTCCACAGCGCGCAGAAGACCGGATCGCCCGTCGACTCGAGTCCCGCCGGCGCCGTGCCCAGGGCTGCCGGCGTGAGGATCGCGTCGTAGCGCTGCTCGAACAGCTCGAGGAAGCTCTCGTGGAGAGGCCGGATGCGGGCCAGCGCCCGCTGGTAGTCGAGGGCACGCACCTGGTGGCCGTGCTCGATGCGCGCCCGCAGCGACGCCGACAGGCGGTCGCGGCCCTTGTCCCACTCCCGCTCCAGATTCACCGCGATTTCGGCATCCATGATCGTCGTGTGCCACTCCCAGGCCTCCACCGCCGACGGAAACAGCTCGATCTCCTCGACGCGCTCGCCCAGGTGCGCGGTGAGCTCAGCGAACGCCGCCCTGGTGTCCGCGTCGGCGCGCTCCCAGTGCGGCGTCTTCACGAACGCGAACATGGGCGGCAGCGGCGGCTCTTCCCGGGCCACGTCGAGGAAGGGCGTGCGCGCGCGCGGTCGCGTGTCGGGATCGCGCTCGTCATAACCCTGGAGCTCTCCGGCCAGCAGCGCCAGGTCGTCGATGGTCCGCGCGAACAGCCCGACGTGGTCGAGCGTGCGGGACAGCCTGAACATGCCGTGGCGCGGGATGAGGCCGTGCGTGGGCTTGAAGCCGTACACGCCGCAGAACGACGCCGGACGGATCGTCGAGCCGGTGGTCTGGCTGCCGAGCGCGAGGGGCACCATGCCCGCGGCCACGGCGGCGGCCGAGCCGCTGGACGAGCCCCCGGGCGTGTGAGCGGCGTTGTGTGGGTTACGGGTCTTGCCCGGCGTCCGGGTGGCGAACTCGGTGGTCACGGTCTTGCCCATGATCACCGCGCCGGCCGCCCGCAGCATCGTGACCACGGTGGCGTCGCGCGAGGGTGTGCGACCGGCGTGCAACACCGACCCGTTCTCCGTGGGCATGTCAGCGGTGTCGATGATGTCCTTGAGGCCCACCGGCACGCCATGTAGCAGCCCGATGGCTTGGCCGGAGAGCCGAAACTCGTCGGCGGCCCGCGCCTGGGCCAGTGCGTGATCGGGATCGAGAAACGCCCACGCCTGAACCTGCCCGTCGATCTCGCGCACCCGGTCAAGAGACGCCTTCACGAGCTGCTCAGAACTCATCACACCATCGCGAATCAACTGGGCCGCATCCGATGCAGATAGCCAATGCAGATTGGAGAGATCCATCAGTCGGATGCTGGGGTCTGGCGGGGGGGAACGGCTCTCCGGTGATCGGTCTTCGACCGGTCGTGGTCAGAGGACCCATCCCGACCGGTCCCCCCCCGACGGCAGCCGACGAGCTTACTTTCCGTAGAGAAACTCCGGGAGCCAGAGGGTCATGCCCGGCCAGATGTACATGAACACCAGGCAGATGCAGACGATGATCATGTACGGCATCATCCCCGCGAAGATCTGATTCAGCGTGACGTGCTTCGGCGACACGCCCTTGAGATAGAACGCCGACATCGCCACCGGCGGCGAGAGAAACGCCGCCTGGAGATTCACGGCGACCATGGTGCCGAAGAGGATCGGATCGATCTGGAAGTGGCTCAGCAACGGGATGAAGATCGGGCAGAAGATGACGATGATCTCCGTCCACTCCAGCGGCCAGCCGAGCAAGAAGATGATCAGCTGGGCCGTGATCTGGAAGCCCAGCGGCGACAGGTTCATCGACAGCACCCATCGCTCGATCAGCGACTGGCCGCCGTGGATCGCGAACACCGCCGAGAAGAGGGCGGAGCCGACGAAGAGCCAGCACACCATCGCGGTGGTCTTGGCGGTGAGGAAGGTGGCTTGTTTGAGGTTCTTCCGCAGCTCGGGCGAGCTGCGGAGGTACCAGAGTCCGGGCACGACCGTCCCCAGGAGCGTCCCGGCGATGGAACCCGCCACCAGCAGCGACATATAGTCCTCGCCCTCGTACCACCCGAGGACGACGCCGATGACGAAGCCGATGAGGCTCCACCACCACACCGGCTTCGCGTACCGCGCCATCACCGCCAGGTACATCGCGCCCAGGGCGCCGATCGCGGCCGATTCAGTGGCGGTGCTGATGCCGAACAGGATGACGGCGAGCACCACCACGGTCAGCACGCCGAGCGGAACGACGGAGGCGATCAGCTCCTTCAGGATCTCCAGCTGCTCGCCGTCCATCCGCCAGAAGTAGATGAGGAGCAGCAGGCCGGAGAGCGCCACCAGGCCCCAGAACCACGCGTAGAAGTGCTCGGGAATCTTCCCCGCTCCCGACGCCGCGGTGGAGTCGCGGAGCGAGCCCATTTCCTCGGGCGCCCCCTCGGTGGACTTCGTCCCCTTGGCCGCCTCGGCCGGGTCGCCTGCGGTCCCCAACTCCTGCGGCTTGTCCTCCTCCGCGCCTCCCAGCTCCTGCGGCTTCTCTTCCTTGACGGCGGAGACCGGCGCCGTCGGCGCCGTCGCGCCGGCCACGGTGGCCGGCGTCGGTGTGGCAGCGGCGGTCGCTGCCTCGGGGGCGTTGTAGATGACCACGTACCACCACGTCGCGCCGAACGTGCCGACGGTCAGCAGCACCGGGACCGACAGCGCGAGCAGGCTGTTGACGATGACGCGATAGCTGGCCGCGCCGCCCAGCCTGGCCGGACGCAGCGCGGCGGCCAGGAGGCCGGGGACGATGCTGCGCGACCGCCCGCGCTCGAGCCGTCGCATCCAATCCGGCACGGCGATGCGGTACTGGTCGGGCGGAAGCTTCGGCGCGATCTTCGGATTGATGATCGCCCAGCCGAGGATGTAGATGAGGTAGAGGAACGTCAGGAAGAAGCCCGGCAGCATCGCCGCCGCGTACAGCTTTACGATCGATTGGCCGGCCACCGCCGCGTAGACGATCAGCATGACCGACGGCGGGATCAGGATGCCGAGGGTGCCGCCGGCGGTGATGGCGCCGGAGGCCAGCCGCACGTCGTAGCCCGCCTTCAGCATCGGCCCCATCGCGATGACGCCCATGAGGACGACGACGGCGCCGACGATGCCGGACGCGATCCCCCAGAACGCGCACACCATCAGGGTGGTGACGGCCAGCGAGGCGGGGACCCGGCGGAACGCGAGCTGGACGCTGTGGAACATCCGGTCGACCAGGGCCGCCCGCTCCATGATGTAGCCCATGAAGACGAAGAGCGGGACCGACAGCAGCGTGTCGTTGGTCATGACGCCGTACGTCCGCTGCACGATGAGGTCGAAGATCCGGTTGTCCCACCAGTGGGCGCCGGGAATCCAGAACGCGATGTAGCCGAAGATCATGCCCAGGCCCATCAGCGTGAACGCGGTCGGGAAGCCCATCATGATGGCCACCACGATGAGCCCCAGCATGGTGAGACCGAGTGACGGATCGCTCACGGATTCTTGTGCTCCACCGCGCTGCGATGGCGGGCGGCCTCGTCGATGGCGTGGGCCCCTTCCATGGCGACACGGCGCGACTCCTCGTCGACGTACTCGCTACCGCCGAGCTGCGTCTGGATGACGTCGATCTCCTCCACGTCCTCCAGCCGCGCCGGCCAGGCGCCGGTGCGCAGGCACATCAGGCAGCGGGCGATCTCGGCGAACCCTTGGAGCATGACCATCGCACCGGCGATGGGAATAACGCTCTTGAAGTGGTAGACGGGCGGCCCCTCCGCCGTCACCGTCGAGTGCTCGCCGATGCGCCAGGAGAGCGCGGCGTAGTCGTACCCCGCGTAAATGAGCCCCAGGATTCCTGGGATGAAGAACAGGAGGTACAGCGCCAGATCGAGGCCGGCCTGCGCTCGCGGCTTCAGGTAGATATAGACGAAGTCGGCGCGGACGTGGCCGCCGGCCGCCAGCGTGTAGGCCCCGCACATCATGAACAGCGTGCCGTACAACATGTTGTCGAGGTCGAAGATCCAGGCCGTCGGCGCGTTGAGGATATAGCGCTTGAAGACCTCGATGGAGACGACGAAGGTGAGGGCGACGATGAGCCACGCGGACAACTTACCCGACCAGTAGCTGACCAGGTCGAGGGCGCGAATGAGACCTCGCGCGTTCATCGGGGGCGCAACGAGGCCAGCCACCCGGTGGACACCGGATGGCTGGCCGGATGCTCGGCAGGTGTCGACAACTAGCTCTTCTTGGCAGCCGGTTTGGCGAAGTAGTGGTTGTAGGCCATGCGGCGGCCGACGTTGGTGTCGAGGTCCCACTTCACCGCCCGCGCGGCGAAGGCCTTCTGCGACTCGGAGATCTCCTTGAACATCGGGTTGTCTGCCGACTTCTTCACCAACACCTCGTCGAAGATCTGGAGCTGCCTTTGGAGGATGGAGTCCGGGGTCTTGTAGAAGCGGACCTTGTCCTTGGTCTGCAGCTCGATGTAGTCCTTCGAGTAGCGGTCGATCGCCTTCCACGACATGTCGGCCGAGGCGGCCTCCACCGCGTGCTCGATGATCGCCTTCATCTTGTCCGGCAGCGCGTCGAACTTGGTCTTGTTGAACGTGATCTCGAACTGCTCGGCGTTCTGGTGGTAGCTCTGCAGCATGCAGATCTTGGAGACGTCGGCGAAGCCGAGGATGCGGTCGGACGTGGCGTTGTTGAACTCGGCGGCGTCGAGCAGGCCGCGGTCGATGGCCGGCACGATCTCGGCGCCGGGCAGCGCGTTCACGGCCGCGCCCAGGCCCGTGAACAGGTCGATCGAGATGCCCACCGTGCGGTACTTGAGCCCCTTGAAGTCGTCGGGCTTGGTGATCACCTTCTTGAACCAGCCGAGCGGCTGGGTCGCCATCGGGCCGTAAGGGAAGGACACCACGTTGGCCCCGATGGAGGCGTAGAGCTTGTTGAGGAGCTGCTTGCCGCCGCCGTACTTGTGCCAGCTGAGCAGCATGTTGGCGTCCATGCCGTAGGCGGGACTGGACCCCCAGAGCGCCAGCGCCGTCTGCTTGCCGTAGTGGTATACGAGCACGCCGTGGCCGCCGTCGAGCGTGCCCTTCGACACGGCGTCGAGCAGGCCGAAGGCCGGCACCACCGCGCCGGCGGGCAGCACGTCGATCTTGAGATCGCCGCCGGTCATGTCGTTGACCTTCTTGGCGAAGTCGAGCGCGTACTCGTGGAAGATGTCCTTCTGCGGCCAGGTGCTCTGCCAGCGCATCGTGATTGGGCCCTGGGCCTTGGCGACCATGGGAAAGGCCAGCGTCGCCGCGCCGGCGGCCGCCGCGCCCTTGAGAAACGTGCGGCGCGGTGCTTCGGGTGTTGTCTGCTGGTTGCTCATGCGTCGTCTCCTCTCACACTGTGGCAATGAAATGGAGGAATCCCGGTCGTGAGTATGAGGCACCCCGGGCTCCGCCGGGCCGGATCGCCGAGGGATTCTAACCCCTCCCCGACAACCCCGGCAAGGCGCGGCCCGGGGAGATCCTACCCCCGGATGGTCTTCATGACTTCCTGGTTCTGGAACGCGCTCTGGGGATCGCCGTGAAAGATGATCTCGCCCCGGTCGATGGCGTAGAGGCGGTCGGCCACCCGGGTGGCGTTGATCAGATTGGACTCCGCGATCAGGACCGAGATCCCCATGGCCTTGATCTTCTTGACGGCGTCGATGAACCGGCTGACCACGACGGGGGCCAGGCCCTCGAAGGGCTCGTCGAGCAGGAGGACCGTGGGCCCCAACGTCATCGCGCGGGCGATCGCCACCATCTTCTTCTGGCCCCCGCTCAGATGGAGGCCCCGCCGCTGCATGAAGGTCTTGACCTCCGGGAAGATCGCGAAGATCCCCTCGAGCGTCTGATGGGCGGTGGCGGGCGTCTGCCGGTCTCCCGACGTCCGCGTCAGCCACTGCGTGATCTGGAAGTTCTCCTCGACCGTCAGGTCGGGGAAGATGCCACAGTCCTCCGGAGCGTAGCCGATGCCGAGGCGCGCCCGCTCGTGCGCCGGCAGCCGCGTCACCTCGTGGCCGCCCAGCGTGATCCGACCGAACCGGACGGGCAGCAGGCCCATGATGCTGTCGATGGTGGTGGTCTTGCCGGCGCCGTTGCGGCCCACCAGGCAGACGGCCTCGCCGGTCTTCAGATTCAGAGACACGCCGCGGAGGATCTGCGCCGGCCCGCGGTACGTGCTGACGCCGTCCACCTCGAGCCTGGCGCCCGCGCCGGCGGCCGTCATGATGCCGTCGCGGTCCCCATGAGGGTCGTGGTGACGATTTCGTTCCGGCGGATCTCGGCCGGCGTCCCGTCGGCGAGGATCGCGCCCTGGTGCATGGCGACGATCCGGTCGGAGTAGTTGAAGACGACGTCCATGTCGTGCTCGATGATGGCGGCGGAGATGCCCTCGCGGCGCACCACCGAGGTGATCGTGTCCATGATCGGAGCTTTCTCCCGCGTGCTGACGCCGCTGGTCGGCTCGTCGAGGAACAGGAGCTTGGGCCGGAGGGCGTAGGCCACCGCGACGTCGAGGAGCTTGCGCTCGCCCTGGGAGATGCCGCCCGCCAGCATGCGCGCCTTGGCCTCCAGGCCGAACAGGCGCAGGGTCTCCACCGCCTCCTCCCACACGGCCCGGTCCGTCCCGGCCAGCGAGATGAGCTTCCGGGTCTTTCCCTCGCGCGAGAAGATGGCCAGGGCGACGTTGTCGAGCATCGTGAGCTGGTCGAACAGGTTCACGAGCTGGAAGCTCCGCGCGATCCCGGCCTTGATCCGCCCGTGCACCGACATGTGCGTCACGTCGTGGCCCTGGAACAGGATCTGGCCGGCGTCGGGGGGGAAGAGGCCGCTGATGAGGTTGACCAGCGTGGTCTTGCCGGCACCGTTCGAGCCGATGAGGGCCAGCACCTCACGCTCCCGCACGGTGAAGTCCACGTGATCGACCGCGTGGGTCTCGCCAAAGTGCTTGACGAGGCTCTTCGTCGCCAGCAGGCTCACCTCAGGTCGCCCTCTCCCGCCAGCGCTCGAGCAGCCGGCCCGCCGTGCCCACCACGCCGGTCGGCAGCGAGAGCACGAGCACTACCAGCACGGTACCCAGCACGAACTGCCAGTACACCGTGTGCCCGACCGCATACGCCTCGAGGTAGTTGTAGAACACGGCGCCGATGAGGGGCCCGGCGAACGTGCGGAACCCGCCGAGGACGGTCATGAAGACGATCTTCCCCGAGAAGGTCCAGTGCAGGTTGTCCGGGGTGATGAGGCCGTTGAGCGGTACCCATAGCGCGCCGGCCACGCCGGTGAAGACGCCGGAGACGAGAAACGCCACCCACCGGTAACGCCAGACCTGGACGCCCACGAACTCCGCGCGCGTCTCGTTGTCGCGGATCG
>MNEF01000127.1 GCA_001917535.1 Candidatus Rokubacteria bacterium 13_1_40CM_69_27
GAAGGCCGGCATGGTCGTCGACTACCGCGGCCCCACCGCGACGGCGAAGCTCGTCGAGACCGAGCACGAGGCCGTGAAGAAGGTCGTGGCCAGGCTCGGGATCGGCAAGAATTGACGCCGACGCGGGAGCGGGTGGCCGCGGCGGTCCTCCTGCTCTTCGGCCTCGCCGGCGCTGTCGAGGCGGCCAGGCTGACGGTCGGCGAGCTGCGCCACCCGGGGCCCGGGTTTTTCCCCTTCTGGCTGGCGGTGGCTCTGTCCCTGGTCTCCCTGGTACTTCTGGCGCTGCCGCCGCGTCGGATACCCGCGACCGCACCGGCGCCGGCGACCCCGGAACCGCCGCACCGGGCCCGGGCCGCGGCGACGCTGCTGGCGGGCGTGGCCTACGCCTTCGCGCTGGAGCCGCTGGGGTTCCTGGCGACGACCTTCCTGTTTCTTGCCGTCCTCTTTGGGGCCGCCCAGCCGCAGCGCTGGGTGGTCTCGGTCGCCCTCTCGGTCACGACCGCGGTGCTGACGTACGTGGTGTTCAAGATATGGTTGGCCGTCCAGCTGCCTTCGGGGCCGTGGGGATTCTGAGGGCGCCGTGGAGCCCATTCTTCCCAGCGTCCTCTACGGCTTCTCGGTCAGCCTGCACCCGCAGAATCTGGCGGCCTGCTTCGTGGGCGTCTTCATCGGGACCCTCATCGGCGTCCTGCCGGGCATCGGCCCCGTGGCCACCATGTCGATCCTGTTTCCGGTCACCTACGCGATGAGCCCCACGGCCTCGATCATCATGATGGCCGGAATCTACTACGGCGCCATGTACGGAGGCTCCACCACCTCGATTCTCGCGAACATTCCCGGCGAGGCGGCCTCCGTGGTGACGTGTCTGGACGGCTACCAGATGGCGCGTCAAGGGCTGGCGGGCCCGGCCCTGGGCATCGCCGCCTTCGGCTCGTTCATCGGCGGCACTGCCAGCGTGCTGGGCATCATGCTCCTGGGGCCGCCTCTGGCCTCGGTGGCGCTGCGCTTCGGGCCGCCGGAGATCTTCGGCCTGCTGGTGCTGGGCTTCACGATGGTCACGTATCTGGCCGGGGCGTCGAAGCTCAAGGCCGTGGCCATGGCCCTGCTGGGCCTCTTTCTGGGAACGGTCGGGCTCGACCCCCTGACGGCCACGCCGCGGTTCACCTACGGGAGCATCACCCTGATGGATGGTCTGGGGCTAGTGCCGATCATCATGGGGCTGTTCGGCATCACCGAGGTGCTGCTCAATGTCGAGAGGGGCGTTCGCCAGGAGGTCTTCAAGGCCCAGATCAAGGGCCTGCTCCCCACCCGACAGCAGTGGAAGGAGTCGGCCGCTCCCATCGCCCGCGGCAGTTTCCTGGGCTTCTTCCTCGGCATCCTGCCGGGCATCGGCGCCATCATCCCCACCTTCCTCTCCTACGCGCTGGAGAAGCGGATCTCCCGGCACCCCGAAAGGTTCGGCGCCGGGGCCATCGAGGGCGTGGCGGCGCCCGAATCGGCCAACAACGCCGCCACCGGTGGATCGATGATTCCCCTCCTCACGCTGGGCATCCCGCCGAACGTGGTCATGGCGGTGCTGCTGGGCGCCTTCCTCGTCCACGGCATTCAGCCCGGCCCGCTGCTGATCAAGGAGCATCCGGAGATCTTCTGGGGCGTCATCACCAGCATGTACGTGGGCAACGTCATGCTCCTGGTGCTGAACCTTCCACTGATCGGGCTCTGGGTCCAGCTACTCAAGATCCCGTACGGCGTGCTCTTTCCCCTGATCCTGCTCTTCTGCATAATTGGGGTCTACACCGTGTCGACCAACGTCTGGGACGTCATCGTCATGCTGGCCTTCGGGGGCCTCGGCTACCTCATGAAGAAATTCGAGTACGAGCCGATGCCACTCGTGCTCGCCTTCGTGCTGGGCCGCCTGGCGGAGGAATCCATCAGACAATCGCTGCTGCTCTCGCGGGGCAGCGTGACGATCTTCCTCGTGCATCCCATCGCCGCCGGCTTCCTGGGGGCGGCCCTCCTGGTCGTTCTCCTGCCCTTGGTGGTACCGCGCCTGCGGACGGCCTTGCAGATGGCGGGGGCGCTGGGCGGGACCTGATCCACGATCTCGGTAGGCAAAAGGAGATGACCCATGGCGCTGAACCTCCGGGACTTCCTCGAGGCCCTCGGGAAGGACCTCATCCAGATCGATGACGAGATCGACCCCATCTCCCAGGCGGGGGCCCTGTGCTCCGCCAGCCCCCGCCCCGTCGTGTTCAACCGCCTCAAGGGATTCCCGGGCTGGAAGCTCTGCGACATTCTGGTCAAGGACCGCGCGCGGCAGGCGCTGGCCCTGGGCACCACGCCGAAGAACGTGGTCCGGGATCTGTCCGAGCGGATGTTCAGCCGCGTGCCCGGGCAGTCGAAGCTCGTCGCTGACGGACCGTGCAAGGAGGTCAAGCTGATCGGTGACGCCGCCGACATCACCAAGCTGCCGATCCCGATCCACTCCGAGGGCGACGCCGGCCGCTACCTCGGCTCGGGCATCACCATCACCAAGGACCCCGACACCGGCGTCCGGAACGAAGCCATCATCCGCGCCCTCGTGAAGGGCCCCCGGAAGATGGGCTTCTGGATGGCGGCCCGCCACAACTGGGCCCACCTCCTGAAGTACCAGGAGCGCGGCGAGGCGGCGCCGATGGCCTTCGCGATCGGTCTGCATCCCGGCTACGAGATCCTGGCCAACTTCAGCGGCCGTCACGAGGGCTACGACGAGCTCGAGATGGGGGCCGGGGTCCTGGGAGAAACGCTCGAGCTCGTCAAGTGCGAGACCATCGACCTCGAGGTCCCCGCCCAGGCCGAGATCGTCATCGAGGGCATCGTGCCGCCGGGAGTGCGGGAGCCCGAAGGCCCGTTCGGCGAGTTCACCGGCTACAGCAAGGGCGCCGAGGGCCCGGCGCCGGTCTTCGAGGTGACGGCCATCACCCGGCGCCGGGACGCCATCTACCGGCACATGCAGGCGACGGTGTTCACGGACCACCAGCCGCTCGTCTCGGTGCCCATGGAGGCGAGCCTCTATCGGAGGCTCCGCGAGATCCACGGGCACTCCGAGGTTCACGACGTCTACATCCCGCCGTGGGTCACCATGTTCACGGTGTTCGTGCAGATGACGCCGCGCTGGGACGGCCAGGCGCGCGACATCCTGCTCGGCGTGCTCTCCAGTCCCTACCTGCACCCCAAGATCGCCATCGCCGTCGACGAGGACGTCGACATCTACGACCCGCGGGAGGTGTTCTGGGCGATCTCGACCCGGGTGAACCCCGAGCGCGACGTCATCGTCATCCCGCACGAGCGGATTCACCCTCTGGACATCTCCGCCCCCAACGTCGACCGCTCGGAGGTCACGGTCATGCGGGTGGGCGGGAAGATGGCCATCGACGCCACCCGGCCCCCGCTCTGGCGCAAGAAGGAGCGCGCCGAGTTCGAGCGAGTCAAGCCCAAGGGCGCCGGCGATCCCGCGCTGGAGGCGCTGCTCAAGCGGCTGGCGGCGATGGCCTGAGGGGATCATGAAGCCGCCGCCGTTCGAGTATTTCACGCCCGCGTCGGTGGAGGATGCGCTCGCCCTGCTCGGCGAGCACCGCGAGCAGGCCAAGGTCCTGGCCGGAGGGCAGAGCCTGGTTCCCCTCCTGAACTTTCGCCTGGCGCGCCCGCGCTATCTCGTCGATCTGAACGGGATCCCGCATCTCGACTACATCCGCGAGGAGGACGGCTGGCTGGCCATCGGGGCCATGACGCGGCAGCGCGCCGTCGAGCGCTCGGCGCTCGTCCGCGACCGTTGCCCGCTCCTGGCCGAGGCCATGCCGCAGATCGGCCATGTCCAGATCCGCAATCGCGGCACCATCGGCGGAAGCCTGGCCCACGCCGACCCGGCGGCGGAGCTGCCCGCCATCGTGGCGGCGCTCGGTGGCCGGCTCGTGGTACGGGGCCCTGATGGCGAGCGCGTCATGGCCCCCGAGCGCTTCTTCGTGGGGTATCTCACCACGGCCCTCGAGCCGTTCGAGCTGCTGGTCGGCGTCCGTCTGCCGGTCCGGCGCTCGCGCACGGGGCACGCGTTCGTCGAGGTCAGCCGCCGTCACGGAGACTTCGCCCTCGTCGGCGTGGCGGCCGCGCTCACGCTGGACGCGGCCGGCGCCTGCGCGGACGCCGCCCTCGCCCTGACCGGCGTGGGCCCGACGCCGGTGGTGGCGGCCGCGGCGACGCGCGTGCTGGTGGGCCAGAGGCCCTCGGCGGAGGCGTTCCAGGAAGTCGGCCGGCGCGTGTCGGAGACTCTCGAGCCCGACAGCGATCTGCATGCATCCAGCGAGTACCGCAAGCACCTGGCCGGTGTCCTGACCCGGCGCGCGCTGACGCGCGCCGCCGAGCGGGCGAGAGGGGGGGAGGGATGAAGGAGCGGACGATCCGCCTGACCGTGAACGGCCGGCCCTACGAGAGGACCGTGGAGGTCCGGAAGACGCTGGCCGACTTCTTGCGGGAGGACCTGGATCTCACCGGCACCCATCTGGGGTGCGAGCACGGCGTGTGCGGGGCCTGCACCGTGGTGGTGAACGGGGAGGCGGTGCGATCGTGTCTGCTCTTCGCCGTTCAGCTCGAGGGGGCGAACATCCTGACGGTCGAAGGACTCGCCGACGGCGACAACCTCCATCCGATCCAGGAGGCCTTCTGGGAGCACCACGGGCTCCAGTGCGGCTTCTGCACGCCGGGCTTCCTGCTGACCCTCTACTGCTTTCTGAAGGAGACGCCCCGGCCGTCGGAGGCCGAGATCCGCGAGGCGATCTCGGGCAATCTGTGCCGCTGCACCGGCTACCACAACATCGTGATCGCGGCCCGGGCGGCGGCCGAGAAGCTCGCCTCGGCGGGCCCGACACCTTGAGCGGCGCGGGATGATCGGGGCCTCGATCAGGCGAACGGAGGACCGCCGACTCCTCACCGGACGCGGAAAGTACGCGGCTGACTTCCGCCTCCCCGGCATGCTGCACGCGGCCGTGCTGCGCTCTCCGCATGCCCACGCCCGACTGGGGACGATCTATCCCGAGGCGGCCCGGGGCCTCGGCGGCGTGGTGGCGGTCATCACGGCGCGCGACCTGGCCGGCGTCGGAAGGATCCCCGTGCGCCTCGGCCCCCGTCCGAGCCTCATCGCCTGCCTGCAGCTTCCTCTGGCCACCGATAAGGTGCGCTACGTGGGAGAGCCGGTGGCCGTGGTCATCGCCGAGAGTCGCTACCTGGCCGAGGATGCCCTCGAGCTGATCCGGGCGGACTACGAGCCGCTGGCCCCGGTCGTCGACTGTCGACGCGCCGTCGAGCCCGGCGCCCCCGTGCTCCACGAGGCCATCAGCGGCAACATCGTGGACCGGCTGTCGACCCACACCGGCGATGCGATGCGAGCGCTGGCGGCGGCGCCGGTCCGCGTGCGCGAGCGGTTCGCCGTGCAGCGCCACACGGGAGTGCCGCTGGAGACCCGCGGGCTCGTGGCCGCCTACGACGGCGGGACCCGCGTGCTCACGATCTGGGGCGTGGCCAAGGTGCCGCACTTCAACCGGCGGGTGCTCGCCGATCTCCTCGGTCATCCGGAGCACCTGATCCGGTTCGTCGAGCTGGAGGTCGGCGGCGGCTTCGGCGTCCGCGGAGAGTTCTACCCCGAGGACTTCGTGATCCCCTGGGCGGCGATGCGTCTGGGCCGGCCCATCCAGTGGGTGGAGGACCGTCGCGAACATCTCATGGCCACCAACCATTCGCGGCAGCAGTTTCACGAGATCGAGATCGGCGTCAGCCGCGACGGCGCCATCCTGGCCCTGGCCGACCGCTTCCTGGCGGACCTCGGCGCCTACATCCGAACGCACGGCGTGATCGTGCCCGAGCTGACGGCGGCGCTGCTGCCCGGGCCGTACCGGATCCCCAACTACTCCTGCGAGGTCCTCTGCGTGCTCACGAACAAGACGCCGACCGGAACCTATCGGGGCCCGGGCCGGTACGAGTGCACGTTCGTGCGCGAGCGTCTGGTCGATCTGGTGGCCAAGGCGCTGGGCGTGGACCCCGTGGAGGTGCGCCGGCGCAACTTCATCGAGCCGGACGAGATGCCGTACGAGGTGGGCGGCGCTTCGCTCGGCCAGCGGACGGTCTATGACTGCGGTGACTACCGCAGCGCGTTCGAAACGGCGCTGGCTGCCGTCGACTACAAGGCGGTGCGGGCCGAGCAGGCGGCCGGGCGGCGTGACGGACGCTATCTGGGCGTCGGCGTGGGGTGTGTCGTCGAGAAGGCCGGCCTGGGTCCGTGGGAATACGCCCGCGTGGAGGTCGACGGCTCGGGCCACGTGGTCCTCTACTCGGGAGCGGCCGCCGTCGGGCAGGGGCTGGAGACCACGCTGGCCCAGATCTGCGCCCAGGAGCTCGGCGTCCCGCCCGAAGCGATCACCGTGATCCACGGCGACAGCGCGCTCGTCCCCTTCGGCGTCGGCGCCTTCGCGAGCCGCGGCGCGTCGGTGGCGGGCCCCGCCGCGCTCGAGGCGAGCCGCAAGATCAAGGCCAAGATCCTCCGCGTGGCCGCGAGCCTGCTGGAGGCTCACAGCGAGGACCTCGTGCTGGAGGACGGAGCCGTCAGCGTTCGCGGTGTCCCCGACCGCGCGGTGACGTTTCGCGAGCTGGCCCGCGCGGCGGTGCCGGGTCCGCCGGGCATGGACCCCGGGCTCGTCGCCACACACTTCTTCGAGGCGCCGAAGATGACGTACCCGTACGGCACCCACGCGGCGGTCGTGGAAGTCGACGCCGAGACCGGTCAGGTGTGGCTGCGCAAGTACGTCATCGCCTATGACGTGGGCAAGGCGATCAACCCCATGATCGTCGACGGCCAGCTCGTGGGGGCGCTGGCCCAGGGCATCGGCGGCGCGCTCCTGGAGGAGCTCGTCTACGACGAGCAGGGCCAGCTGCTGACCACCACCTTCATGGACTATCTGCTCCCCACTGCCATGGAGATGCCCGAGGCGACCGTCGTCAAGATCCTCGAGGAGACCCCGACGCCGCTCAACCCCCTCGGCGTGAAGGGGGCGGGCGAAGGCGGCAGCTCGGGCGTCGGCGCCGCGATCGCGAATGCCGTCGCCGACGCCCTGGCGCCGTTCGAGGCGTCCGTCACCGCGCTGCCGCTCTCGCCCGACCGGGTGCTGGCCCTCATCCGGGCCGGCCGGGAGCGCTGATGGCCATGGCGCGACGATACGTCAGCACGCGCGTGAGGCGGCGCGAGGACCCCCAGCTCCTCACCGGCCGGGCCCGCTACCTGGACGATCTGCGGCTCTCGGGGACGCTCAGCGTGGCCATTCTCCGGAGCCCGCACGCTCACGCGCGACTCGTCGAGGTGGACGTGCGACCCGCGCTGGCCGCGCCGGGCGTCGAGGCCGTTCTCACCGGTGAGGACGTCGCGCGACTGGCCCGCCCGATCCGCGCGGAGATGAGCGGCCCCGGCTACAAGACGAGCGGCTGGCCCGCGCTCGCGCGGGACAAGGTGCGCTTCGTCGGCGAGCCCGTGGTGGCGGTCGTCGCCCGGGATCGCTATGGGGCGGAGGACGCACTGGAGGAGGTGCGGGTGACGTACGACCCGCTCCCGGTGCTGACCAATGCCGAGCTCAGCATGCGCCCCGGGGCCCCCCGGATCCACGACGATCTCACGGATAACATCCTGTTCCACACGCGCTTCGACAACGGCGCCGTCGAGCGCGCGTTCGTGGCGGCGGAGCTCCGGCTGAGCCACACCTTCCGCCACGGGCGCTGCACCTCGGCCCCGATGGAGAATCGGGGCGCGCTCGCCTCCTTCGACGCCGCCGAGGGCATCCTGACCCTCTGGGCGTCCAGCCAGTCACCACATCTCCTGCGCAGTGGTCTGGCCGAGGCGCTCGATCTGCCCGAGTCGAGGCTCCGCGTGATCTGTCCGGCAGTGGGCGGAGGCTTCGGGCCCAAGATGCACCTCTATCCCGAGGACATCATCGTGTGTCTGCTCGCGCAGCGGCTGGGCCGGCCGGTGAAGTGGATCGAGGATCGGCGGGAGAACCTCCTGACCTCGGCCCAGGCCCGGGAACACGTCAACCACATCGAGATGGCGGCGACGGGCGACGGCGTCATTCTGGGGTTCAAGGCCACCCTCATCTGCGACGTCGGCGCCTACTCTCTGTACCCCGTCACCGCAGCCCTGGAGCCGGTGACGGCGGCGAGCATCATCCCGGGGCCCTACCGCATCCAGGGGTACAGCTACGACGCCTATGCGGTCGCCACCAACAAGTGTCCGGCCGGAGCCTACCGCGGCGTGGGCATGGCGCTCGGCACCTTCGTCCGCGAGCGCCTGGTCGACATGGTGGCGCGCCGGACGGGGCTCGACCCGGCCGAGGTCCGCCGCCGCAACTTCATCGCTGCCACCGACGTCCCGTTCACCACCGCCTCCGGGCTGGTCATCGACAGCGGCAACCCGACCGAGTCGCTCGATCAGGCGCTGGAGGCGGCGGGGTACGACGCGCTGCGGAAAGACCAGCGGCGGAGCTCGACGACGACCTATCGCGGCATCGGCCTCTGCTCCTACACCGAGTTCACCGGGATGGGCTCGGGCACCTTCCGGCGGAGGGGGATGAGCCAGATCGCGGGGCACGACGCGGCGACGGTTCGCGTCGAGCCCACCGGGGAGGTGCGCGGGTTCGTGAGCGCGGCCTCGCAGGGCCAGGGCCACGCCACCACGCTGGCCCAGGTGCTGGCCGACGAGATCGGCGTCCCGATGGCGGCGGTGTCGATCGTGGAGGGGGACACCGAGCGGTGTCCGTACGGGAGCGGCTCGTTCGCCAGCCGGAGCATGGTGGTGAGTGGCGGCGCCCTCATCCTGGCCGCGCGCCGGGTCCGCGACAAGGTCATCGCCATCGCCGCCCACATGCTGGAAGCGGCGCGCGGCGATCTCGTGATGGAGGAAGGGGCGATCTTCGTGCGGGGCATGGCCGCGCGCCGGGTCACGCTGGGGCAGGTAGCCCGATTGGCCTACCGGCCGGCCTCGGGCACGCTGCCCCCGAGCGTCGATCCCGCCCTGGAGGCGACCCAGTACTACGACCCGCCGCCGGCGACGTTTTCCATCGGAACGCACGTGGCGGTCGTGGACGTGGATGCCGAGACGGGGCAGGTGGCCATCGTCCGCTACGTCGTGAGCGAGGACTGCGGCACCATGGTCAATCCCATGATCGTCGAGGGGCAGATTCACGGAGCGGTCGCCCAGGGGATCGGCGCCGCGCTCTACGAGGACGTGGTGTACGACGATGCCGGCCAGCCCCTCACCACCAGCTTCATGGACTACCTGCTGCCGACCACGATGGAGCTTCCCGCCATCGAAGTGGTCCATACCGAGACGCCGCCCCCGGTGACGGTGAGCGGGTTCAAAGGGATGGCCGAAGGGGGGACGATCGGCGCCACCGCCGCGGTGGCCAACGCCGTCGCCGATGCGCTCGCCCCCCTCGGCGTGGAGGTGCACGAGCTGCCGCTCTCGCCCGACCGCCTCTACCGACTGATCCACCAGGCGAGGAAGAGACCATGAAGCAAGGAGGCGCCCCATGACCCATCGGGTGGCGGTACGGATGGCGCTCAGCGGCCTCATGCTCGTTCTGACGTTGACCTCGGGGCCGGCACCGGCTGAGGCTCCGATTCGGGCCAAGATCGCCCGGCTGGCCTTTCCCTCCCTGGTCACGATGATGGTGGACGTCGTGAAGGACCAGGGCCTCGATCGGAAGAACGGCATCGACCTCGAGGTCCAGACCTACGGGGCGATCTCCGCCTTTTACGCGGCCCTGGCGACGGGCGAGGTCGATATGACGGTGGCGGGACCGCACGTGCTCCAGAAGATGCGGAACGAGGGAGTCCCGATCAAGGCCGTGTTCACGTACGCGCGGCTCAACGCCCTGGCCGTGATCACGGCGGACCCGGCCGTGCGCAGCATCGCCGGCCTCAAGGGCAAGTCGATCGCCGCCGACATGGGCTCCTCGGAGTACCAGATCCTCTCGATCTACGGGCGCGCGCAAGGCATCGTCTTCGGCAAGGATGTCACGGTGGTGCAGGCCGGGCCGCCGCTCGCGCGCACCCAGCTGCAGGCCAAGCGGGTCGACGCGGCGATGACCTGGGAGCCATCGGCCACCCTCACGCTCCGCGACAATCCGCAGTACCGCGTGATCCTCACCGGCGACACGGCCTGGAGATCGATCGCCAGGGCCAATGGCTGGCAGCTCGTGCTCGCCATGCGCGAGGACTTCCTGCGCCGCAGCCCCGACGCCGTGCCCCGCCTGCTCAGGATGTTCCAGGACGGGCAGCGCTTCATCCAGACCAACCTGGACGACGCCGACCGCATCGTCTCCGGCACCGTCAAGCTCCCGCCCGGCGTGTTCAAGGAGGCGGTCAGCGCCGGCCGGCTCGTGTACGACGTGCTGCCGGTCTGGGAAGGTGAGCGGCGCGTGATCTGGGACATGTTCAAGATGGCGGTCGATCACGGGTATCTGGCGAAGCTGCCCGACGAGGGCGTGATCTACCAGCCGTAGGGGCGCGACCATGGAAAAGTCGAAGCCGGTGATGGGGGAGACCGTCGAGGCCCTGGAGGCTCGGGCCCCGCTCCGTTTTCCGCGGGAGATGGTCGTCTCCCTCCTGGTGCTGGCCATCGCCTGGGAGATCCTCTCCAAGTTCGTCCCGCCGTTCGTCATCCCGAGCTGGGCGCGGATCGGGAAGAGTGTGCTGGGCCTGCCGGCCGACTTCATCGCCATCACGCTGGCGCGGGTGGCGGTGGCCCTGGTGCTCTCGTTCGTGCTCGGCCTCGGCCTGGCCATCGCCATGTACCTGTCGGCGGAGGTGGAGAGGTATGGGAAGCCGATCGTCCGGCTGCTGATGGCGGTGCCCGTCGTGTGCTGGATCCTCTTTGCCGTGCTCTGGTTCAAGTGGGTGGAGTTCCGGATCGCCTTCGTGCTCATCGTCGTGTGCGGCCCGGTCTTTCTCGTCGATTTCCTCGACGGGATGAAGGGGGTGCCCCGAGAGCTGCGGGACATGCTCCGGTCCTTCCGCCCGTCACGCACCCATTTCTTCACCAAGCTCATCCTGCCGGCGACCCTGCCCGTGATCCTGACGAGCTGGAAGATCAACCTGAGCCTGGCCATCCGGGTCGTGACCATCGCCGAGCTGGTGGGGGCGGTGACGGGGATCGGCTACGGCCTGGTCGTCGCCCAGGAGCTCTTCTCGGTGGCGGACGTCTTCGCCTGGACGCTCGTTCTGGTGGCCATCCTGTTCGCCGCCGAGGCGGTCCTCACGCGCGTCGAGGAGCGGATGCTCCGCTGGCGGACATGACTCCATCCGACGGGATCGTGGTCGAGCGTGTCCGCAAGGTCTTCCATCAGGCCGGCACCGGGGAGGCGGTCGTCGCCATCGACCGCCTGGACTTCCGCATCTCGCGAGGCGAGATGGTGGCCATCGTCGGCCAGACGGGCTGCGGCAAGTCCACCCTTCTGAATCTGCTCATCGGGCTCGATCGCCCGTCCGAGGGGCGGGTCGCCATCGATGGCCGGACGCCCTACGACGACTTCCATCATTTTCGCGGCCACCTGGCCGCCGTCTTTCAGCAAGATCGGCTGCTCCCGTGGCGGACCGCGCTCGACAACGTCCGGCTCGGCCTGGAGCTTCTCGGCTACGGCCCGGCCGAGCAGATCGAGCGCGCCAGACGGTGGCTCGACCGCCTCGGCCTGGGACCGTTCGTGGGGGCCTTCCCGCACGAGCTCTCGGGCGGGATGCGACAGCGCGTGGCCCTGGCCCGCGCGTTCGCGATCCAGCCGGAGCTCCTGCTCGCCGACGAGGCCTTCGGGCACCTCGACGAGGTGACGGCTGCCTCGCTCCGGCAGACGTTCGTCGAGCTGGCGCGGAGGGAAGGCAACACGGCGGTCCTGGTCACCCATCAGCTGGAAGAGGCCATCGAGCTGGGGGATCGGATCCTGGTCTTCGGCAAGCCGGCCCGGCTCCTGGCCGATATTCACCTCGAGCGCTGGCGCCCCGCGGAACTGCTGCGCCTTCGCACCGTCATCCAGCGCATGATCCACGCCAACGAACCCGCTCCGGAACTGGCGCCACCAGAGGAGGCATCCCGATGAAGACGGAGTCCCGCGCGCAGGCAGTCCTGGACCACATCGACGCCGACGAGCTGGTGCAGGTCGCCCTGGATCTCGGGAACATCGACAGCCCCACCGGCCGGGAAGGTCCGGTCGGCGAGTACGTCTACGACTGGCTCGCGCGCCAGGGGTTCGCTCCGAAGAGGGTGGGCCTCTTCCCCGATCGCTTCAACGTCATCGCGACGCTGCCCGGGCAGGGCCGGGGCCGGAGCCTCGTCTTCAACAGTCACATGGACACCACGATCGCCAAAGAAGAGATCTGGACCACCCGGCGCGCCGCCGACCCGGTCTTCCACTCCGCCTGGCGCGAGGGGGACATGCTGATCGGCAACGGGATCTGCAACGACAAAGGGCCGATGGCCACCTGGCTGCTCGCGGCGAAAGCGCTGCGGGAGAGCGGCGTCACCCTCGAGGGCGATCTCATGCTCATGGCCGTGGTGGGCGAGATCGGTCTCGAGCCCGTCGACGAGTTCCAGGCGCCGCAGTACGTCGCCAAGGAGGCCGGCACGCGCTGGGCCATCACCCACGGGGGCGTCGCCGACTTCGCCCTGGTGGCCGAGGGGACCGATTTCGGCCTGGTCGGCGTCGAGGCGGGCAAGGCCTTCTTCAAGATGACGGTGTTCGGCGACGATCTGCCGATCTACACGCCCTACATCGTCCGCCCCACCCCGGTGGAGAAGAGCCCCAACGCCATCGTGCGCATGGCCCGCCTGATCGAGCGGCTGGACGGCTGGGCCTACGACTACGAGCGGCGGAATCGCTATGAGTGTCCGGGCGGTGTCGTGGTGCCCAAGGTGAACATCGGCGCCATCCGCGGGGGCGTACCGTACAAGATCACCAAAACCGTCCAGCAGTGCGCGATCTACGTCGACGTGCGCATCACGCCCGTCCAGAACCCGCTCGATATCCGGGAGGAGCTGCGGCGCCTGGTGGCCGACGTGGGGCTCAGCGGGGAGGTGGAGCTCTACGTGTACCGCCGGGCCTACGAAGCCCGGAACGTCGATCCCCTGGTGGGCGCCATCACCCGCGCCCACCAGCAGCTCCTCGGCGGCACCCCCAAGCCCGCGGCGGCGCCGTTCTCGAGCATGTGGCGCGACATCAACGTCTTCAACGAGATGGGAATTCCGGCGCTGACCTACGGCCCCGGCGTCAGCGTGGGCGGCGGGAACTTCGGTATGCGCGTCGCCGATCTCGTCACCGGCGCCAAGCTCTACGCCCTCACCGCGCTCGATCTCTGCACCCAGGACCGGAGCTGACACCGGCGCCCGACCGACTGCGAGGGAGCCCGATGCCCACCGTCCCCACCATCGCCCACGATTTTCCGGAAGCCTACCTTCTCCTCCCAGTGCGAACGACAGGACGAACGTCCATGTCACGATGACACGCAGGATCCGATAGGTGCGCAAGTCGCCGGAGGGGAGAGAACAAAGCTCCCTAGACCCGACCTCGAAGTACTT
>MNEF01000115.1 GCA_001917535.1 Candidatus Rokubacteria bacterium 13_1_40CM_69_27
GCGAACGCCTCCGGGTGCTCGCGGAGCGCCCGCAACCGCACGGGCCGGTATACTTCGGCGTCGGCTTCGTTCAGCGCCCGCACCTCCATGGGCCTCGATCCTATCGCCTCCACTCTGGTAATGTGCAGCCATGTTCGTGGCCGGGATCGACGTGGGCGGCACCTTCACCGACGTCACCGCGGTGGACACGTCGAGCGGACGGGTGCTCGTCACCAAGGTCCCGTCGCAGCCGCTCGACGAAGCGGCGGCAGTGCTGGCGGGGCTGGCCGAGCTCGGGATCGACGCCAGGGGCGTGCGGCGCCTCGTCCACGGCACGACGGTCGGCACCAACGCGATCCTCGAGCGTCGGGGCGCCCGGGTCGCGCTGCTGACGACCGCGGGCTTCCGTGACCTGATCGAGATCGGCCGCACCAAGCGCAACATTCCGGCCCTCTTCATCCCCACCTTCGTGCGCCCCCAGCCGGTGGTGCCCCGGGCCCGGCGCTTCGAGGTGCGGGAACGCATGCTCCACGACGGCCGTGCGCTCCTTCCCCTCGACCCGGCGGACGTCGAGCGCGCGTTGGGCGACCTGGCCGCGTCCGGCGCCGAGGCGGTGGCGATCTGTCTGCTCCACGCCTACGCCAATCCCGAACACGAGCGGCGGCTCGGCGAGGCCGTGCGGGCGCGGTTCCCCGCGCTGCCCGTCTCCCTCTCGGCGGACGTCGTCCCCGAGTACCGCGAGTTCGAGCGCTTCTCGACGACCGTGCTGAACGCGTACCTGCAGCCGCTCCTGGACCGCTATCTGGCCGGGCTCGAGAAGCGGCTGTTCGAAGCGGGCTACGCGTACGGCGTGCTCACGGTGGGCTCGAGCGGAGGCATGATGACCGTGGAGACGGCTCGCCGGCTGCCGATCAAGACCATCTTCTCGGGGCCGGCCGGGGGCGTGAGCCGGGCCTGCTTCGTCGCGCGGGGGGCCGGCGTGAAAGACTTCATCACCTACGACATGGGCGGCACCAGCACGGATGTGTGTCTGGTGCGCGGCGAGCGGCCCCTGACGTCCACCGACAACCTGATCGGCGCCTTCCCGGTGAAGGTTCCTCAGATCGACATCCGCACCGTCGGCGCCGGCGGCGGCAGCGTCGCCTGGGTCGACGTCGATGGGAGCCTCCAGGTCGGCCCGCTGAGCGCGGGCGCCCACCCCGGCCCCGCCGCCTACGGCCTCGGCGGCAGCGCGGCGACGGTGACCGACGCCAACGTCGTGCTGGGCCGGATGGGAACGGCGCGCCCGCTCGGTGGCACGATCCGCCTGGATGACGCGCTCGCTCAGCGGGCCGTGGAGGCACTGGCCGTCCGCCTGGGCGGTCTCGGCATCCGCGAGCTGGCCGAGGGGGTCGTTCGCATTGCGGTGGCGCGGATGACGTCGTCGATCCGGGAGATCACCGTCCAGCAGGGCCACGACCCGCGCGACTTCACGCTGGTCGCCTACGGGGGCGCGGGCCCGATGCACGCCATCCCCGTGGCCGAGGAGCTGGGCATTCCGCGCGTCCTCGTCCCGTTGCATCCGGGGAACTTCTCGGCCCTGGGGCTTCTGGTGTCGGACGTCAAGCACGACGACGTCCGCACGCGGGTGGGGCTCCTGGCCGAGCGCGCGGCGACGCTGCCGCAGACGTTTGCCGAGATGGAAGCCGCCGCCGGGCGCCGGCTCGACGCCGAGGGTTTCGGCCCCGGCGCGCGGCGGATCGAGCGCGCGCTGGACCTGAGATATCTGGGTCAGGCCTTCGAGCTGAGCGTTCCCCTGCCGCCGGGAGGCCTGGACGTCGGCGCGATCGCCCGCGACTTCCACGCCCGCCACCTCGCGGCCTACGGTCACGCCGATCCCGGGGGCGAGGTCGAGCTGGTCAACGCGCGTATCGCGGCGTACGGCATCGTGGACAAGCCCGCGCCGCCGCCCCCGCCTGGCCCGGTGCTCCAGGTGGACGAGGCGCTGAGCGGCCGCCGGCAGGTATGGTTTGGCGGCCACACCCACGACTGCCCGGTCTACGAGCGGGAGGGGCTCCCCGAGCGGGCGGCGGTACCCGGTCCCGCGATCGTCGAAGAGTTCGGCGCCACGACCGTGATCTTCCCGGGCTGGCGCGCGGTGCTGGACGCCTTCGGCCACCTCGTGCTGGAGCCCGCATGATATCCGATCCGATCACGCTCGAGGTCGTCCGCGAGGCCCTCTCGGCGATCGTGCGCGAGATGCGGATCACCCTGGTGCGCACGGCGTACTCGTCCATCCTCTACGAGGGCGAGGACTTCTCGTGCGTGCTCATGGACCGCCAGGCCCAGATCGTGGCCATGTCGCGCGGCCAGGACCACCCGCTGCACATCGTGCCGATCGCCTGGTCGATGAAGGCCGTGCGCGAGAAGTTCGGCGACGATATCCACCCCGGCGACATCTTCCTGCACAACGACCCGTATACCGGCGGCACCCACCTCAATGACGTCGCCATGATCTACCCGATGTTCGTCCCCGCCCCCCCGGGGACGCCAGACGAGCTGTTCCTCTTCCCCGTCGTGCGCGCCCACTGGGGCGACGTGGGGGGGATGAGCCCGGGCAGCCTCAGCGGGCAGGTGACGGAGATCTACCAGGAGGGCGTCCGGATCCCGCCGATCAAGGTCTACGAGCGGGGGCGCCCCAACCAGGCGGTGCTCGACCTCCTGTTCGGTAACATGCGCGGTCCCCGCGACCGCGAGGGCGACTTCCGGGCGATGATCGGCACCTGCCGAAAGGCGGCGGAGCGCGTGGAGGCGCTGCTCGGGCGCTACGGCCGGGCCACCCTCGAGGCGTGCATCACCACGCTGCTCGACCGGGCCGAGCAGCGCATGCGCCAGCGGATCCGCGAGCTGCCTCGGGGCGAGTATCGCTACGAGGCGTACCTGGAAGGTGGGCGCGAGCGGCTGGAACCCCTCCGGGTGCTCGCGACCGTTCGCATCGCCGGCGAGGGCGTCACCGTGGACCTCACGGGAACGTCGCCCCAGACTTCGGGGCCCACCAACGTCGGGCCGGCCATGGCACCGACCGGCGCCTTCACGATCCTCAAAGCCTTCCTGGACCCCGGCGGCGAGATCAACTCGGGCGCCTTCCGTCCGCTCACGGTCGTCGCGCCGGAGGGCACCATCGTCAACGCCCGCCGCCCGGCGCCCTGCGGCGGGATGGTGGAGGTGAAGTACTGCGTGGAGTCGGCGGTGATGGGCGCGCTGGGCCAGGCGATCGCCGGCCGGGTGACGGGCGACCTCAAGGGCGGCGGCAATCACTGCTACATCGGCGGCCCCGACGCCGGCGGCACCTTCATCTTCTACGAGTACCCGGCCGGCGGCACCGGCGCCTTCGAGGGCGGCGACGGTAGCAACGCCGTCAGGGCCTTCACCGAGAGCGACATCACGACGATCCAGCCGGTGGAGGCGGTCGAGCAGAAGTATCCGTTGCGCGTCGAGCGGTGCGCGCTGCGACCCGATTCGGGCGGCGCCGGCCACTGGCGCGGCGGGCTCGGCCTGGTGCGGGAGATCCGCGTGCTGGCCCCCGCCGCTCAGCTCTCGGTCCTCGCCGAGAAGAGTCTGCTGCGTCCCTACGGCGTCTGCGCGGGACTCGCGGGCGCGCCCAATCGCTTCTACGTCCGCCGCGCGGGGGCCGCGCTCGAGCCCTCGCCTCTCCCCGGCAAGGTCAGCGGCTTTCCGCTCCAGCACGACGACATCGTCGTGATGGAGAGCTCGGGGGGAGGCGGCTACGGCGATCCGCTCGAGCGCGACCTCCGGGCGGTCGCCGCCGACCTTACGGAAGGGCTGATCACGCCGGCGGCCGCGGACGGCGTGTACGGCGTCATCGTCCATGCCGGCGCGGTCGACGCCGCCGCCGCGGCCGAGCGGCGCCGCGGGCTCGGGGCGGCCCGCATCGTAGCGTCGCTGGCCGTCCGCGATGACCTCGACGAATCTCAGGTGCGACAGATCGCGCTCGACCGGTCCACCGCCGACCGGCTCGGCGTCGGCCCCGGCGACGTGGTCGAGGTGGTCACTCCCCGCGGCGCGCCGCTCCGGGCCTGGGTCACCGCGATCCTGCCGGCCGGCGCCGGCCGGGCCGAAGTCTCACCCGTCGCGCTCGCGCTGCTGGCGCTCGGGCCCGGCGCCCGCGTGGAGCTCCGCCCGCTCGTCCTGGCCGGGCGTCCCGCCTAGAACCCCGACCGAGTGCAGTCGCCAGCACGTGCTTTGCAAGGCACACGAGCTGACGCCGGCCGCTGGCAGCAGGCGACTGCACAGGGCGCCTCCACGGGACGGCGCGGGAGGAGACAATGACACGATACGGACGGACGGCCAAAAAATCGGTCGAGCGCGCGATGCGCAAGCGCAAGCACGGCACGCTGCGGAGCGGGCGGAGCGGCCGGAAGGTGACGAGCCGGAAGCAGGCGGTCGCCATCGGGCTCAGCGAGGCGCTGCCGGAAAGGGGCGAAGGTGCCGAGCCGGGCGCGGCGGCGCCGCCGCGGGCGGAAGCGGTAGCGGCTACTTCACGAAGGTCTCCTCCGGCAGCCTCGCTCTTCTGCCGCGGCCGGCCACTCAGCGGTACGCGTCAGGGGACTGCTTCACCGTGCGCCAGAACTCGGGGTCGTGCCCCGGGAAGACCCGAGCGCCGGTGAGTCGGGCCAGCGTCTTGAGCCGCTTGATGGCGTGGAGCGCCAGCGTCGGGTTCCAGACGACGCCCGGCACGCGCTCGGCGTCGAGGTGCTCCTGCCAGTAACAGGCGTCGCCCGTCAGGATGACGGGCCCGGTCTCCGGCAACTCCACCATCAATGACTGGTGGCCGGGGGTATGACCCTCGGTGCGCAACACCGTCACCCCCGGCGCCAGCTCGACGTCGCCGTCGAGCAGGCGCCAGCGGCGGTCGGGCAGGTCGAAGTTCTTGCGGTAATAGAAGGACGCGAAGAACGGCGCCGGGTAAAGCGCGTACGCGTACTCGTCCTTCTGGACGACCAGCTCGGACCGGGCAAAGAGCTCGGCGCCGCCCGCGTGATCGTAGTGCAGATGGGAGAGCACCACGACATCGATGTCGTCGGCCTCCAGGCCGAGCACGTCCAGGCGGTGGACCAGCAGGTCCTCGTTCGTGAAGCACGCCATCGGGTCGTTGCGGAGCAGCCCGGGGACGGCGCGCGGCGACAGGCCGGTGTCGAAGAGGATGGTGCCGTCGGTGGCGCGCACGAGGTAGCAGGCGACGGGAATCTGCGCGCGCTCGGCGGAAAAGTCGCCGTAAAACAGCAGCGAGCGCGGGGCGCCCAGGAACCCGTTCTGCAGGGCGTACAGGGCCTGGACTCCCATGGCGCGCCATGATAGCACCAGTGCTCAGCGCACGGTCCGGGCGGACGCCGGCGGCCGACCGGCCGCCCACTTGGCGGTTGTCGTCGGCCGTGGTGTCGAGCATCATGGCGGGGAGCGCTGACCCGCGGGAGGAGGACGTGGTGAACCGGATGGCGGCGATCGTCGGGATCGCGGCGCTGGCCTGCTGGCGGGCGTTCTCTGGTGGGGGATGCCGACCGAGCGCTGGCAGGGCCAGTCGACCGATGCCCAGCGGCGGGCGCAGGCGGGCGACCTGGCGCGCGAGCGACGCTCCGGCCTCGAGGTGATCATCAGCGAGGGACGGACGTAGGGCGGGAGGGCCGGCTCATGGACTTCGTGCTTACCGAGCAGCAGGAGCTGATCCGCAAGGAAGTGGCCACGCTGGCTCGCTCCTTCGCGCCGGACTACTGGCTGGAGAAGGACCGGAAGGCGGAGTACCCGTGGGAGTTCGTCAAGGCCTTCGCCGCCGGCGGCTGGCTGGGGATCATCATTCCCGAGGAGTACGGCGGCTCGGGGCTCGGGGTGACGGAGGCGTCCATCCTCCTGCACGAGATCTGCGCCGCCGGCGCCGGCACCAGTGGCGCCTCGCCGATCCACTTTTACGTCTTCCCGCCGATGCCGCTCATCAAGCACGGCAGCGGGGCGCTCAAGCGACGGTATCTGCCGCGCATCGCGACCGGCGAGATCGTCATGTCCTTCGGCGTCACCGAGCCCAACGCGGGGACGGACACGTCGCGGATCGAGACGCGGGCCGAGCGCCGCGGCGACGGCTTCGTCGTCCATGGACGCAAGGTGTGGAACACCAACGCGCGGCAGGCCACCCACATGCTCCTGCTGGCCCGCACGGCGCCCCGCGATCCCGCCCGGCCGTTCACGGGCATGACGCTCTTCTTCGCCGAGTTCGACCGCTCCAAGATCACGGTGCGCGAGATCGAAAAGATGGGGCGCGCCGCGGTGGACTCCAACGAGCTCTTCATCGAGGGCCTCGAGATCCCCGCCGACAACGTGGTCGGCGAGATCGGCCGCGGCTTCTACCATCTGCTGGACTCGCTGAATCCGGAGCGCATCCTGACCGCGATCGAGGCCGTCGGTATCGGGCGGGCCGCGCTGGAGCGCGCCGTCCAGTACGCCAAGGAGCGCGTCGTCTTCGGACGGCCGATCGGTCAGAACCAGGCGGTTGCTCACCCGCTGGCGCTGGCGTGGGCGAAGCTGGAGACCGCCGAGCTGATGACCATGAAGGCCGCGTGGCTCTTCGATCACGGCCGCCCCTGCGGCGCCGAAGCCAACTCCGCCAAGCTGGTGGCGGCCGAGGCGGGCTTCGACGCGTGCGACGCGGCGGTTCAGACGCACGGCGGCTACGGGTACGCCAAGGAGTTCCACGTCGAGCGTCTGTGGCGCGAGATCCGTCTCTACAAGATCGCGCCCATCTCTCAGCAGATGGTGCTGAACTACCTCAGCGAGCACGTGCTCGGGCTGCCGCGCAGCTACTAATACTGGGAGGGGGCGGACGTTACGGCCCCCTCCCAATCCTCCCCCAGAACGGGATTGCGCCGGCTAAGCCGGCGCTCGAACACAGGGTACTCCGACAGTTTGCTAGAGCCCTCCTCGGACCCGCTCCGGCTGACCGGAGGCGCCGGCGAATCGGAGACGTCTGCCGAGCGTCTGATACGGTGAGCTTATGAGCGTGCGGGCGCGACGTTCGCTGATCGTCTTGGCCCTCGCGGCCACGGTGACCGTCGCGGCGCTCGCGGTGGCGTGGTACGTCCTCGGCGAGGAACGCCGCCTGGGCCGTCTCCTGACCGGCGTCCTCGCCAGTCGCACCGGCCTGCCGATCAGCGTCGAGCGGGCGGCGATGGACGGCTCGCGCCTGAGGCTCCGGGGCGTCCGGCTGCCGGCGACGGCCGGGCGCCCGCTGGACGTGCGCATCGGTGAGGTCGAGGTCATAGGCGGCGTGCTGCCGCTGCTGGCCCCCAGCGGCCGGCGGGTGTCGGCGGTCGCCAGGGCGACTTCGGTGACCGTTCCCGAGAGCGCTGGCGGCCCACCCGATGCGGCGGGGCTCGACGCGCTTCGTGCGCGCGGGCGGCCTCCACCACTTCGGGCTCACCGCTGACAAGACCGCTGGCGCGCTGACGCTCGCGCTGGCGCTCGAGCCCGGCGCCCCGGCGCGGGCGCTCAGGGTCGATGCCCGGAGCACGGGCGTGGCCGAGGGGGGCGTCCGGATCGAGGTCGACCTCGCGGGCGAGCCCCGACAGCTCGGGGGGCTGTGGCCCGCGGCGGTGCCGCCCCCCGCCTCGCTGGCCGCGCGCAGCGAACTCAGCATTCTCCGCGACGGTCAGATGACGGCGACGGGTCGCCTGACGGTCGTCGCGGCGGCGACGCCGGCCGTGATCGACTTCGCCTCGCGCTACGACGCGCGGGGCGGCCGCCTCACGGTGCCCCGCTATGCCCTCGACTGGGGCGCCGACGTCCATCTCGAGGGCCAGGCCGAAGTCACCGCCGGCCTGCGGATCTCGGGCACGGCGCGGGGCACGGTCGACGGCAGTCCATTCGGAGGTCGGGCGACTTACGAGACGACCAGCGGCGCTTTGGACGGCGAGGTGACCGTCGAGTCGTTCAGCATGCTCCGAGTGTCGCGGCGCCTGGGGGCGAGTCCGGCCCCGGGCGAGGCGACGGCGCGCAGCGTGGTGGCGCGATTCTCCAGCGTCGCCGGGGCCCACCGGCCGACGGCCCGGATCGATCTTCTCGCGCGGGGGCTGACGGCGACGGCGCTGCGCTCCTTCCCGCTGGACGCAGCGCTCGAGGCGACGGTGACCCTGGCCCCGGACGCCGATCCGCGGCGCCTGGCCCGCGTCAACGCGGCGACCCTCACGCTCACGCGCCAGGGCGAGTCTGTCGGGGTCCTCACCGGCGCCTCGCGTGGGGACGCGCTGTGGCCCCTGGCCGTCGACGGAAAAGTGGACGACCTCGGCCGGGTCGCGCCCGCCCTGCCGCTGGCGGCGATGCTGTCGGGTTCCGCGCGGATCGTGGGGGAGGTCCGGAGCGCCGACAGCCTGGAGTTCCAGGGGACGCTGACGGCGAACCTTCCGCGCGCCCAGGTCGTCCTCGGCGCACCGGTCGTGCTCACGAACGTCCGAGCCACGGTTCCCGTGGCGTCGGGGGAGACCGCCGACACGCCGGCCGGGTCGGTGACGGTCGAGCACGTCGCGGGCTACGGCCTAGCGCTCGGCCAGGCGACGAGCACCGCGCGCATCGCGGATGGCCGGCTGCTGCTGCCAGACATCTCCTACACCCAGTACGGAGGGCAGGGCCGGGGCTGGCTCGAGGCCGCCCTCGACGGGCGCCCAGCGCCCTTCCGCACCCGTCTGGAAGGCCAGGGGGTGGACCTCGCGCGCTTCGTCCGCGAGTCGGGCTCGAATGTGGCACACCTTGCGGGGAAGGTGCGGTATCTGGCCAGCGTCCAATACACGACCCCGGACGGGCTCGTCGCCCTCGTCCGCACGGACTCGGAAGACGGGGGCGAGGTCGGCATCGACGCTATCGAGCGGCTGCTCGAATCGGCGGCCGTACAGGCGGAGTCGAGCGGCGTGCTCCGGCTGACGCTCGAGAACCTCCGCGTTTTCCAGTACGAGTCGCTCGAGGGCGAGCTGCGCCTGAGTCGGGGCGACGGGCGCGTGGATCTGACGCTGCGCGGCAAGAAGCGGCTCGGGATCTTTCCGGCTCCGGTGGAGGCGATCAATGTCCGGAACGTGCCGCTGGCGGTGCTGGCGCGCACGTTCACGAGGGGGACCACGCCATGACGCGCGCGAACGTACACCTGCCGGCCGCTCCGCTCTGGCTCCCGGCGCTGGCGCCGCTGGTGGCCGGCTGCTTTGCGGTGACGATCAACGTGACGTTCCCGCAGGAGAAGATCGACAGCGCCGCCTCGGGTATCGAGGATCTGGTGCGGATGCCCGCGCCGTCGGTTCCGGCGCCGGCGGCTCCGAAACGCGACGGCTCCGCTCCCACGCCCAACCAGCCCACCGCCGCTCGGTTCGCCTGGATGGGGCCGGCCGTCGCCGAGGCGCAGACGCCGGAGCTCAAGACACGCACGCCCGAGGTGATGGCGGCCGTCGAGTCCCGCCGCGCCCGCTACCCGGAACTGGCGGCGGCGCTGGCGAAAGGGTGTTTGGGGGAGAACAGCCAGGGGCTCGTCGAGGTCCGGCCGGGCAGCGGCTGCCCACTCAACCTCGGGGCACTGGTCCCCGCCGAGAACCGGGACCGGATGTTCCTCTACCGCACCCTGGTCGAGCAGAACAACATGCCCGCCGGCGATCTGGCGCGAGTTCAGGCCGCCTTCGCCAAGGCCAACCGCGAGCGGGCGCCGGCTGGGGCGTGGGTGCAGGACGACTCGGGCCAGTGGTCGCGCAAGTGAGCCCGGGGGAAGGGCCGTTTGACAGCCCGCCGGCAAGCCTGATAAGTCTGATAGAACGACCCTGTTGACCAGTTCTGCGCCCCTGGAGTCGGGCGGAAAGGCTAACGATGTCCAGAGTGTCGGGCGGTCAGGACCCTCGTGGAGTGCCGGCGTCCCCGGGCGATCTCCCTAGTGCATTTTCACTAGGCACCCGCCCGGGCCGAGATCGATGAGCCTTCCCGGCGGTAAGCAGAAGGTTCTCGTCGTGGATGACGCGGGCGAGGTGGTGGTGCTCTGCGTGAACATGCTTCAGTCCCTGGGATACGCCGTCAAGGGCGCCAACCGTGGTGACGGAGCGGTCGACCTCGTTCGCAAGGAACCCTTCGACCTCGTGATCGTGGACTACAAGATGCCGGAGATGAACGGCTTCCAGGTCTTCGAGCAAGCCCGGGCGATCCGACCCGACATGGCCTTCATGCTGCTCACGGGGCACGGATCCTCGGACGTGGTGGAGGACGCGACGGAGATGGGGTTCAACGCGATTCTGCTGAAGCCGTTCACACGCGAGCAGTTGCGCACCGCCGTCGGACAGGCCCTTCAGGGCCGGACCTAGGAGGCGCTCATGCTCTCGCGCGCGGAGACAGGAAAGGGAATGGACGCCCCCGGTCGGGTCATGCGATCGATCCTCAGGGGCCTGCAGTGGGGCCTCGACCGTACGGTGTCCGTCGGCTATGGCGTCGTCTACGACTACATCTTCGAGCAGTTCGAGCCGTACCAGGCGCTCCAGCGTGAGGTGCTGACCCGTGTGGAAGCTTCCGTGCCGGAAGGCGCCCAGCGCCGTGACGTGCGGGTCCTGGAGGTCGGGTGCGGGCCCGGCAACTTCAGCTGCATCCTGGCCGAGGCGGGGTTCTCGGTGGTGGGGATCGATCCCTACGGGGGGTTGATCGAGCTGGCCCGCGAGAAGCGCCGGGCCAAGCGCCTGTCGAACCTGGCCTTCCAGCACGCCGATCTGGCGCTAGGCAACACCTTCTGGGAGGGGGCGTTCGACCAGATCGTCAGCATCCACTCGCTCTACGCGCACCCCGAGCCCCGCCGGATGCTCGCGGAGGCCTGTCGCATCCTCAGGCCCGGCGGGCACGCCATCTTCGTCAACCATACGCGCCGCATCGGGCTGGTCTCGACGTTTCGCGATGTCACGCGGCGCGACGGGCTGCTGGCGGCCTCCCGCTCTCTGCTGTGGATCGGGCCGAACGCGGTCTTCGAGATGGGCCGCAAGCGGATCGGCCCGCACTACTGGGACGAGGAGGTCTTCGCGCGCGAGCTACACGAGGCAGGCTTTACGGTGCTCGAGATGCGACGGACCTTCCTGAACGCCGCCAGCCTGCTGGTGTGGGCGCGGAAGGGCACCAAGGACTAGATGTGAAGGAGCCGGGGACCCTGGCCTGGAAAGACGCGGCGGCCTCCACCCCATTTCGGGGCGCGCTCGAACGCCTGGCGGCCGTCGGCTACGGCCTCACCTACGACGCCATCGTGCGTGGGTTCCCGCCGTACCAGATGCTGCTGGACGAGGTGGCGGCGTACGTGGGGCGCTCGGGCCGGACTGGATCGCCCCGGAGCGCTGTCAGGGTCCTCGACGTCTCCTGCGGCACGGGCACGGTGGCGGCCAGGCTGGCCCGCGACGACTACGCCGTCGTCGCCCTCGACGCGGTGGAGCACCTCGTCGCGGTGGCGCGGCGGCGCTACGGGTCGGCGAGGAACGTCGCCTTCCACCACCTGGACGTGGCGCGCGACCCCGTCCCCGGCGCGGGGAGCTTCGACGCCCTGGTGAGCATGCACACGCTCTACTGGCACCCGAATCCGCTCGGAGTGCTCGAGGCCTGTCGGCGCGCGCTGAAAGCCGGCGGGCACGGTGTCTTCCTGACTTATGCGCGGCCGGCCCGGGTCGTCCGCACGTTCCGGCAGATCCGGGCGCGGCAAGGGTTGGGCGCCGCGGCGCGGGCGCTCCGGTGGCTGGTGCCGACCGCCACGTTCGAGATGTTCCGGCAGTACGAGCCGCAGTACCTCAATCGGGACGAATTCGAGCGACTCCTGGCGCGGGCTGGCTTCGAAGTCCTGGAAGTGCGGGCGACGTTTCTGGCCGATCTCAGCCTGCTGGCCTGGGTCCGCGCCCGTAACGTCGCGGGTGCTCAGGCCTAAGGAGGCGCCGGAGGGTGCCGCCCTCATCGACGCCCGAATGCTGCTCGATTCGCACCCCGGTGATGTCATGATAGTCCCGCGGTGGGACGAGCCCGAGGCGTGATCGAAGTGGAAGCGCCGCGGCGGGAGCCAGCGCCGGACGCGACGCCTGGGGTCACGGCGGAGGGGGGGGTCGTCATCGCCAGGGGCCGACGCGTCTTTCTCCGTACTCTGGCCCCCGGCGACCTCGACGAGCTGTCCGAGTGGGCGGAGGATCCGTTCCTCGAGCGGATGGTCGGCAGCGAGTTCTTGCGCACCTACAAGCACGCCTACGACAAGCACCCCTCCTTCTACGAGGCGTGCCTCAACGACCCGACCCAGGTGGTGCTGGTCATCATGGCCGTCCGGCGGACCGAGCCACGCGCGAAGAAGCCCCTGGGGCTGGTCCGCCTCTTCAACATCCACCTGATCGAGGGCTACGCGTTCCTGGAGACGATACTCACCGATGAGAAGGCGATGCGCCGGGGCTTCGGCGTCGAGGCCGGCAAGCTCGTCTGCGCCTACGGGCTGGACGTGCTCGGGCTCCGACGGATCGAGGCCAAGGTGTACGAGTACAACCTGCTCTCCATCAACTCCCTCCGGCGGCACGGCTTCCGGCAGGAGGGGGTGCTCCGCAAGGCCGGGTATCACGCGGGGCAGCATTTCGACGTCCTGGTGTTCGGGATCCTCCGAGAGGAGCTGGAGGAGCAGCGGAAGAAAGAGGTCGATCAGGAGCACTTTCACTTTCCCTACGTGAGCGACGAGGGGCCGGGTGAGCCTCCATAAGCTTCTTCCCCTCATCGCGTTCCTGCTGAACGTCTCGCTGGCCAGCATTTCGCTGCTGCGCAACCCGGGCAGCCGGCTGAACCGGATCTTCACCTATTTCGTCTCCGCGCTGGCGCTCTGGAATTTCGGAGTGTTCATGCTCCGCCAGAGCAGCGACGAATCGGTGGCGTACTTCTGGGAAGTGCTCATCCACGTGGGAGTGATCGCGATCCCCGCCCTGTATTACCACTTCGTCCTCATCTTCCTGGACGCCACGGTCCTGCACCGCCGGTCGCTGCTGCTGGCCTATACGACGTCGCTCGTCTTCACCGTCATCAATCTCAGCGGTTCCAGCGTGTTCATGCGGGGGGCCACCTTGACCTACTGGGGCTGGGCGCCGGCCACCGGCCTCCTGTACGTCCCCTTCTTCGTCTACTTCAACGCGCTGCTCCTCTACGGCATCGCGCAGCTGCTGAGGGCGTACCGGACGATCGATTCGAGCTTCCGTCGCAACCGGGCCCGGCTCGTCCTGCTGGGCTCCTTCATCAGCCTTCTGGGGGGCGGCGTCGACTTCCTCCGGTTCATCATGGCCCGCTCCTTTCCCGAGGCGGACCAGATCTACCCCATCGGGATCCCGGCCAACATGTTCTTCGCGCTGATGCTCGGGACCTCGATCGTCCGCTACCGCCTCTTCGACGTGGACGTCGCGGTGAAGAAGACGGCGGTCTATGGTGGCGTGGGCATCACCCTCACCGCCTTCCTGGCCCTCCTCACCCGGACGCTGGAGAACTACTTCGACCTGGAGGCGCAGAGCGCGGTCTGGATAGCCGTCCCCCTCGGGATTCTCATGACCATGCTCTTGAGCCCGATCGGCCAGCGTCTCGAGCTGGCGGTCGAGCGGCTCATGTTCTCGCGCCGGCAGGGCTGCTACGAGACCCTGCTGGCGCTGAGCAAGCGCATGAGCGCTATCCTCAATTTCGACGAGCTGGTCGACACGCTCGTCCAGGGGCTCGTCCGGGGCATCCCGCTGACCCATTGCGTGCTCATGACCCGCGACGAGCCGACGCAGACCTTCGTCCCCTACCGGAAGGAGATGGCCCTCGACACGCCGCTGCGGGTGAGCCCGCTGCCCACCGACAGCCCCATCGTCCGGTGGCTGACGACGGAAGAAGGGGTGCTCGTCAAGGAGGAGGCGAAGCTGAACCCGAAGCTGGCCGGGTACTTCGAGGCCACCGAGGCCGAGCTGGAAGAGATCACGGCCTCGCTGATCGTGCCGCTCAAGATCGAGAACCGGCTGGTGGCCATCCTCCTGGTCGGTGAAAAGCTGTCGGGCGAGATCTTCGACCAGCAGGAGCTGGAGGTCCTCTCCCTGCTCGCCAACCAGGCGGCCATCTCCCTCGAGAACGCGCGGCTCTACGAGGATCTGGGGGGCACCAACGCCCGCCTCGTCCAGGCCAGCCGTCTGAAGTCGCAGTTCCTGGCCAGCATGTCGCACGAGCTGCGCACGCCGCTCAACTCCATCATCGGCTTCTCCAAGGTGCTGCTCAACCGTCTGGACGGCGAGTTGAACGAAAAGCAGGAGACCTACGTCCGGTCGGTCTACAACAGCAGCACGCACCTGCTCCAGCTGATCAACAGCATCCTCGACATCTCCCGCATCGAGGCCGGCAAGCTCGACGTACGGCACGAAGAGTTCGACCTCCACGACCTGGTGGACGAGTGTGTGGAGTCGTCGACGCCGCTGGCCCGCGGCAAGCCGATCAAGATCGAGACGGACGTTCCGGTGGAGCTGTCGCGTGTCGTCGGCGACCGCACGAAGGTGAAGCAGGTGCTCTTGAATCTGCTCTCCAATGCCGTGAAGTTCACGGCCGGCGGCCGCGTGATCGTCCGCGGGCGCCGGGAAGACAGCGTGGTGCACGTCAGCGTGAGCGACACGGGGGTGGGCATCCGCAAGGCGGACCTGTCGCGGCTCTTCGAGCCCTTCGAGCGGCTGGAAAACCCGCTGGCCCGACAGGCCGGGGGCACGGGGCTGGGCCTGGCGATCAGCAAGAAGTTCGTCGAGCTGCACGGCGGCCAGATGTGGGCGGAGAGCCGCGAGAACTTCGGCTCGACCTTCCACTTCACGCTCCCGCTGCCGGCGCCAGCGACGGGCAAGCCATGAGCGTGCGGGCGCCCCAACGCGACCGCCGGTCGACGAAGATCCTGCATATCGAGGACAATCCCGAGAACCGCGCGCTGGTGCGGGCGCTGCTGGAGGCCGAGGGTTACACCCTGGTGGAAGCCGAGGACGGGCTGTCGGGCATCGAGGCGGCGCTCCGCGAGGAGCCGGCGCTGATCCTGCTCGACATCAACCTGCCGGGCGTCGACGGTTACGAGGTCGGCGTCATTTTGAAGTCCTTCCCGAGCCTCAGCGGCACGCCGGTGATCGCCGTCACCGCCTACGCCATGGACGGTGACCGCCAGCGGACGCTCGTCGCGGGGTGCGACGGCTACATCCACAAGCCGATCGACGTGGATGCCTTTCCGCGGCAGATCACGGAGTTCCTGCGCGGCAAGCGCGAGCGCGTGGATGAGCACGAGGCCGGCCCCTATCTCCGGGAGCTGAACCAGCGGCTGGTCTACCGCCTGGTCAGCCAGGTCGAGGAGCTGAAGCGCCTCAACCACCACTTCGTGCGCCGGGCCGTCCAGCTCGAGGACCTCCACGCGGCCGTGCAAGACATCACCTCCGAGATGGGCGTCGTCCCGCTGCTCGAACGCCTCCTGCCCGCCCTGGCCCGCGCGCTGGGGACCACGGGCCTGGTGGTCGAGCTGAGCGATCCGGCCGGCGTCCGCGTGGTCGCCGCCGGCGAGCCCGTCGAACGACCGCGCGGCCTGCTGGCCGCCACCGGCGCCGGGCCGGCCGACGAGTGGACGGAGGTGGAGTGGACCCTTCCGCTGGCCGTGCGCGGTCGCTCGCTCGGCGTCATGACCGCGCGCCACATCCTCCCGTCGGGTGCCAGGTCCGACGAGGAGCAGCTGCTCAAGATCGTCGCCAACCAGGTGGCCAGCGCGGTCGAGAACGCGCGGCTGTACCGGGGCATGGAGCAGCGGGCGGCCGAGGAGGAGAGCCTCGTCGAGGCGGGGCGGCTGCTCACCGGGACCCTCGACCTGTCGGAGGTCCTGCATCGGCTGGCCGAGCTGGTCCGCAGCCGTCTGTCCGGCGATCTCGTGCGCATCTGGCTGCTGGAGCCCACGGGCGATCTGCGGTTCGCCGCCCGCGCCGGCGACGTGCGGGGCCCCGAGCCACGGGAGATGACGTTCCGGCGCGGGGAAGGCACGGTTGGCTGGATCCTCGAGCAGCGCGTGCCGCTGATGCTGCCCGATCTCGCGTCCGATCACCGGGTCAAGTACCCCGACTACATCCGGGAGGAGGGCTTCGCGTCGTTCCTGGGCGTGCCGCTGCTGCTTCAGGACGAGGCGGTCGGCGTCCTGATCGTCGGCAGCCGCACGCGTCGAGAGTTCTCTCCGGACGAGGTGGCCCTGACCGAGGCGCTCGCCACCTCGGCCGCCGCCACCATCCGCAACGCGCGGCTCTACGCGGAAACCCAGCAGCGCTTGCGCCAGACGGAGACGCTGCTCAGCGTCAGCCGCGCCGTCGGCTCGACGCTGGACATCTCGGAGGTGGCACGCCGGACGATCCGGGAGCTGGTGCGCGCGCTGGACGCGGACATGGGTGGCGCCTGGCGCCTGGCCCCGACGCGGGACCAGCTGGTGCCGCTGGCCGGCTATCACATCCCCCGGGACATCTTCGGCGAGCTGTCGGGGGCGTTGCTGCCCACCGGCAACGCGCTGATGGATGGCATCCGGGCCCTGGGGTCGCCGGTGTACGCGACCGACAGCAAGGCCGACCCGCGGTTCGAGCACCCGCTGCTGCGGCTCGTGCCCCACAAGTCCGTCCTGGTCCTGCCCATGCGGGTGAAGGACGAGATCGTCGGCGGCTTCGCCATCGTGTGGACGCGCCGGCACCACGTGTTCACGGCCGACGAGATCCGCCTGGCAGAGGGCATGGTCCGGCAGGCGGCCATCGCCCTCGAAAACGCCCGGCTGCTGGCGGCCGAGCGCGAGGCCCGCGAGCGGCTGGCGGTCTCCGAGACGCGCTACCGCGAGCTCTTCGAGAACGTCATCGACATCGTGTACCTCCACGACCTCGAGGGCCGGATCCTCGAGATCAACGAAGCCGGGGCTCGGGCCAGCGGCTACACGCGCGAAGAGCTGCTGACCATGAACATCGCCGAGTTCCTGGCGCCCGAGGACCGCGAGCGCGCGGTCCAGATGGTCCGGCGCATCGCCACCGGTGAGCGCCCCGTGGAATCGTTCACCGCCGAGTTCATCGGCAAGGACGGCGGGCGCCTGATTCTGGAAGCCGTGGTCCGCGCGGTCTGCAAGGACGGCGCGCCGGTGGCGATTCTCGGCAGCGCGCGCGACATCACCGTGCGGCGAAGCCTCGAGCGGCGCCAGGACGCCCTGGTGGCTCTGAGCCGCGAGCTGGCGACCGAGATCGATCTCGAGCGCCTGCTGCCGCGCATCGCCGAAGAGGCCCGCCGGCTGATGGGAATGCACTCCGCGCTGCTCCTGCTCATCGAGGGCGACGACCTCGTGATCCGGGGCGCCTCGGAGGTGGAGCCGGAGCTGCTGGCCGTCGGCCGGCTGAGCATCGGGACGAGCCTCACCGGTCTGGCCGTTCGCGACCGGCGTCCGCTCGTCTACGCCAACCTGGCCGCCGACCCCACCTGGCGCGCGACGTCCCTGGTACGCCAGTTGGGCTACCAGGCGATGCTGGCGGTGCCGGTGGCGGTGAAGGAACGGACGCTGGGCCTCCTCAAGCTCCTGCACCGGGAGCCGCGCAACTTCCCTCTGGAGGAGATCGAGTTCCTCCGGGCCCTGGCCACCCAGGCGGCCCTGGCCATCGACAACGCGCGGCTGTTCGCCGCCCAGCGGGAGGAAGCCGAGATCTCGGCCGCCTTGCTCCGGCTGGCCGAGGCCATCGAGGGCGTGCAGGACCTCGACCAGGTGCTCCACACCGTCGTCCGCACCACCGCCGAGCTGCTGGGCGGCACCCAGTGCCTGCTCTTCCTCTCGGACCCGGGTCACGAGCATCTCATCCCGACCGCCGCCTTCGGGCTCCCCGACGAGAGCCGCCCGGCGTTCCTGGCCCTGACCGAGACGTCGCGGCTGCCGTCCATGCTGTCGGCGTTGAGGACGCAGGACCCGATCATCCTCGAAGCGGGCGCGCCCGACTTCCAGCTCTCGCCGGTCCTGGCCGACGTGTTCGGGATCCGCTCGATGCTGATCATCCCGCTCGTGAGTGGCGGCCGGCTCATGGGCGCCATCGGCGTCCACACGCCGGGCCGGCCCCACGCCTTCACGCCCAAGGAGATCGCCCTGGCCCGGGGCATCGCGGCCCACGCGGCGGTCGCCATCGACAAGGGCCGCCTCTTCCAGCAGACGCAGACCCGCCTTCGGGAGACCGAGACGCTGCTGAACATCACCAAGGCGCTGAGCTCGACGCTGGATCCCACGGAGACCATGCGTCGCGTCGCGCGGGAGATCGCGCGGACGCTGGGGGCCGACATGGTCGGGGCCTACCTCGCCGATGCCGAGCACAAGTGTCTCCGCCCCATCGCCGGCTATCGCGTGCCCAAGGACCTCCACCAGAAGTTCATGGAGTTCCCCATCCCCATCGAGGGCCATCCGGCGATGGAGGAGACGTGGCGGACGCGCGAGGCGGTCTGGTCGAGCGACGCCGCCAGCGATCCGCGGATCGACCGCGAGAGCTTCGCGCGCTTTCCCCACCGGTCCCTGCTGTTCGTGCCGATGATCGTCAAGGGCGAGCCGATCGGCGGCTTCTTCGTCATCTGGTGGGAGGAGCGGCGCCAGCTCACGCCCGAGGAGATCCGGCTCGTCAAGGGCATCAGCGACCAGGCCGCCATGCTCATCGAGAACGCGCGCCTCTACTCCGAGGCCACGCGCCGCCGCCGCGAGGCCGAGGAGCTGGCCCGGCTGGCCCGGATGCTCACCGAGAGCCTGGACGCCGCCGACGTGGGCGAGCGGATCGTGGAAAGTTCGCTGCTCCTGCTGGGCGGCCGGTTCTCCGTCCTCCGGCTGCAGCAGCCGGACGGGTCGCTCAAGCTCATCGCGTCCAAGGGCGACGCCCGCACGTTGGGGCGGCTGTTGCCGGTCATCCCGGCCGGCGTCGGCGTGGTGGGTCGGGCGGTCGTGGAGGGACGACCCGTCTGGTCGGCCGACGTCTTCGGCGACCCCGGCCTCAACCTCCCCGCGGACATGCGGCGCCACGTCGAGGAGCTGGGCCTCAGCGCGTACCTGGCCGTGCCGCTCCGGGTGAAGCGCGAGATCGTCGGCGTCATCGGCATCTGCGACGAGGCGGGCCGGAACTTCTCCGAGGCCGAGGTCGCGCTGCTCCAGACCTTCGCCGATCAGGCGGCCATCGCCCTGGAGAACAGCCGCCTCTACGGCGATCTACGGGCCGCCCTGCGGGCGGTGGAGGAGTCGCAGCAGCGCATCGTCCAGGGCGAGCGCCTCCGCGCGCTGGGCGAGATGGCGGGCGGGGTCGCCCACGACTTCAACAACGTGCTGGCCATCATCGTGGGCCGGGCCGAGGTGCTGCTCAACGAGACCGAGGACCCGGAGCTGCAGCGGCAGCTCAACGTCATCATCAAGGTCGCGCTGGATGCCGCCCAGACGGTCAAGCGCATCCAGGAGTTCACCCGGATGCGGCGGGCCCGGCCCTTCCAGCAGGTGCACCTCAACCAGCTGGTCGAGGAGATCGTGGAGGTCACCCGCTCGCGGTGGAAGGACGAGGCCCAGTCCAAGGGGATCAAGTACGAGGTGGTGGTGGAAACGAGACCGACGCCCGTCGTGGCCGGCGACCCCTCGGAGATCCGGGAGGCGCTGACCAACATCATCTTCAATGCGCTCGACGCGATGCCCGAGGGCGGGCAGATCGCGCTCCGCACCGGGGTCGAGGGCAGCCACGCCGTCTGCGCCATCAGCGACACCGGCGTGGGGATGTCGGAGGACGTGCGCCAGCGGATCTTCGATCCGTTCTTCACCACCAAGGGCGAGCGGGGCACCGGTCTCGGTCTCAGCGTGGTGTACGGCATCATCACCCGCCACAGGGGCGAGATCGACGTGCAGAGCCGGCTGGGGCACGGCACCACGTTCTTCATCCGGCTGCCGATCGGCGGCGAGGGTCATCGGGAGGCTCCGGTGCGGGTGACCGTGCGGACGCCGGCCAAGGGGCGGGTGCTCGTCATTGACGACGAGCGGGAGGTCGGCGACGTGCTCCACGACCTGCTGACCCGCGACGGCCACGAGGCCGTCGTCTGCACCGACGGCGAGTCCGGTCTGGCCCGGTTCGACCACGAGTCCTTCGACCTCGTGATCACCGATCTCGGCATGCCCGGCGTATCCGGCTGGGAGGTCGCCCGGCTCGTCAAGCTCCGACGCCCCGGTACGCCGGTCGCCATGGTGACGGGCTGGGGGGACCGGATCGACCCGTCGGAGGCGGAGGCCCGCGGCGTCGATTACGTCGTCGCCAAGCCCTTCAAGCGCGAGAACATCCGCGAGGTCGTCGCCGCCGCCCTCGGCGGCGGCCCGTCGCCGCTCAGCCCTCCTCGCTGAGGCGCGTCCCCGGCGTCGCGGCCAGCGCCGCCGCCGCGGCGAGCGTCAGGCCCAGCGCGACCCCCGCGAGCACATCGGAGGGCCAGTGGGCGCGCAACATCACCCGCGCCGCCCCCACCAGCACGACCGCGGCGAGTGCCAGCCCCCGCACGACGAGGCGGGCCGTCCGGGACGGGAGCGCCCCGGCCAGGTAGACGACGGCACCGAAGAAGGCGGCCGCCGCCGTCGCGTGCCCGCTGGGGAAGCCGAGGGCCGCGTCCTCTGGACGCGGCCGGCCGATCACGCGCTTCAGCGTCCACTCGGCGATCGGCGCCGCCACCATCAGCCCGAGCCAGATCCACCAGCGCACGCGGGCCCGCGCGAAGACGACGAAGAGCAGCAGCGTCCCCGGCAGGATCACCCGCCAGTCCCCCGCGTAATTGACCACGTGCATCGCCGCCAGCATCGGCGGCGTGGCCCACGCCAGCAGCGCGTCGCGGATCGCCGC
>MNEF01000013.1 GCA_001917535.1 Candidatus Rokubacteria bacterium 13_1_40CM_69_27
AATCCCGGCGTCATGCTGACCACCGATCGCGTCGCCGGCTGCGTCCTCGTCGTGTTTGCGCTGGGTGTGCTCGTTGAGAGTCGCAAGCTCCCGCTGGGGACGCTCCGCAATCCGGGGCCCGCCTACATGCCCGTGCTGCTCGCGCTCATCTTGCTGGGCTCGGGCATCTGCCTCTGCGTCTGGGGTGGCGGCGCCGCGCGCCTGGGCGCAGTGGGCTGGTCGGAGTGGCGCCACGGCGTCGCGATCCTGGGCGCCTGCGCCTTCGCCGCGCTGGCGCTCGAGCGGCTCGGCTACCGCCCGACGGTCACGGTCACCCTCGCCTTCCTGGTCGGCGTCGTGGAGCGGAAGGGGCTGCTGCTGACCGTAGTGTTCAGCCTGGCGCTGGCGGCCGGGACCTTCTACCTCTTCGACACGCTGCTGAGAGTGCAGCTTCCCCGCGGGCCGTTCGGTTTGTGAGCGCCGTCTGATGCTCGAGACCCTTCAGAACCTCTACCTCGGCTTCACGGTTGCCCTCTCGCCCCCCGTGCTCCTGTACGCGTTCGTCGGCTGCTTCATCGGGACGGTGGTGGGCGTCCTGCCCGGCGTGGGGCCGCTGGCGGGCATCAGCCTGCTCCTGCCGGCGACCTTCGGCCTCAACGCGACGAACGCCATCGTCATGCTGGCCGGCATCTACTACGGGGCGATGTACGGGGGCTCCACGACCTCGATCCTCATGCGCATTCCCGGGGAGGCGGCCTCGGTGATGACGTGCATCGACGGTTACGCGATGGCCCGCAAGGGGCGGGCGGGGGCCGCGCTGGCCATCGCCGCGGTGGGCTCCTACGTCGCCGGGACGGCCAGCGTGGTGGGGCTGATGTTCCTGGCCCCGCCGCTGGCGTCCTTTGCCCTGCGCTTTGGGCCCCCGGAGTACTTCGCGCTGCTCCTGCTGGGGCTGCTCGTGCTCGCCTACATGAGCGGCGGCTCCATGCTCAAGGCCCTGACGATGGCGGCCCTGGGCCTGCTCCTCGGCATGATCGGCATCGATCAGATGACGGGCTACTTCCGCTTCGCCTACGGGGTCGTGGAGCTGGGCGACGGCATCGGCGTGGTGCCCGTCGCCGTCGGCCTCTTCGGCCTCAGCGAGATCCTCGCCACCGCGGGGCAGGCAAAGCCCCCCGACGTCATCAAGCCCCGGCTGCGCGAGCTGCTGCCGTCGCGCCAGGAGTGGCGAGACTCCGCCATGCCGATCGCGCGCGGCACCGTGCTGGGCTTTCTGATCGGCATCATCCCGGGCTCGGCCCACATCATCTCGAGCTTCGTCTCGTACGCCGTCGAGCGGCGGCTCGCCAGGCGGCCGGAGGAGTTCGGCAAGGGCGCCGTGGCCGGCGTGGCGGGGCCGGAGTCGGCCAACAACTCGGCCACGTCGGGGGCCTTCGTGCCCATGCTGGCGCTGGGCGTTCCCTCGGGCCCGATCCCCGCGGTGATGCTGGCCGCGATGATGGTGCACGGCGTGTCCCCGGGCCCGCTGCTGATCAAGCAGCAGCCCGAGCTCTTCTGGGGGTTCATCGCCTCGATGTACGTGGGCAACGTCGTGCTGCTGATCCTGAACCTCCCGCTGGTGGGGCTCTTCGTGAACCTCCTGCGGGTGCCGTACCCGCTCCTGTACCCCGGCATCCTGGTCTTCTGCATCCTCGGCGTCTACGCGGTGAACAACAGCGTGGTGGACGTCTGGATCATGCTGGCGACGGGGGTGCTCGGCTACCTCCTGCGCAAGCTCGACTTCGAGACGGCCCCGATCGTGCTGGGCGTGATCCTGGCCCCCATGATCGAGATGGCGCTCCGACAGTCGCTGGCGATGTCCGATGGGCACTACACGATCCTGGTGGTTCGCCCGATCTCCGCCGTGCTGCTGGCGGTCGGCGCCGCGCTCGTCCTGCTGAGCCTCAAGCCCCTCGTCTCGCGCGGCCTGGACTGGCGTGCGAGGCTCGCCCTGGCCGAAAAAGGAGAGGAGCTATGACCCCCGGCCGTATCGCGCTGGCGCTGCTCCTGGTGTTGTGCACGTCGGCTCCGGCCGCCGCCCAGGAGGCCTATCCCTCGCGTCCCATCACCATCGTGGCCCCGTTTCCGCCGGGCGGCGTGGCCGACCTGACCGCGCGTCCGGTGGGGGTAGCCCTGGAGAAGGTGCTCCGGAACCCGGTCGGTGTCGTCAACAAGACCGGGGCCGCGGGCGCGGTGGGTATGCAGTACGTGGCGACCTCCCGGCCCGACGGCTACACGCTGCTACTGGCGCTCTCATCGATCTCGATCATTCCCGAGGCCGACAAGCTCTTCGGCCGGCCGCCCGCTTTTACCGTGGACCAGTTCGAGCCGCTCGCCCTCATCTCGGCCGACCCGACCATCCTGGTGGTCCGCGCCGAGAGCCCCTGGAAGACGGCCCGGGAGTTCATCGAGGACGCGCGGAAGCGCCCGGGGCAGATCTCCTTCAGCTCATCGGGCGTGTACGGCACCCTCCACATGGCGATGGAGCTCCTCCAGCACGCCGCCGGGATCAAGCTCCGTCACGTGCCCTACGCCGGCGCCGGCCCCGCGCTGACCGCCATCCTGGGCGGCCACGTCGACGCGCTCGCCTCCGGCCCCGCCGTCATCCTGCCCCATATCAAGGCGGGCAAGCTCCGGCCGCTGGCGGGATGGGGGGACAAGCGGGTGGCGGCCTTGCCGGAGGTGCCGACGTTCAAGGAGCTGGGCTATGCCGAGGCTGAGTTCTACATCTGGGCCGGACTCTTCGCGCCCACGGGCACGCCCGAGCCCGTGCTCCAGAAGCTGCGCGACGCGCTCCGCGTCGCCGTCAACGATTCCGACTTCAAAACGGCGATGGACAAGCTCGAGACGCCGATCGCCTTCAAGCAGGGGGAGGAGTTCAGGAAGTTCTTCGAGGCCGACGCCCGGCGCCTGGCCGAGGGCGTGCGCAACGTCGGACGCATCGAGGCGAAGTAGCGCGAGCCGCAGCACGGCCGGGGAGCCGCAGGCGGAGCGCGCGCGAGGCGAGCCTGAGTAAAGTAGTGCGAGCCGCAGCACGGCCGGGGAGCCGCAGGCGGAGCGCGTGCGAGGCGAGCCTGAGTGAAGTGAGCGCGGTCCCACGGACGCCGGGCGCGCGTCCGGCGTCCGTGAGAGGCACTCCGGCGAGCTACGGCAGCCGGACCTCGCGGAAGTACCAGGGGATGACCGAAATCGCGACGAGCTGCTCGCTCCCGTCGAACAGGCGCGCCAGCTCGGTGACCGTCGATCGGAAGCGGTAGCTCTGCACCCGATCGATGCCGGCGGGGACGCTCTTGACGACGTCCATGCCCTGGTCGACGCGGTACAGACGGAAGAATGTCGGCTCGATCCCCGAATAGACTTTGCTGTCCGATCTGCCACGTGACGGGACGCCTCGCTGGTAGGCGAGCTGGACCTCGATGCTGCCCCCGTTCGTTTGCATCTGCCAGTGCTCGCTTCCTGCGCCTGGTTCGTTCCCGTCCCCTTTGAGCGTGAGCTCCCGCCGGACGCTGGCCTTGACCGAGTTCTTGTAGGGTCCTGGCACGCCTTGTGGATCTGCCGTAAAGACGCGGATAACCACGGGAGCCGATTCGTCGGTTTGCGTGTTCTTCGCGGGCACGACGAGAGCGACCGTCCGGTGCGTCGCTCCGGGGGTCGGCTTCCCCTCTGGGCCGAGAACCAGGAGCCGTTGCAGGAGGACCATCGTGAGGTTGGCATCTTTCCCCGGGCCGCTGCTCGCTGGGTTGATCTGCCACGGGGCCGGCACCCAGCTCTTGAGCGCGGCCTCGGAGACCCGGAACTGCACATTCAGTCGACTGTCGAAGTTGGTTTCAACCAACGTCTCGGCCCATGCCGCGGGCCGCAGCCCTGGCGCGGCGAGGATGATGGTGAGCGCGATCGACACGGCAAGCCATCGGGTTCTCATGGCGGGGACTCCTCCGTGGGCCAGCCCGGCCCATCGCCGAAGCAGTTGGGGATGGTTCGACCGGTTAGTGGAGTGGCGGCAGTCTAGACGGGCGACCCCGCGTCGTCAAACGGCCAATGCGGCGGCCAATGCGGCGGCAGCGGGCGCCGCGAGGGCTGACCCGCGTGCTACAATTTCCGGCGTCATGGCGATTCTGAAGGTCGCGCGGCTCGGTCATCCCGTCCTCCGCCAGCAGGCCCGGCCGGTTCCGGTGGACGCCATCCGCTCCCCCGAGATCCAGCGATTCATCGACGACCTCATCGAGACCATGCGCGAGTACGACGGCGCGGGGCTCGCCGCCAACCAGGTGCATGCGCTCCAGCAGATCGCCGTGATCGAGGTCCAGGGCAACCCGCGCTACCCCGACGCCCCGCTCATCCCGCTGACGGTGGTGATCAACCCCGTGGTAACGCCGCTCGGCGAGGAGATGGAAGAGGGGTGGGAGGGGTGCCTGAGCGTGCCCGACATGCGGGGCGTGGTCCCGAGATACACGGCCGTGCGGCTGCAGTGTCTCGATCGCGAGGGCGCGCGCGTCGAGCTGACGGCGAAGGATTTCTTCGCGCGGGTGATCCAGCACGAGAGCGACCACCTCAACGGCACCGTCTACCTCGACCGCATGCGCAATCTCTCCACGCTCAGCCACATCGCCGAGTGGCAGAGGCACTGGCTTGGCACCCGGGAGCAGGCCGATTAAGGACATGGGGGCCCCCGACATGGCCCCCCCTACCCCCCACAGGGGGCGCCCGGACGTGGCCCCCCATACCCTCCCGGCCGGCGCGCGTCCGCGCGGCTCCGCCCCCGGCGGCCACGTCCTGGCCGTGGTGAAGGACCTGTTCTTCGTCGCGCGCATCCGGGAGACGGCGCGGCTCGCCGGTGTCGCGGTGGCCTTTGCGCGGGGCCCCCAGGAGGTCGAGGAGGCGGTGGGCGGCGCGCCGCGGTTCGTCCTGCTCGACCTGACCGCGGGCCTGGACTATGAGCGGATCTTCCGGGCGGCCGAGGCCCAGCGCCTGCCGGTGCTCGGGTTCACCACCCACGCGCTCGCCCGGCAGACCCAGCCCTGGCACGGGCGCTGCGGGCGGGTCGTGACCAAGGAGACGCTCACCGCGGAGCTGCCGGCCCTGCTCCGCGAGGGAGTGACTTCATGACCGCCGAGGAATTCGTCAGGCAGCTCGACGCCCAGAACCACGCCCTCCTGAGCCGGCTCTCCCCCGACGACACCCTGAAGCCGGAGGTCGAAGGCGACCTCAACGTGCTCAACCTCCTGAAGGTGGCCCTGAAGAACGAGATCGAGGCGACCGAGATCGCCGCCCGCTGGCTCGTCACCACCGATGACGTCGACGTCAAGCTGGCGCTGGCGCGGCAGGTGGGCGACGAGGCCAAGCACTACCGGCTGATCGCCGAGCGGCTGCGGGGGCTGGGCTTCGACCCGGTGGCGTTCAACCCGCTGGCCAAGGGCTACGGCCCGCTCTTCCACTACCTCGACACGCTCCAGGCCACCGTCGAGCGTGTCGCCGCGGGACAATTCACGCGCGAGGCGATCGCCGTCGTCAAGAACCGGCAGTTCATCGAGTTCTGCCAGCATGCCGGCGACCGGGACACCGCGGCGCTCTATCGGGACGTCATCGAGCCGGATGAGCGCTACCATCACGAGCTGGGACGCAAGCTCCTGCTGCGGTTCGCGACGAGCCCCGAGACCCAGGCCGCCGCCGCGCGCGCCGCCAGGCGCACGCTCGAGCTGGCGGAGGAGCTGCAGCGCGCCGCGCTGGCCACCGCCGGTATCCACCACGCCCCGGGCTGCTGATGGACGCGGAGCTCGGAGCGTTCAGGAATCTCGTCAGGGCGCCCGAGCGCGACATCGACCTGGGGCTGGGCGCGCTGCTGATCGCCCGCATCGAGCACGCCAATCTCGCCCCCGTCCATTCCCTCACGCATCTCGACGGGCTGGCGGCGGCCTCCGGCGCCGCCCGCATCCCCGATCCACTGAAGGCGCTCCACCGGCTCCGGGAGTTTCTCTTCGAGGAGGAGGGTTTCTCCGGCAACGCGGCCGACTACTACGACCCACGCAACAGCTGTCTCAACGACGTCCTCGAGCGCCGGCTCGGCATTCCCATCACGCTGTCCGTGGTGGTGATCGAGGTGGGGCGCCGGGTCGGGCTGCCCGTCGTCGGGGTCGGGCTGCCCGGGCACTTCGTCGTCCGGGCGGACGTCGATGCCGACCCCGTGCTGCTGGATCCCTTCGACGGCGGGGCGGTGCTCACCCATGAGCGCGCCGCCGCCCTGGTGACCCGGGCCCTGGGCCGCCGAGTGCGGCTGACCGAGGAGCACTTCGCGCCGGTCACGAAGCGCCACATCCTCACCCGCATGCTGATGAACCTGCGCGGCATCTACTCGCGCCGCGGGGAGTGGGACAAGGCGCTGGCGGTCTTCGACCACTTGCTGGTCCTGGACGAGGAGTCCGTCACGCATCTCCGCGATCGCGGCACCGTGCTGGTGAAGCTGGGGCACTTCCACCGCGGTGTGGCGGACTGGGAGCGCTACCTGAACACGTGCCCCCAGGCCGACGACGCCAACAGCGTCCGCCAGCAGCTCCGGCGCGTGCGCCAGCGGCTGGCCACCCTCAACTGACATGGGCCGCCGCGTCCTCGCCGGAGTCATCATCCTCTCGCTCCTGGCCTCGGCGTGCGCCTCGCGCAACGTGCCGCCCATCGGCGCCGGCGGGCGGCCGTTCAAGCCGGAGGCCGACGAGCGCAGCCTCTGGGCCAAGGCCGAGAAGGAGGAGGAGGCGCTCCTCAAGCGGGCCAAGCCGTACGACGACCCGCTCCTCGAAGAGTACCTGGGCAAGATCGGAGACCGATTGCTCTCCGATGAAGTGCGGGCGGCCGGCGGGCCGGGTTTCAAGTTCGGCGTCATCCGCGATCCCACGCTCAACGCCTTCGCCATGCCCAACGGGCGCGTGTACGTCCACACCGGCCTGCTGAGCCGCCTGGACAACGAGGCCCAGCTCGCGACGGTCCTTGGTCACGAGATGACCCATGTCACCGACCGTCACGCGCTCCGGTTCAGCCGCGACGCTCAATCCAAGCAGATCCTCTACACGGTCGGAGCCATCGCCGCCAGCATCGGCGTCGCCGTGGCCGCGGGATCGCGGGCGCGGGCCGGCGATCAGGTGGGCGCCGCGGTGCTGAGCCAGACGGCCAACGCGGTCCTGGGGCTCGGCCTGGCGCTGGCGACCATCGCGGCGATCAATGGCTACGGGCGCGACCTGGAGCGGGAGGCGGACCAGGGAGGCATGAACGCTCTCGTCCGCGCCGGTTACGACCCCACGGAGGCGCCCAAGGTCTTCAAGGTGCTCCAGAGCGAAAGCAAGGACCGTGGCCCGGTGGAGACCTTCTTCTTCGGCAGCCACCCGCGGCTCCAGGAGCGCATCGAGACCACCGGCAGGCTCCTGGAGACCACGTACGCCTCGGCGGCCGCCGAGCCCGACCGTATCAAGAACACCGAGGATTTCGATCTGCGCATGCGGACCGTCGTCCGCGAAAACGCCTACGAGGACATCCGGCTGGGCCGCTTCGCGCTCGCCCAGCGCCAGCTCGACCGCGTGCTGACCATCACACCGCGCGACCCGATCGCCCAGCTCTACTACGGCGATCTCCACCGCCTGCAGGCCCAGCGGGCCCGGAGCCTCGCCGACAAGGCGGCCGAGTCGCAGAAGGCGCTGGAGCGCTACGAGCGTTCGGCGGAGCTGGATTCGAGCTTCCCCGATCCGCACCGGCAGCTCGGCTTCCTCTACTACCAGCAGAAGGACAGGGAGCGCGCCAAGGCGGCGTTCGAGAAGTACCTGGCGCTCAAGCCGGACGCGCCCGACGCCAAGCGGATCAAGGAGTACCTGCTCGAGCTGGACCGGTAGCCCCGCTCTCCCCGCCTCGCCCGGCGGTGCGGTAGAGTAGGGGCGCATGGCGGCTGGGCGGGTCCGGGGCGGCTTCAACCAGTACGGCTTCGCCGTCGGCATCCTCATGCTCGACACGCGCTTTCCCCGCATCGTCGGCGACATGGGCAACGCCGCCACCTTCGACTTCCCGGTGCGCTACCATCGCGTCGCCGGCGCTGGCCCCGATCTCGTCGTCCGTCGCGGCGCCGAGGGGCTCCTGCCGGCGTTCATCGAAGGCGCGCGGCAGCTCGAGCGCGAGGGCGTCGGCGCCGTCACGACCAACTGCGGGTTTCTCGTGAAGTTCCAGAGGGAGATGGCCGCCGCCGTCTCGGTGCCGGTGTTCACGTCGAGCCTGCTGCTGGTTCCGCTGGTGCGCCGGATGCTGGCGCCCGGCCGGAGCGTGGGGATCCTGACTGTCAACGCCGCCACTCTCACGCCGGAGCACCTCGACGGCGCCGGGATCACCCGCGACATTCCGATCGTGGTGGCGGGACTGGAGACGGAAAAGGAGTTCACCCGCGTGCTCCTCGGCGACGAGCTGGAGCTGGACGTGGACGCCGCCCGGGAGGAGCACCTCCGGGTCGCGCGACGCCTCGTCACCCAGCATCCCGAGGTCGGCGCCATCGTCCTCGAGTGCACTAACATGCCTCCCTACGCCGCCGACATCCAGCGGGAGACCGGTCGGCCCGTCTTCGACATCGTGTCGCTCGTCCGCATGGTCCAGCGGGCGCTCAGCGCCGGACTGCCGCCCCGCCCCGCGTGATCGTCCCTCCCGCGCGCCCGGGAGTGGCCGTCGCCGCCCGGGGGTTGGGGCTCGTCATCATGCTGTCCTCGTCTGGCCGGTCGCCGCGCGCGGGACCGGCCCCGCGGCGCCGGGGTTTGTCCTGGCCATCCTGGACGGCGCGAACTTCGTCTTCCACGAGGGCGGCCACATCCTCTTCCTGTTCCTGGGCCAGTTTCTCCACGTGCTGGGGCGATCACTGACCCAGGTGGCGATTCCGCTCGTCTGCGCGGCGCATTTCTGGCGCCGTCGCCAGCCTGCCGCCGCCGCGCTGTTCTGGGCGGGCGAGAGCGTGACGCAGGTGGCGATCTACGTCGCCGACGGTCGGGCCATGAGCCTGCCGCTGCACGGCGGCCCCGGCGTCACCCACGACTGGAACTAGCTGCTGACCCGGATGGGCCTCGTGGCGTGGTCGGTCGGACTCGGGCGCGCGGCCTTCGCGCGCTGGCGGTGGGGGCGCTGGGCCTCCTGGGGCTGGACCTCCTGCGGGTCCTGAACTCCGGGGAGGCGGCGCCGCCCCCGGCCCCCCTAACCCGCTCTCGTCGAATAGGAGGTTAGTCGAATTCATAACCCTCGAATCGATGTTCGGTGGTTAGATAGGCGCCGATGGCCCTCTGCTTGGACTTTGCCAACACCCTCCGCCGGGGCGCCGCCCCGCGCGACCAGCTGAGCCGTTACGCGGATCTCGTCGCCTGGGCCCGCCGGGCCGGCGCCCTCGCCGACGCCGCGGCGCGACGGCTCCTGGGGGCGGCCCGGCGCCGGCCGGCGGCGGCCACCGCCGCCCTCCGGCGCGGGCTCGCGCTGCGGGAAGCGATCTACCGCCTGCTCTCCGCCGTCGCCGACCGGCGGCCTCCGCGCGGCGCCGATCTGGCGACGGTCAACGCCGCCGTCGCCGGTGCGCTGGCGCTCTCGCGTCTCGGCGCTCGCGGCGGGGGATTCGCCTGGGACTGGGCGGGGGATCGTGATGCGCTCGACCGCCCGCTGTGGCCGGTGGCGCGCTCGGCGGGCGAGCTTCTGACCTCGGGCGATCTGGTCGCGGTGCGGGAGTGCGCGGCGCCCGGGTGCACGCGGCTCTTCGTCGACAGGAGCCGCAACCGCACGCGGCGCTGGTGCGACATGGCCATGTGCGGCAACCGCGCGAAGGCGCGCCGGTACTACGCGCGCAGGCGCTCGATGAGCGCGCGATCCGCTGGCGGGAAGTCGTATTCCGCCAGGTGAGCCGGCTCGACCCAGGCGAATGCCTGCTGCTCGCGGGGCTCGATCTTTCCGCCGCTCAACCGGCATCGGTAGAAGTGGAGGACAACGGTCTTGGCGGGATATCGCCACGTTACGGTCTCCACCCTCTCACCGACCGTGAAGTCGGCGCCCAGCTCCTCGAGGAGCTCCCGTCTGAGACACGCCTCCAGCGTCTCGCCCGGCTCGCGCTTGCCACCGGGGAACTCCCACAGTCCCGCCAGATGGGAGCTCTCGACGCGGCGGGTGATGAGATACCGGCCCGCCTCGTCCCGAATCAGGGCCGCCGCGACCTCGACGATCGCGTCCTGGTGCTCAGGGGCGGCCATGGGACCGGGCGTCGAAGGGATAGCTGGCGCAGAAGCTCTTCATGGGACAACGCGGGCACCGGGGCCGGCGCGGCGTGCACCAGGTGGCGCCGAAGTCCATCAGCGCCTGGTTGAAGTCGTAGGCCCGGCCGCGGGGGACGAGAGCCCCCGCGAGGTCCCAGAACGCTTTGTCCCCCCGCACCCGCAGCGCGCGGCGCGGTCCGAGGAAGACGCGCGTGAACACCCGGCGCACGTTGGTGTCGAGCACCGCCGCGTTCCGCCCGTGAGCGAAGGCCAGGATCGCCCCCGCCGTGTAGGGGCCGATGCCGGGCAGCGCGCGCAGGCGCTCGGCGCTGTCGGGCAGACACCCGTGGTAACGGGCCACCGTCTCGCGGGCGATCCGGTGCAGGCGGATCGGGCGGATGTTGTAGCCGAGCGGGTACCAGAGCCGGCGCACCTCGCCCACCCGCGCGGCGGCGAGGCTGTCGATCGTCGGGTAGCGCTGGAGGAACTGATGGTACTTCGGAATCACCCGCTCCACCTGCGTCTGCTGCAGCATGATCTCGGAGACGAGCACCCGGTAAGGGTCGCGCGTGCGGCGCCAGGGAAGATCGCGGCCGTGCTTCGCGTACCACGCGAGCAGACGCCGCTGGAAGCGGCGGCGCGTCCGGTCGTCCGGCGTCAGCACGGCGCGCAGTCTAGCACGAGCGAGTACAATACGCGTGTGGCGAGCCGCCTTCTGCTTCACGATCTCCATGCCGCCGCCGGCGCCACGTTCGCGGCGCCCTGCGGCGCCGAGCTGCCCCTGCACTACGGCGACGCCGCGGCCGAGTACGCGTCCGCCCGCCAGGGAGTAGGGCTCATCGACCGCAGCGCCGCCGGCGTCCTGGAGGTGACGGGGCGTGACCGCGCCGCGTTCCTGCACGCGATGCTCAGCAACGACATCAAGGCGCTCAGCGCCGGGCGCGGATGCGCGGCGGCCTTCCTGGACGTGCACGGCAAGGTGGAGGTCCTGCTCTTCGTCTGGACCCTGGAGGATCGGATTCTCCTGGTGACGCCTCCGGCGGCGGCGGAGAAGGCGATGCAGGATCTGGACAAGTACCTCTTCTCCGAGAAGGCCTCCTTCCGCGATGCGACGGGAGAGCTCGCGCTGCTGATGCTGGCCGGTCCCGAGGCTCCGGCCGTGGCCCGGCGCCTGACCGGCGCCTCCGTCCCCCCGGATGCGTGGGCGCATGTCACGGCGACGCTGGAGGGGATCGACGTCCGCCTGGTCCGCGGCGGCGGTGAGACCGGCGAGCCGGAGGTCTGGGTGGTGGCGTCCGCCGGCGCCGGGGCGCCCGTGTGGCAAGCGCTGGTCGGGGCGGGGGCGCGACCGGTCGGGCTCGTCGCCCGCGAGTCGCTGCGCATCGAGGCCGGCACGCCGCTCTACGGCCGCGACGTGGACGCGTCGGTGCTGCTTCCGGAAATTCCCTCGGCGCACCTGGTGTCCTCCACGAAGGGCTGCTATATCGGCCAGGAAGTCGTCGTTCGCATCCGCGATCGGGGTCACGTCAATCGCCATCTGCGCGGCTTCCTCCTCGACGGCGAGACGGTCCCGTCGCCCGGCGCCGCCGTCCTCTCCGGCGAGAGCGAGATCGGACGGGTGACGAGCGCCACCTGGTCCTTCGGCCTCAAGCGTCCCATCGCGCTCGGCTTCGTGCGGCGCCCGCAGGCCGAGCCCGGCACCCCGGTCGCCGTCCGGTCGCCCGATCGAACGACGCCGGCCACGGTCTCGGCGCTCCCCTTCACGCGGTAGCCTGGAGGTCAGCGTGGCCAACCGCCTCGCCAACGAAACGAGCCCGTATCTCCTCCAGCACGCGCACAACCCCGTCGACTGGTATCCCTGGGGCGAGGAGGCCTTCGCCAGGGCGCGACGCGAGGACAAGCCGGTCCTCCTCTCCGTCGGCTACTCGGCCTGTCACTGGTGTCACGTGATGGAGCGCGAGTCGTTCGAGGACCCCGAGATCGCCCGGCGGATGAACGAGAACTTCGTCTGCGTCAAGGTCGACCGCGAGGAGCGTCCCGACGTCGATCAGATCTACATGCAGGCCGTGCAGTCCATGACCGGCCACGGCGGCTGGCCCATGACCGTCTTCCTCACGCCCGACGGCGTCCCCTTCTACGGCGGGACCTACTTCCCGCCGGCGCCGCGCCAGGGGCTGCCGTCGTTCCCCCAGCTGCTCCAGGCGATCGCGGAGGCCTGGCGGACGCGCCGAGGGGAGGTGCTCCAGTCGGCCCAGCGGGTCGTGAGCGAGCTCGATCGCACCGAGCAACTACGCGGCGCCACCCGGCTCCTCACCGACGAGATCCTGTTCGCCGCGTTCCAGGGGATCTCGGCCCAGTTCGACGAAGCGCTGGGCGGGCTCGGCGGCGCGCCCAAGTTCCCCCAGCCGATGATCTGGGAGTTCGTGCTGCGCTTCGGCAAGCGCACCGGCAACCCGTCGGCCCGGAGCATGGCGCAGACGACGCTGACGCGGATGGCGCGGGGCGGGATCTACGACCAGCTCGGCGGCGGCTTCCACCGCTACTCGGTGGACGCGCAGTGGCTCGTGCCGCACTTCGAGAAGATGCTCTACGACAACGGCCAGCTCGCCTCGCTCTACCTGCACGGCTGGCTCGCGTTCGGCGACCCCGAGTACCGGCGGATCTGCGAGGAGACGCTCGACTACATCCTCCGGGAGATGACGGACCCGGGCGGCGGCTTCTACTCGGCCCAGGACGCGGACTCCGAGGGCGAGGAGGGCAAGTTCTTCGTGTGGACCGCCGACGAGATGAGATCCGTCCTGGGCGCGGAAGCGGACGCCGCGCTCCGCTACTGGGGCGTCGACCGCGGTCCGAACTTCGAGGGCCGGAACATCCTGTGGGTGCCGGGCGAGCCCGAGCCGGAGCACATCGGCCCCGCCCGCCGCAAGCTCTTCCAGGCGCGGGAGGGGCGCGGGCATCCGGGTCGCGACGACAAGGTCCTGGCCTCCTGGAACGGGCTCGCCTGCCGGGCCTTCGCCGAGGCCGGCCGCGCGCTCGATCGCCCCGAGTACGTCGCCGCCGCGGCCCGCAACGCCGAGTTCGTCCTGACTGCCATGCGTGCCGATGGTCGACTCCTGCGCACCTGGAAGGGTGGGCAGGCGAAGCTCAAGGGCTACCTGGAGGACTACGCGATGGTGGCGGCGGCGCTCCTCGACGTCT
>MNEF01000097.1 GCA_001917535.1 Candidatus Rokubacteria bacterium 13_1_40CM_69_27
CCAAGAACACGGCCATCAATTACAAGAGCGTCCACATCAACATCGTGGACACACCGGGCCACGCCGACTTCGGCTCCGAGGTGGAGCGGACGCTGACGCTGGTGGACGGCGTGCTGCTGCTGGTGGACGCGGCGGAGGGGCCCCTGCCCCAGACGCGCTTCGTGCTCAAGAAGGCGCTGGAGGCGGGGCTGCCGCCGATCGTCGTCATCAACAAGATCGACCGCAGCGACGCCCGCCCGGACGAGGTCCTCGACGAGGTCTACGACCTCTTCATCGACCTCGACGCCACCGAGGATCAACTCGAGTTCCCCGTGCTCTACACCAACGCCAAGGCCGGCACGGCGACGGCGGATCCGAAGGTGCCCGGACAGTCGCTGGAGCCGCTGTTCGAGACGATCCTGGCCACCGTGCCTCCCCCGCGGTTCGACCCGGCCGTGGGGCTGCAGTTCCGGGGCGCCATGCTCGACTGGGACGATTACGTCGGTCGTCTGGTCATCGGCCGGATCTTCAACGGTCGCATCCGCCAGGCCGACCGCGTGGCCGTCGTGCACCGCCAGGGCTCGATCGAGTCCGCGAAGGTCACCGTGCTCTACGGCTACGAGGGGCTCAAGAGGATCGAGGTGCCGGAGGCCAGCGCTGGAGATCTCGTGGCCATCGCAGGTATCGAGGCGATCGAAATCGGTGAAACAATCGCCGATCCGGAAAGCCCGCAGGCCCTGCCCCTGATCCGCATCGACGAACCGACGGTCTCAATGCTCTTCTCCGCCAACGTCTCGCCGTTCGCCGGCAAGGAGGGGCGCTTCGTCACCTCGCCCCAGCTGCGCGAGCGGCTCCTCAAAGAGCGTCGGATCAACGTGGGCATCCGCGTCGAAGAGACCGACTCGCCCGATACCTTCCGCGTCTCCGGGCGCGGCGAGCTACAGCTGGCGATCCTCATCGAGATGATGCGGCGCGAGGGCTTCGAGACGGAGGTGGGCAAGCCGGAGATCATCACGCGCGCGGAGAACGGGCAGACGCTCGAGCCGATGGAGCACCTGGTCATCGACATCCCGGAGGAGCACATCGGGGCGGTGACCCAGAAGGTCGGGCCGCGCCGGGGCACCATGACCAAGATGGTCAACCACGGCAGCGGGCGCGTGCGGCTGGAATATCGAATCCCGGCCAGAGGACTGATCGGTTATCGGACAGAGTTCCTCACCGATACTCGAGGAACCGGCCTCCTCAACCATCTCTTCGATGGATGGGATGAATGGCAGGGCGAGATCGGACACCGACAGAACGGCGCGCTGGTCGCCGATCGCACCGGCCGCACGACCGCCTATGCCATCGACCATCTGCAGGCGCGGGGGGTGATGTTCGTGGGGCCCGGGGTCGAGGTCTACGAGGGCCAGATCGTGGGTGAGAACGCGCGTGACAGCGACATCGACGTCAACATCACCAAGGAGAAGAAGCTCACCAACATGCGCTCGTCCACCGCGGACGAGTCCGTCAAGCTCACCCCCCCCCGCATCATGAACCTCGAGCAGTGCCTGGAGTGGATCCGCGAGGACGAGCTGCTCGAGGTGACCCCGAAGTCACTGCGCCTGCGCAAGCGCCAGCTGAGCGGCCGGCGCCGCTTCTAGCACACCTCCAACCAGTTCCGGCGATGCCTCAACGGGGGTGCCCGCAGGTGCCGGTCCAAGTAACGAGCCAGACGAGGCCCGAGGGAGGCGCCGGCCGGAGGCGTACGCGGTTGTACGTCGAGGACCGGCGCCGACCGAGAACGAAGTATGGCGAAGTTAATTGGACCGGCACTAGCCGGCGCCCGTCGATGGCGCGGCACCCGGCTCTGCTCGGCGCGCTGGCGCTGGCCCTGGCCGCCACGGCCGGGTGCCGGGCCGGCGGCCCGGGGTTCAGCGGGCCCGACATCCTCTACGTCGCCACTCCGGATCTGGTCGGCGTCGAGATGCTCAGGCTGGCCGGGGTGACGAGCGGCGACGTCGTCTACGACCTGGGCAGCGGCGACGGGCGGCTCATCATCGCCGCCGCTCGCGACTTCGGCGCGCGCGGCGTCGGCGTGGAGATCGAGCCCGCGCTGGTGCAGACCAGCCGGGAGAGCGCCCTCAAGACCGGGGTCGGCGACCGCGTCCAGTTCCTCTGGCAGGACCTCTTTGCCACCGACATCCGCGGGGCGACGGTCGTCACGCTCTACCTGCGCGACGACGTGAATCTTCGGCTTCGTCCCCGACTCCTGCGCGAGCTGCGGCCCGGCACCCGCATCGTCTCCCACGACTTCGGGATGGCCGACTGGCGACCCGACCGCGTCCAGCGTGTGCGTGGCCCCGACCGCGAGCACACGATCTACTACTGGCTGGTGCCCACCGACGTCGCCGGCACCTGGCGGGCGACGCTGCGCCCGGCGGAGGGGCCGAAGGCCGCCGTGATCGAGCTCCACCAGCGGTTTCAGCGGGTGAGCGGCACGCTGGACCTCGACGGACGGCGGCTTCCGATCGAGGGCCGGCTCGCCGGCGACCAGCTCAGCTTCACGGCCGAGGAGCTGGCGTTCACCGCGCGGATCGAGGGGGAGCTTGCGGCCGGCCGCTTCGCGGAGCCTGGCGGGCGCGCTGGCGAGTGGAGCGCGCGGCGCCAGACGAGTCGCTGAGGCGCGGCCGGCCTCGCCCACCGGGGCCGACGAAATTTGTTGTGCATCCTGGCACAATCTGCCTTTCTACATGGCATCTCCCGACCAGGCCGACGGCCCGACCGTCGGTTAAAGCTTTGTCGCTACGTGATTCTCGTCGTAGGTTCCAGTCCAGAAGAAAATCGGCGAGGAGTTTGCATTGGGAGGTGTGAGAAGGCTCGTGAGCTCGGAGGCGCAGATGAACCGACTCACACAGGAAGAGCGCCGTCGCGTGTTTCTCGCCCAGCAGAAGGCCCGTGAGGTCATGCTCGCCCGGCTGGCTGCCGCCCCGGCTCCGAGGACCGTCGGGGCCCACTCCGACCGGGCCGGACTGCGACGACTCCTGAAGACCGCGATGATCGTGACGCTGCTCGGCGGCGGGCTCCTCGCCTATCAGGCGCTGGAGTTCCACCTTCCGGCGTCGCTGGTCGAGGCGCTGTTCCCCCGTCTGTAGGCCCGGCGCCCGACGTGAGGCCGCACCGTTCGGCGACATGCCGCCGAGCTTGAAGTTGTTCCCCCCTCGTGTCCTCCGGCACTGAGAACCTCGGTCTATAATGGCGCCCATCCTGAGAGCCGGGAGGCTGCCATGCCGCGCTTCGTGAAAGTCGCCGCCGCCCAGATGGGTGCGATCAACGAGGGCACACCGCGGGAGGCGGCCGTCGAGCGGATGCTCGCGCTCATGGACCAGGCCATCGCCGAGGACGTCGAGCTGCTCGTCTACCCCGAGCTGGCGCTGACGCCCTATTTCCCCAAGCGCATCCGCGAGGACTACGACCAGTTCTTCGAGCCCGAGATGCCCTCCAAGGTGGTGGCGCCGCTCTTCGAGCGGGCGCGCGCCGCCCGCCTGGCCTTCCATCTGGGCTACGCCGAGCGCGACGGCGCCGGTCGCTACAACACCGCCGTCCTGGTGGACGAAGACGGCACGATCTTCGAGAAGTACCGGAAGACCCATCTGCCCGGGCTGCCGCACCCCGACCCCGAGGGCATCGCGCGCGTCTTCGAGCCTTACTACTTCGCCCACGGCGACACCGGCTTCAAGGTATACGCGGCCAAGAAGGCGCGGGTGGGCATCGCCATCTGCCAGGACCGGCGCTATCCGGAATCGTACCGGTGCCTCGGTCTGCTGGGCGCCGAGATCATCGTCACCGGCTACAACACGCCCGCCTACCCCCTGGCGCTCGCCCACAACGAGCTGGTCTTGCGGGCCGGCGCCTACGAAAACAGCCTCTTCGTCGTCGGCTGCGCCAAGGCCGGCCTGGAGGACGGCGTCGAGTTCATCGGCGGCAGCGCGATCGTCACCCCGCTCGGCGAGATCGTCGCCAAGGCCTCGACCACCGGGGACGAACTGGTGGCAGCGCGCATCGACCTCGAGCAGATGGTCCCCGCCCGCAAACGCTGGAACTTCTTTGGCCGCCGGCACCCCGAGCACTACGGGCTGCTCGTCGAGCGGCGGCAGCCATGAGGTGGGCGGGCGGGCTGAGCGACGGCGGCGGCTAGCCCGCGATGAACACGGAGATCAACAGGCTCAGCCCCGTCAACAGGGCGGCGCCCACGAACGACTCCGCGTAGATCCGCCGGGCCTGGGCGCGGAGCTGGCGCGCTTCCTCCGGATCCCTCACCGGCTCGTCGCCGACGTCCATGTTGCGCGCGCCGCGCGCGGCCAGGCGCACTCAGGTCCGCTCGCGGGCCTGGATCAGCCCGAGGGCGCCGATCCAGAAGGGCACGACGGCGAGCACGATCCAGCCGCGCCCCCCACCGCCGATGATGAGCGCGGCCACCACCGCCACTCCGACGGCGAGCATGATCGCACCGACGATCAGCCGCCGGCGCCGCTCGCGGGGGCCGATGTTGGCGACGCCCGCGTTCATGAGCAGGCTCCTGCGCGGGCCCCGTCAGAACAACGCGATCGGGTTCACCGGCGAGCCGGTGGTGTTCTGTAGCCGGAGCGGCGCGATTGTCAGCATGAACTCCCAGCGGCGCCGGGCCGCGCAGGCCTGGGCCAGCTCCTCGAGGTTCATGTTGTCGATGAGCCAGAGCCCCAGCGTGACCAACGCCACCACGTGGAGCGCGTTGCCGATGCCGGGGTAGGGCACCGGCGTCACGTCGTTGTGGGTGTCGGTGCCCAGCATGGCGATGTCGCGCTCGCGGAACCAGGGCGCGCAGGCCACGTGGGCCGCTGGCGAGCCGTCCTTCATTGGACTGCGCGGACCCTCCTTGAGCCGCCGGCCATAGTAGCCGGTGCGCAGCAGGAGGATGTCGCCTTCCTCGACCCGCAGACCCGCCGCCTTCTCGGCGGCCTCCAGGTCTTCCGGCATCACCCCCTCGCCCGCGCTCAGCCAGCGGCCGCGGAGGGCGGCGATGTCGAGCAGCACGCCGCGGCTGACCACGCCATCGCGCAGCAGATCGACCGATTCCACCTGCGCGCCCTCGCGCGAGGTGATGAGGTTGCACGAGCGCCCGTTGTAGATCCGGCCGTTCCAGAAGTAATGGGCTGGCGTGTCGACGTGGGTGATCGTGTAGCCGTGGAAGACCATGCCGATGAATTCCGAAGCCCCGCGGCGCTGGAGCACGCGCTCGGGCGACGCGGTATCGCGCCCCTCGCCGCTGTCCACCATGAAGCGCAGCGGCTGGAAGGTCGTGTCGGCCGCGATCTCGGTCGAGATCGGGCGCGCGCAGCTCACGGGCATACCGTCCGCGACCAGCCGCGCGGCCCGCCGGCGCCTGTCGGGCGTGATGAAGTTGATCGTCCCCAGCTGATCCTCCGCTCCCCAGCGCCCCCAGTTGCTGAGGCTGTCGATCATCTTGATGACGTCGCTCTCGGTCGGCATCTGGCCCATGGAGTCTCCTCGACCCGCGGCTCAACCCGGCGCGGCGAAAGATTGGACGGCCGCCACTATACACCGATGGCGGTTGACAGGCCCACGCCCGCTGCTAGAGTCGAAATCCATGGGCTGGACACCACCGCCGCCGCGCGCCGGCCACCCGTACTACATGCACGACGCGATCTACGCCCAGCCCGGCGCGCTCCGGCTGGTCACGCGCGGCCAGGAAACGGCACTGGCCGCCGCCGCCGGGAGGCTGCGGGCGATGGAGCGCGTGCTGCTGTCCGGCATCGGCACCTCGTGGCACGCCACGCTGGTGGGCGAGCTGCTCTTCGCCCACGTGGGCCGCCTCGGCCATCGCGTGCGCGCCTTCCACTCGTTCGAGTTCAAGAACTCCTGGCCCGAGCCCGACCCGCGCACGGGCGTCGTCGTCGTCAGCCACCGCGGCACCAAGCGCTTCTCCCTGGAGGCGCTGGCCAAAGCCAAGGCCGGCGGGGGCGTGGCCGTGGTGATCACCGGCAAGGGCAGCGGCGAGGGGCTGGCGATCGCCGATTACACGCTGCGCACGGTCGATCAGGAAGCCTCCGCCGCCCACACCATCAGCTACACGTGCGCCATGATGCTGCTGGCCTCGCTGGCGGCCGAGATGGGTGGTGCCGACGATGTCCGCCACGAGCTGGAGGGGATCCCCGATCACCTGGCCCTGCTGCTCGGCCAGGAGGCGTGGGACGACCTGGCCGCCCGCTTCGCGAACCGCCGCTGTTACTACTTCATCGGCGGCGGGCCCAATACCGCGACCGCGCTGGAAGCGGCGCTGAAGATGAACGAGGCCAACTACGCGAAGACGGTGGGCATGAACTGCGAGCAGTTCCTCCACGGCCCCTGGGCCGCGCTGGAGGCCGACGACATCGTGTTCGTCATCGCGCCGCCCGGGCCGTCGTACGAGCGGTGCCTGGCCGTCGCGCGGGTGGCCAAGGAGGTCGGCGCGCCAATGGTGGCCCTGGTGCGCGAGGACGACAAGGAGATCGCGGCGCTGGCGGCGGAGACGATCGCGATCCCGCCGGTGAACGAGCTGTTGTCGCCCCTGCTCACCGTGGTCCCGCTGCAACTCTTCACCTACCACCTGGCGCTACGACGCGGGGTGAACCCTGACACGATGCGCGCCGATCAGCCGGCCCACGGGCGCGCGCGGGCTTCGCTCGTCCTCTAGGGCTGGGTGGGGCCTCCGGGGCGCGGGCCGTGCCGTCGGCGGCGGTGCCGGCGGCGTCCCGAGCGCTCGGACGGCGGGGATCCCGGGGCCGCCTCGCGGGGCGGCGCGGGGCGCTGGGGCGCCGGCGGGGCGTGGCTGGCCGGCCGCCGGTCGTGACCGCGGTCGCCCGGGCGCCGCTCGCCCGGGCGGCCACCGCGCTCCCCGCGCCGCGCGGCCAGACGGGCGCGACGCTCCTCCGCGTAGCGGCGGCGCTCTTCGGCCGTCGGCATCACCTCGCGAACGAAGAGATCGTCTTCCGCCCAGGCCACGAGGATCTTCTGGCCGATGAACTTCTCGATGGCCTCGATGCGCAACGCGCTCACCTCGTCGACCAGGCTGATCGCCTTGCCCCCGGCCCCGGCGCGCGCCGTCCGCCCGATGCGGTGCACGTAGTCCTCGGCGTCGTCGGGCAGATCCCAGTTGATAACGTGGCTCACGGCCTCGATGTGCAGGCCGCGGGAGGCCACGTCGGTCGCCACCAGAACGGGGAGCTTGCCTTCCTTGAAGTCGTTGAGGACCCGCAGCCGCTTCTTCTGATCGACGTCGCCGGTGAGCGCGCGCGCCTGCCAGCCGTTGCGGCAGAGGCGGTCCTCGAGGCGGCGCGCCTCCTCGCGGGTGTTGGTGAAGATCAGGATGCGGTCGCCCCCCTCCCGGCGCAGCAGGCCCAGGAACAGCGGGAACTTCTCCTCGCGCCCGACGTGGTAGAGGCTCTGCTCGACCTTCTCCACCGTCTTCTGCTGGGGCGAGATGGAGATCTGGGCCGGGTTGTTCATGAACTCCCAGGTCAGCTCGAGGACGCGGAAGGACAGGGTGGCCGAGAAGAGGAACGACTGGCGCTGCTCGGGCGGCGGCAGCCGGCGCAGGATGAAGCGCAGGTCGGCGATGAAGCCCATATCGAACATGCGGTCGGCCTCGTCGACCACCAGGACCTCCACGCGCCTGGGCGACCACACGTGCTGCTTGAGGTAATCGATCAGCCGTCCCGGCGTGCCGGCGAGGACGTCGCACCCCTCGCGCAGCGCCTCGCGCTGCTTGTTGTAGTCGATCCCACCGTAGACGGCGAGGATGCGGAAGGGTGTGAAGCGGCCGAGCAGCTTCGCGTCCGACTCGATCTGCACCACCAGCTCGCGCGTCGGGGCGATGATGAGCACGCGCGGCGCCGCCGTGCCCGGCGGGGCTGGCCGCTCCGGGCTCCGCAGCAGGCGCGTGAAGGCGGCGATGAGGAAGGCCGCGGTCTTGCCGGTGCCGGTCTGCGACTGGCCGGCGACGTCCTTGCCCTTGAGGGCCAGGGGCAGCGCCGCCTCCTGGATCGGGGTGGTGGTCACGAAGCCGGCCTCGCGGATCCCGCGCATGACCGGCTCCGGCAGGTTGAGGGATTCGAAATCCACTAGGTCGCGCCGAGATGTGACCCCGGCTGGATGGTCTCCTCAGAGGGCGGCGCCGAATCGCGAGCATCACGAGGCCCGAGGGAGGAGCCGACCGGAGCGTATGCGGTTGTACGTGAGGATCGGCGACGACCGAGAACGAAGTAAGGCGAAGCGAGTCGGCGTCGCATGACTAGATCGGGCAGACGAGCTGACCCATGCGCTCGGCCAGCTTGAGGTTCTCGCGGTAGTCGACGGGCACCTCGACCAGGCAGGGCCCGCGGCCCCCGAAGCCCGTCTCCAGGGCCGGCAGCAGCTGGTCGGCGGTCTCGACGCGTTCGCCCCGGCAGCCGAAGGCGCGCGCCAGCGCCACGAAGTCCGGATTGCCGAAGGCCACCCCCGCCTCGCGGCCGTAGCGGGTCAGCTGCTTCCAGCGGATGACGCCGTAGGCGTCGTCGCGGAAGATGAGGACCACGAAGGTGAGGTTCAGGCGCACCGCCGTCTCCAGCTCCTGGACGTTCATGAGGAAGCCGCCGTCGCCGACCACCGCGACGACGCGGCGCTCGGGATGCAGGAGCTTGGCGGCGACGGCGCCGGGCAGGCCGATGCCCATCGCGGCGAAGCCGTTGGAGATGATCACCGTGTTGGGTTCCTCGGCCTGGAAGAGCCGCGCCACCCAGAGCTTGTGGGCCCCCACGTCGGAGATGAGGATGTCGTGGGGGGCCAGCACCTTGCGCAGATCGTGGAGCACGCGCTGCGGCTTCATCGGGAAGGCGGTGTCGGCGGCGCCGGCGTGCAGTTCGCCGAGGATCCAGTCGTGGAGCTGCCGCGTGCGCGTGGGGTCGCGCCGCGTGGACACCAGATCGGTCAGCAGATCGAGCGCCTCGCGGATGTCGGCCACCACCTCCACGGCCGGCTGGTAGTCCTCGTCCACCTCGGCGGGCGTGAAGTCGATGTGGACGATCGTCTTCTCGCGCTCGCCGTTCCAGAGCTTGGGCGCGAACTCGACGGGATCGTAGCCCACCGCGACCACCAGATCGGCCCGGTCGAAGCCGCACGACACCACGTCGCGCATCTGCAGGCCGATCGTGCCCAGCGCCAGCTCGTGATCCCAGGGCAGGCAGCCCTTGGCCATGAAGGTGTTGGCGACGGGGACGCCGGTGCGCCCCGCGAACTCCCGCAGGGCCAGCGATGCCTTGCCGCGGATGACGCCGTTGCCGGCGAAGATCAGCGGATTCTTCGCCCGGTCGATCAGCTCGGCCGCGCGGCGGAGCGCGGGCCGATCGGGCGACGGGCGCCGGGGCCGCTCGGTCGAGAGCGGCGCCGACGCGGTGGACACCTCCTCGTCGGCGACGTCCTCGGGCAGCTCGAGATGGCAGGCCCCCGGCTTCTCCGCCTCCGCGACCTTGAACGCCTTCCGCACCGCCTCGGGGATCACGCTGGCGATCTCCAGGCGCGTGTTCCACTTGGTGATGGACCGGAACATGTCCACGACGTTGACGTACTGGTGCGACTCCTTGTGGATCCGGTCCCGGCCCGCCTGGCCGGTGATGGCCACCACCGGCGCCCGATCGAGGTTCGCGTCGCCGAGGCCGGTGGCGAGGTTGGTCGCGCCGGGGCCGAGCGTGCCGAGACAGACGCCGGCGCGGCCGCTGAGGCGCCCCCACACGTCGGCCATGAACGCCGCGCCCTGCTCGTGACGGCAGGTCACGAACTGGATGCCGGAGTCGAGGAGCGCGTCGAGGAGGGCGAGCGTCTCCTCGCCCGGCACGCCGAAGAGGACCCGGACGTCCTCGTTCCGGAGACAACGGACCAGCAGCTCGGCGCCCTTCATCGGCTCGCTGCGGGCGCGCTGGGTCTCACGCCGGCGTCTCCTCGGCCACCGGCACCGGCTTGGGCCGGCGTCCGAAGACGCGGGCGCAGACGATGCCCACCTCGTAGAGCAGAATCAGCGGCCCGGCCATCAGTGTCTGGTTGAACCAGTCCGGCGTGGGCGTGAGGATGGCGCCGGCGATGAAGGCGCCGAGCACCGCGTACTTGCGGTTCTTGGCCAGCGTCTTGGCTGAGACCACGCCCAGCCGCGCCAGCAGCGTGATGGCCAGGGGGAGCTCGAAGACCAGCCCGAAGGCCAGCGTGAACTTCAGGAGAAAGTCGATGTAGCTGCCGATCGAGATCATGGGTTGGAGCCCGGGCCGGCTGTACGACAGCAGGAACTGCGTCGCGAACGGCGTCACCACCTTGAGCGAGAAGACGCCGCCCAGGACGAAGAGCATGGAGCCGACGAGCACGAACGGCGCCGCGTATTTCTTCTCGTGCGCGTAGAGTCCCGGCGACACGAAGGCCCATACCTGCCAGAGGATCGCCGGCGAGGCGATGAACAGGCCGGCGATCATGGCCACCTTCATCTGCACCCAGAACGCCTCGGTCAGCGCCACGAACACCAGGGTGTGCCCGCTGGCCTGTATCGGACGGGCCAGGTAGTCGACCAGCTTCTCGCTGAACGGGAACGCGATGCCGAGACCGACCAGCAGGCCGAGGAGGCCCCGGACGATGCGCGTGCGCAGCTCGCCCAGGTGCTCCATGAACGACATCCGGTCGTGCGGCGGGCGCCCCATCGCCCCCTACCAGCGCTCGACGAAGTGGCGCAGGGCGCCCACGCCGCGCCCGGGCTGGAAGCCCTCGCGGATGGCGGCGGTCACGTAAGCCTTCGCCTCCCGGATCGCGCGCTCCAGCGTCTGGCCCCGGGCCAGGCCCGCCGCGATGGCCGACGAGAAGGTGCAGCCGGTGCCGTGGGTGTTGGGTGAGTCGATCCGCGGCGCCGGGAAGCGCGTGAACTCGCGCCCGTTCCAGAGGATGTCGGTGGCCGACTCCTTGAGATGGCCGCCCTTGACCAGCACGTGCTTCGGACCGAGCGCCAGGATGCGCCGGGCCGCCTGCTCCATCTCGGCTTCGCTGCTCACGGGCATGTCGGCCAGCGCGGCGGCCTCGTGGAGGTTCGGCGTCACCACATCCGCGAGCGGCAGCATCTGCTTGACCAGCGCCGCCCGCGCGTCGGGCTCCAGCAGCGGATCGCCCGACTTCGCGATCATCACCGGGTCGAGCACGATGCTGCGCTGGCGGTGCGCGTGGAGCCGCTCGGCGACGGCCTGGATGATCGGCGTCGTCGAAAGCATCCCGAGCTTCACCGCGTCGGCCCCGAAGTCCGCCAGCACCGAGTCGATCTGTCGGGCGACGAACTCGGGAGGCAGATTGAAGACCCCCTGCACGCCGACGGAGTTCTGGGCGGTGATCGCCGTCAGGACGGACATGCCGTAGACGCGGAAGGCCGAGAAGGTCTTGAGATCCGCCTGGATGCCGGCGCCGCCGCCGGAGTCCGATCCGGCAATGGTCAGCGCTTTCGGAATGGCCATAGACGCCCGAAGTATACGTGGCTGGCGTCGGCCGCACAAACCGGCGAGCCGTATTTGTCGGTCGACCCCTCCGCCCACCATCAGGCCGCCTCAGCCGGCCGGGATCACGAGGGTGAACTCGCCGCGGATGACGCCGGCGCGCAGGCGCTCCAGGTGCGCCGCCGGGGCGGCGCTCACCACCTCCTCGAACTGCTTGGTCAGCTCGCGGGCCACCACGATCTCGATGTCGCCGAACACCTCGCCGATCGCCGCCAGCGTGGCCGCGATGCGGTGGGGCGACTCGTAGAGCACGATGGTCGTCTCCAGCTCGCGCAGCGCCCTCAGCCGGTTCACCCGCCGGCCCGGCTTGACCGGCAGGAAGCCATCGAAAACGAAGCGGTCGGCAGGAATCCCGGCGGCGGAGAGCGCCGTCGCCAGCGCCGAGGGGCCAGGCACGGGGACGATCGGAATGCCGGCCGCCCGGGCCTCGCGAACGAGCAGGAAGCCGGGATCGGAGATGCCGGGGGTGCCGGCGTCGGTGACCAGCGCCACCGACCTGCCCTCGGCGAGCTGGCGGAGAATCTGCGGGCCCTTCTGGAGCTTGTTGTGCTCGAAGTAGCTGGTGGTCGGGGTGTGGAGGTCGAAGCGGGCCAGCAGCGCCCGCGTGCGCCGCGTGTCCTCGCAGGCGATCAGGTCGACCTCCCGGAGGACGCGCAGCGCACGCAGGGTGACGTCCTCGAGATTGCCGATCGGGGTGCCGACGACGAAGAGGGTGCCGCTCAGGCTAGGCCGACTGCTCTTGATCGGATCGGGCACCAGTGCGGCTCCCAATCACGAGCATCACGAGGCCCCGCCGTGCGAGCCGCAGGACGTCTGTGGGCTGGGCCCCACGCGTCCGAGGCGAGTCCTGAATCCGGAGTGGAGCCCACCGGAGCGTACGTGAGTTGGAGCCGCACTAGGCCGACTGCTCTTTCGCTTCCGACACCAGCACCGGAGATTCGTGCTCGAGGATCACCTCGCGCGTGATGATGCACTCCTTGAGCCCCTGGATGGACGGCAGCTCGTACATGATCTCCAGCATGACCTCCTCCAGGATCGCGCGCAGGCCGCGGGCGCCGGTGCCGCGCTTGAGCGCCTCCCGGGCGATGGCCACCACCGCGTCGTCCGTGAACTTCAGGCGGACCTTCTCGAGGTCGAAGTACTTCTGGTACTGCTTGATGATCGCGTTCTTGGGCTCCCTGAGGATCCGGACCAGCGCCGGCTCGTCGAGGTCGTGCAGGGTGGCGATGACCGGCAGCCGGCCCACGAACTCGGGGATCAGCCCGTACTTCAGCAGATCTTCGGGCTGGATGAGGGCCAGCAGGTCGCCCACGCGGCGCTCGTCGCGGCTCTTGATCTCGGCGCCGAAGCCCATCCCCGAGCGCCCCACCCGCGACTCGATGATCTTGTCGAGGCTGACGAAGGCGCCCCCGCAGACGAACAGCACGTTGGACGTGTCGACCTGGATGAACTCCTGGTGCGGGTGCTTGCGTCCGCCCTGGGGCGGGACGTTGGCCACCGTCCCTTCCAAGATCTTCAGGAGAGCCTGCTGAACGCCTTCGCCGGAAACGTCCCGAGTGATCGACGGGTTTTCGGACTTCCGGGCGATCTTGTCGATCTCATCGATGTAGACAATGCCGCGCTCGGCCCGCTCGACGTCATAATCGGCCGCCTGCAGCAGCCGGAGGATGATGTTCTCCACGTCCTCGCCCACGTAGCCGGCCTCGGTCAGCGTGGTGGCGTCGGCGATGGTGAAGGGCACGCGCAGCATCTTGGCCAGCGTCTGGGCGAGGAGCGTCTTCCCCGAGCCGGTCGGGCCTATCAATAAGATGTTCGACTTCTGCAGCTCGACGTCGCCGGCGTCGCTCCCCGATTCGATGCGCTTGTAGTGGTTGTGGACGGCGACGGCGAGGATCTTCTTGGCGCGCTCCTGCCCCACCACGTACTGATCGAGCACCGTCTTGATCTCGGCGGGCTTGGGGAGGCTCCGGATCTCCCGGCTCTTCTCCTCCTCCCACTCCTCCGCGATGATGTCGTTGCAGAGCTCGATGCATTCGTCGCAGATGTAGACGGTCGGCCCGGCGATCAGCTTGCGGACGTCGTTCTGGCTCTTGCCGCAGAACGAGCACTTCAGCGTGCCGTTGCCCTCGCGTCGTCCCGCCATCTCTGGTTTGCCCTGGCTCGGAACCCTATTTCTGGACCTGCGCCGCCAGCGCGGCCTGCTCACTCACCGCGCGGGTCGTGGGCTTCGACGAGATAACGTCGTCAACGATTCTATATTCCCGGGCCTGCTCCGCGGTCATGAAAAAGTCCCGGTCCGTGTCCCGTTGGATCCGCTCCTGGGGCTGGCCGGTGTGCAGGGCCAGAATGCGGTTGAGCTCCTCGCGCATGCGGAGGATCTCGCGGGCCTGGATGTCGATGTCCGTGGCCTGCCCCTGCACGCCACCCAGCGGTTGATGGATCATGATCCGCGCGTGCGGGAGCGCGAACCGCTTTCCCTTGGCGCCGGCCGCCAGCAGCAGCGCGCCCATGGAGGCGGCCTGCCCCATACAGATGGTAGAGATCCCGGGCTTGACGTACTGCATCGTGTCGTAGATCGCCATGCCGGCGGTCACCGAGCCTCCGGGAGAATTGATATAGAGATAGATCTCCTTGTCCGGGTCCTCCGCCTCGAGAAAGAGCATCTGGGCGATCACCAGGTTGGCGAGGTCGTCCTCGATGAACGTGGGCAGGAAGATGATCCGCTCCTTGAGCAGCCGCGAGAAGATGTCGAAGGCACGCTCACCACGCGGCGTCTGCTCGATCACCATGGGAACCAGAGCCATGAACCTCTCCTTCTCGCTCGCCCTGAGGGCGATCGGGCCGCCGCTTGGCGCGGTCGGGGGGGGGCGCCGGTACGGACTATTCATGGATTTTCGCATCGCTGTTCAGGAACTCGAGCGTCATACGCTCGCGCAGCCCATGCCCCAGCCCCTCCAGGTCGCCGCTCTTCTCCATCATACGCCGGATCGCCGGCGTTGGGCGCTGGCTGGCGCGGGCGATCTTTTCCACCTCGGCGTCGAGGTCCGCGGGGGAGGGGGTGATGCCCTCGCGCTCGGCGATGGCTTCCAGGAGCAGCGCGCGGCGGACGGCCCTCTCGGCGCCGGGGCGCAGCTCGGCCAACAGCTTGGCATAGTCCCACTGGATGCCACTGGGATCGACGCCCTGCCGCCGCAGGCGCTCGCGCGCGTGCTCGATCTGATGGCCGACCTGGCGCATGATCAGCGCGTCCGGTACCGCGAACTCGTGGCGGGCCAGGAGCGCGTCGACGATCTTGTCTTCCAGCGCGTGGCGGTCCTCGCTGGCCCGGCGCGCCTCGAGCTGCTTGAGGACCTCGGCCCGCAGCGCCTCCAGCGTCTCGAACTCGCCCAGTGACTTCGCCAGCTCGTCGTTCAGCTCGGGCAGCACCTTCTCCTTCACCTCGACGATCTTCACGGTGGCGGTGCCGGACTTGCCCCGCAGCTCCTCCCGCCGGTGATCGTCGGGGCACCGGAAGTTGACGGTGCGCCCGTCCCCGGCGCGCATGCCGGAAATGGCCTGGTCCACCTCCGGCAAGACCGAGCCGTCGCCCACCAGGAAGGCGTAGCCCACCTGGCTGGACGGCTCCTGACCCTCGATGGCCAGCGTGTAGTCCATGATGACGAGGTCGCCCGGCCCGGCGGCCCGCTCGACGCTGCGGAACTGCGCCTGCTGCTCGCGCATGCGCTGGATCGTCTCCTCGACCTCGGCGGCCGTCACCGGTCTGGGCGCGTGCCGCACCTCGAGCCCTCGGTACTCACCCAGCGTGATCGCCGGCTTGACCTCCACCACGGCGACGAACGAGAGCGGCGCGCCCTCTTCCAGCCGCATATCTTGAAATTCGGGCTCGTCGACGGGCTCCAGACGCGCCTCGGACAGCGCCCGACGGTAGACGTCGGGAATCAGGTGCTGGGCGACCTCGCGGCGCACATCGTCGGAGAAGTGCACCTTCACGAGCGACCGCGGCACGTGCCCCCTGCGGAACCCCGGCAGCCGGGCCTGCTTCTGCACGCGCCCGTACGCGCGCTCCCACTCCTTCTGGACGAGATCGACCGGCGCCTCGACCGCGAGCCGGCGCTTGCATCCCTCCATGGCCTCGACGGCAACCTTCATCGACACCCCTGCGTGGCGACCTTATAACGTGGTGCGAGAGGGGGGAGTCGAACCCCCAAGGGCTTTTGGCCCACTGGATCCTAAGTCCAGCGCGTCTGCCAGTTTCGCCACTCTCGCGTGATGTACGACGCGACCGCTAGAATATCCGCCTGGCGCCGACGCCGCAAGGAATGGCGTTTTGTAGAATTGCGCGCGCCGGCCGCGGCGGAGCCGGTGGCGCGGCTTTGAAATCGCCCGCTTCGATCACCGCCCCGCTGGCACCTCCTTTGAAGCATCCGGCGAGGCGAACCTCACTCAACCACCCATCAGGGAGGACCACGTATGAAGACGACGACGCGTGCGACCGCGCTCATCGCCGCGGCGAGTTTGCTGGCCATCGGGGCCGTGGCTCAGGCGGTGACCCCCAGCCAGGCAGATTTCGACGCGTGCAACAAGGAAGCGCAGGCCCGCGCCAGCAGCCCCGCCGCCTCGCCAGGGGGCACCGGCGGCAGCGACATCGGCTCGCCCCGCGCGGGGACGGGCAACGTTCCGCCGCAGTCCGTGTCGGGCGGCGGCACCTCGGGTTCGACCGGAACCAGCGGCGGCGCCTCCGGCTCGGCCGGCGCCAGCACGAGCGGCGGCGTGTCGGGTTCGACCGGCACTGGCGCGTCGGGATCGACCAGCGGCGGAGTGTCCGGCTCGCCCTCGACAGACCAGCAGCTCCAGGGCATCGCCTCGAGCGGAGCGAACGATCCGGCCTACCAGCAGGCGTACCGCGAGTGCATGAATCGCCGCGGGTTCTAGTGTGACGCCCCGAGGGGCTCTTCGTCGTTACGAAGAGCCCCTCGGGCTCTATCAGGAAAGGACCGCGCGCAAGTGGATCGAGACGCGGTCGGCTAGGCGGCGACCTCCGCCTCGGTGGGGGCCTTGCCAGGACGACGCTCGAAGAGCTCGCGGTGCTCGGTGCGGAAGCGATCGACGCACCGTGGGCAGATCCCGTCGGTGAACGTGACCCCCCAGCCGCGCCAGGAGGCGACGCCGCTCCAAAGCGAATGGCCGTAGTACTGCGGGTGCCAAGCGCAACGGCAGATCATCATGCCTCCCGTCACCTCCCGCGCCGAGCCACGGCCAAGAACCGCGTTCAAAGCTGCAAACCATGTGCCCCATCGGCTGGTCTAGGAGTCACAGGCACTTAGGTAGCAGGACGAAGCAGCGGGAACGAAATTTTCAGGCCAGCGAGGGAAAACGTCTTCTCAGGGTCAGCTTGAAGAGGGCGACCTCGGCGATCTCACGTGGCCCGCGCCTCTGACCAGCGCCGTCCGGCCCTTGAGCTTCTCGGCCGATCAGTCTGGGGAATCAAATCCAGAGCTTGGGCAATCTCTTGCCCAGCCGGGTCGTAACGTCCTGATTTTCAGACCCTCCCTCCGGCACGCACAGTGCAGCGAGCCTTGTTGGTCCTGTATCCTGGGGGAGGCGTTTTCATGCCCGTCGAGCGAGCGCAGAGCGAGACGAGCCTCGTCGACGTCCTCGATCGTGTACTGGACAAAGGCATCGTCATCGACGCCTGGATCCGCGTCTCGCTGATGGGCATCGATCTGGTCACCGTGGAGGCGCGCGTGGTGGTGGCATCCATCGCCACGTACCTCAGCTCTTCAGAGGCGCTGGGGCAGCTCGCGGCCGTTTCGGGGGCGGCGCTGGGAGGTGTCGGGGAAAAGGTAGACACCCCCGATCTGACGCAGGTCGCTTCCGCCGTTTCACGCTCGCCGATCTTCGGGTAATGACGCTCGCCTGACTTCGTCGCCCCAACCGGGCTTCGCCCCCTCGAGGATCCGGTCCGCCGAACAGCGCTTCGGTTCCTTCACTGGTCACGCCGATCTCTGACGTGGGTGTCGTCGTGACCCGTCCCTAACGCGGCCCCTCGCGTCCTCGTCCGGGACTGGCGGCGACTTTAAGACAACCCGGCCCGAAACTCCCAGTTCCCGTGCCAGATCGCCACATCGCACGGCGCGAAGACGCGGATATTCGCTGAGTTAGCCGTGGCACGTCCCTTGAAGCAGCATGGACGCCGGTCCAATCTGCGCAGCTTTGGACTTGCGCTGACGAGGGGCCGGCGGGGGGGGCAAGTGCCGAATCGTGTTACCGGTAGCCGATCGGGAGCGCGACGGATGCCGAGGACCGAGCAAGGTCTCCGGGAGGCCTTCGCCACGCATTCCCTCACGCCGCCTACCGATTCGTTCGCAGGGCAACGCCAGTACCAGAACCGCCACCGCATCTGAGAAAGGAGTCGCACGGTGCTCAATGACACTGAAGTCAAACGAATTATTGAGGCCATCACCGAGTACCGGGAGCTGGTCCAGCAGTCCAGCGAGATGCGCGACCAGCTCGAGTCGCTCCAGAAGCGCTGGTTTTCCCTGCGGCAGGAACGGGAGCAGCTCCGGACCGGCGTCGACGCGCTCCACCAGACGCTGGCCCAGCTGAAAGTCGACTACCAGGCGATCATGAAGCGGATGACCGACCTCTACTCCACCGAGGACACCGTCCTGGACAACATGAAGTTCCTCATCGACGAGCTGACCTCGGTCCTCAAGAAGCACGAGGCCTAACAACCGTGGATCTCCCTCTCATCGGGTCCAAGAGGCCGTCGACGCCGTTCACCGAGGAGCGCATCCAGGCCGAAGGCCAGAAGGACGGCGAGCGCAACATCCCCGAGATGGGATCGTACATGCCGCCGCCGTTCGAGCAGGCGTTGATCGCTCACGGGGAACAAGAGGTCCAGCGGATCTACAAGCAGGCCTCGGACCAGATCGCCAAGCTCCGGCCGGTGTTCCAGACTTTTCAGAAACGCCTGGAGGACATCGAACGCCGGATCCAGCCGATCGCCGACGGCTACAAGGCCAGGTCCATGGAGCTGGGACGGGACGTGACGATTCCCTTTCCGGTCGCGCTGCACTGGGCGCTGATCGTCTTCCTGGGCATCGGCGAGTTCCCCCTGAACACCGTCGTCTTCCGCCTGTTCGGGGAGGCCGAGTACCTGACGTACATCATGGCGTCCACCCTGGCGATCATGATCCCGCTCATCGGTGTGTTCATCGGTATCCACATGCGGCACTCGCTTCCCCGTCTGGCTGGCAACATCCTGATCGGGCTCCTGACCCCGATCGCGGTTGGCGGGGCCCTGTTCGCGGTGAGCCTGCTGAGGAACACCTACATCTCGTCCCAGGTCGCCGCGGGAGCCACGGCGGCTCCCGACCAGGGGAACATGGCCTGGGCCCTGTTCGCCCTCAACAGTCTGATCTTCTTCGGCGCCATGTCCGCCTCCTACTTCGCCCACGACCCCGACGAGAAGCTGGACCTCTTCCACAAGTCCCTCATCTCGCTGGACCGGAAGCGCAACGCCATCCGCCAGAAGCTCTTCCGGATCGGCACCAGGATCAACGGGGAGATCCAGGGAGCCAAGAGCCAGGTCGAACAGATCCGGGCGCTGACCAACCAGCGGGTGGCCCTGTACCGGCAGACCAACATGCGCTTCCGCCGACTGTTGCCGCCGTGGACCTTCAGGAAGAATCCCGAGTTCCCCAAACTGGAGTGGTGGCCGGAGGTCTCCCTGAACAGCGAGAACGGGGCACCGGATGGTCGTTGAGTCCCCCGTCCGACGCCGGCTGACGCCCTGGGTTCTCCTCCTGGCGACGCCGGCGCTTCTCCTGACGACCGGCTGTATGCGCTCGGCGCCCGCCGCCGTCCAACGCGGGACGGCAGTCGTCGTCTTCATCGACTTCTCCGCGAGCATCTCGGGGGGCGACCTGTCGTCCTTCCGGCGGGAGATCGAGAGCGAGATCCTCCCTTCGCTCTCGGCAGGAGACAGACTCCTGATCGCTCCCATCCACGACAAGACCCTCACCGACTTCCGTCCTCTCGTCGAAGTCACCCTGCCGGCCAAGCCAGAGTTCAACGGGTTCCTCGACAACGTCTTGAAGTTCAACCGCCACGGCAAGGAGATCGACGTCGAGGTCCTCCACCTCAAGGAGAAGATCAAGGCGGACGTCGCTCAGGTGTTCGCGAAACGCTACGCGGCCCCGCAAACCGACATCTTCAGCTCACTCCTCATCGCTCAGAAGCTGTTCTACGACGAGTCGCGACGTAAAGTGCTCGTCCTGATGTCCGACATGATCGAGGACAGCCCGCCGTACGACTTCGAACGGATCTCCTGGAGCCCGGCGGCGATCGAGAGAACCCTATCCGAACTGGACGCGAAGGGCCTCATCCCCAAACTCTCGGGGGTGTGCATCTACGTGTCGGGGGCGTCCGCAAAGTCGGCCGATCTCGCAGAGAACATCGGCCGGTTCTGGCAGGCGTATTTCCGGCGGACCGGGGCCGACATGGACGCCAGCCGGTACGCCCACGTCCTTCTGCACTGGCCTCCGGCCAACTCCTGCCGTACGGCCGGCGCGCCGCGCGCCATCTGAGGCTGGACCCCCGAATACCGCCCCAGCTTTTGACCCCGCCGTCGCCCTCGTCAAACCGCTCCCAGATCGGAGTGCTTCGCGTCCGTGGTCTACTTCAGCCGGGGGGCGCGTCCGGCGACGGCCCGGACCTGGCGCGGGGCGGCCAGCCAGATGGCCAGGGCCGAGACCACGCTGCCGCCGATGGCGAGGGAGAATGCCAGCGTGTAGCTGCCGGTGGCGTCGTGCAGCGCGCCCGTCACCCAGGGCCCGGCGGCCCCGCCCGCGATGGACGCCAGCATCAGCGTGCCGAAAATGGTGCCGTAGTGCTGGCCCTGAAAAATCTCCGCCGGGATGGCGCCGATGACGGAGGTGAGGCCATAGCCGAGCATGCCCTGGGAGGCGACCATGAAATAGAGCAGCGTCAGCGTCGGGGCCTGGCGCAGGAGGAGCAGGGCCAGGTAGCAGAGGGCGAAGCCCAGGCTCCCCACCGTCCACACCCATTCGCGCCCGATCCGGTCCGAGAGATGGCCCAGCGCGATCTGGCCGGGGATGCCGGCCAGGCTCACGAAGCCCAACGCCCAGGCCGCGTCGGTCGGGCTGAACCCGATCTCGACCAGGTATTTCGTCTGGTGGACCTGCACCGCGTACCAGGCGTAGAGGCCGCAGAGATATCCCACCGCGATCCACCAGAAGCGGGCCGTGCGCATGGCGCGCCGGAGGGTCCAGTCCACGGCGGCCCAGGCCGGGTCCACCACATTCGCCGTCCGATTGGCGGCGGCCGTGCCGCGCGGGGCGTCATCGCCGTCAGGCTGGAGCCCGAGATCCTCAGGGCGGTGCCTCAGCAGAAGGTTGAGCGGCGCCAGCAGCGCCAGCACCAGGAAGCCCAGCGCCCAGCAGGCGGCGCGCCAGCCGGCGCGCCCGATGAGGCTCTGCAGCCAGGGCAGCAGGATGATCGAGCCCACGCCGACGCCGGAGAAGGCGAGGCTCATGGCCAAACCCCGCCGGCGCACGAACCAGTTGGGGAGGAAGAGCGCCTGACCGGTGTAGCTGAGACAGATGCTGCCCCCGCCGACGAGCACGCCGAGCGTGGCGTAAAGGTGCCGGGGTTGGCGCACCAGCGTGGCCAGCATCAACCCGGCCGCCATGAGGCCCACGCCCATCTCCATCACCACCCGCGGCCCCCGGCGATCCATCAGGCGGCCGAGAAAGGGACTCAGGGCCGCCGAGACGAGAAAGCCGAAGGAGAATGCCCCGGCCGTCACGCCCCGCTCCCAGCCGAACTCGTCGAGGATCGGTGGGAAGAGCAGCGAGAAGGCGGTGCGCGCGTTGACGCCCACCCCCATGGTGACGAAGGCGACGGCCACAATGACCCAGCCGTAGAAGAAGGGCACGCGCACGTTCGGGATAGGATCGCTACGCTGCCGGGCTCTCCGGAACGTGC
>MNEF01000049.1 GCA_001917535.1 Candidatus Rokubacteria bacterium 13_1_40CM_69_27
GCGGCCTCAGCTTGAAAGGGGACAGGGAACTGTAAGTTCTCTCGACCCGCCCTCGGCGCGGCAGCTTATTGAGCCGCGGCGAGCGCCGAATGGACGGCGCGGCGTACGTCCTCCCGGGCAAAAGGCTTGTTGAGGCACGGGACCTTCGTTTTCTCGAGGAACTTCAGCGTGTCCGCGCCCAGGATATCCCCGGTAACGAAAACGAACAGCGGTCGGCGTCCCCAATGGCGACGTTCGACCTCACGGTACAAGCCCGGACCATCGAGCTTCGGCATCCGAATGTCGGAGATGACGAGGTCATAGCTCCGATCAGCCAGGCGCTCCAGCGCCGTCGCGGCGTTCGAGGCCGTCTCGACTTGGTGGCCATCGAGCGTGAGGAGGTCCGCCAACAGAGTCGCGACCGCCGAGTCGTCGTCTACGACCAAGACCTTCCTCTGCGGAATCGGGAACCCGGATCCGGCATCGGGACCCGGGGGTTCAAGCAGGACGGAGCCAACTGGCAATTCGATCTTGAACACGGCCCCGTGTCCCACCTCGGTTTCGACCCGAATCGAGCCCCCGTGACTTTCAACGATTCCCTGGCAGAGGGACAGCCCCAGTCCGGTCCCCTCGCCGATGGGTTTCGTCGTGAAGAAGGGCTCGAAGATCCGGGCCAAAAGCTCGGGCGGTATACCGGGCCCCGTATCGGCGACCCACAACCCCACGCACGAGCGGGCCGGATCGTAGCGAGTCGTGATCGTGAGGTGGCGCACGGACGTCTGGCGCAACGCGTGGTGGGCGTTCGTCAACAGATTCACCACGACCTGCTGGAGCTGGTGCTGATCGGCCCAGAGGTCGGGCAGATCGGCCGCCAAGTCCAGGTTGACCTTCACGTTGTCGGTGGCGAGCGGATAGGCCAGCAGTTCCCCGGCCCCGGTGACAATCTGATTCAAGGCCACCCGTCGGCGCTCAGGGGGGTGTTTTCGCGCGAGCGCGAGGAAGTTCTGGACGATTCGACTGCAGTGTTCGGCGGCTGTCTCAATTTGTTCGGCCGCATAGTCGACCGACTTGCCCCTCAGCTTCTGTGATCGGCTCTCCGCCCCCGAACGCAGCATGCCCGCGTACCCGATCAACACGGTGAGCGGGTTATTGAGTTCATGGGCCACTCCGGCGAGCAGCTGACCCATCGTCGCCAGCTTTTCACTCTGACGCAAGGCCTCCTCTGCCTGCTTTCGTTCCTCGGCGAGCCGGCCTTTCTCCAAGATGACGGAGGCCTGATCGGCGAAAGCCGAAAGGAGAGAGATATCATCGGCGGCGAACCGCCGACGCTGTTGCGTGTATACATACAGAACGCCGGTGGGCTTGCCGTCCGCCCGCAAGGGGACCCCCAGAAACCCGTGCAGGCCGATCGCCTCGACGGCCTTCTTATGGAGCGGATCGTAACGTTCATCTTCGAGCACATCCTCCACCGTGAGTGGTTGGTTCGTCGCCACCACAATCCCGGTCAGGCTCTCGCCGATTCTCAAGCGTGGGCGCAAGGCCGACGCGATGGGGGAATGGGTCCAAGCCTTCAGCACGAGCTCCTCTTCCTCCAGCAGCCGCAGCGCGGCGACCTCGACGCCCAGGAGCTGACTCGTCTCCTTCACGATCAGCGACAGAAGCTCTTGCGTCTCGGTGGCGGTCGCGAGCCGCCTTGACAACTGGTAGAGGACCTCGATCCGGCGGCGCTCACGGTCGGCCTGCTCGTAGAGCCGCGCGTTGGCCATGGCGATCGCCGCCTGGTTGGCGAGGACGCCCAAAAGCTCGAGTTCCTCGGTGTCGAAGATCTCGCCGGAGAGCTTCTCGCCGAGCAGGAGAATACCCGTGATCTCGCTTTCGAGCTTCAACGGCACGATCAGTGACGCCTTGATGTCTTCGAGTTCTTCGCCCGCCGCGTCGAAATACTGGGCGGCTCTCCGGTTGAGGACCGCCTCTTCCTTTACCAGGACACCCTCCTTCCGCCTTAGCCACTGAACGATGAGGCTATCGCCCCTCATTGCCGAGACACCGGCCGACTCACCGGTCGTCGTCTCTTCCCGCTGAGTCACGAATGATCTCGTGGTCTCGTCGTAGATCAGGAGGGCGGAGTGCGTCAGGGGTATGCCCCGGACGAGGTCTCGCACGAGCGTGTCCACGACCTTGCCGAAATCGAGCATCGTACTCATTTGCTTGCTCAGCGCCACGAGGGTCTCATGGCATCCCCGGGACTTGCTGAACATGAGTCGCTCGATCCAGTCCTCGATGGGCCGGCCCAGGGGAGTGAGGAGGAGTGTGAAGATGAATCCCAGCGGCGCGATCATCCAGACGGCTGTCAGGTTTTCCAGCTCGAACGTGCGCTCCAGCACCCACGTGAGCGCCACCAGGATCGACGTTACGGCAGCGCCGACCGTGCCGTACACCGCGCACTTTTTGACCACCGCGCTCACGTCAAACATGCGGTACCGGATGATCGCGGTGCCGAACATCAACGCGCACACCATGTTGGCCGGGATGCCGATCGGGTATATCCGGTCGACGAGAGGGAAGGGCTTGGCCAGGGCGAACCTCACGACATCGACGAAGCCACCGAAAATCGTCAGCACCGCTCCGACCAGGATGAGGAGCGTGCGATTGCGGCGGAAGCCGGAATCGGCGCTCTGGTAGGCGTGGCCGAGGTGAACGAGACCGGCGAGGAGGAACGCATAAAAGTAGACGAAGAAGCCGTTGTAGAGCCGCCCCGGTGCCGGAGCCCATCCCCAGGCCGTGGACTGAACGCCGGTCATAAAGACCGATGAAGCGAGGAGATTCAGCAGTGAGAAGACGGCGGAGAGACCATAGGCCGCGACCAGCCAGCGTCGTTGACGAACGGTACTGTCGAGGAAGATGAGAACGAAGTGGTAGTAGAACGCCGGGAGCGCGATGACGCCCACGTGGATAAGAATCTCCCACTGGTAGGCCGTGGTCGGGTCTCGGGCGCCCCGCAGCATGAACACGCCGAAGTTCCACAGAGCCAGCGTCGACACGAAGTAGGCAAAGATCCGGTTGAGTCGGCTCTGAGGGTTTCTGAGCAGGGAGATCGCGACCAGACAGAGGTTCAGGATGAGGGCGATCAGGGGTAGGAGGCGATGCAGGGTCATCGGACGCTACCGTCGCCGGTCAGGCCGACGCGCCGCCCCCCGAAGCCTCGCCTCGAAGATCGTCTTCATGCCTGACGGACCTCGTCCCTTCTCTCGAGCTCCAGTCCTGTAAGGGCCTCCATACTAGCGCAGCCGGCTGCCAGAGCCCTCAGGTGAGCCGCAACAGAAGGTGAGCCGCAACAGAACGCCCCCTTGATCTGGTAGCCGGCCATCGATCATCACCCCATATTGTAGTTCGTGGGCTTTCCATCTGAGGGCTTCGGCGGCCCGGTTCGTCGCCTGGCTGTCGAAGACCGGCTGGGCTGGACGCGAGCTGACGGCGTGAGGGCCACGGTTGCGCCCGTCCCCTGGGCAGCATCTACGGCGATCCTGGGGAGGGCCGGGCAGCGGTGTGATCGCACGAACGGCCCCGTGTCGGATTTTGGCGACCGTGGTCGTGCTGGCGAGGTCGATCCCAGCCCGGGGCCGGCAGGACTCGTCACCCAGGCCATGGCACCGGTTCGGCGTCAGCGTCCTTTGAGCTTGAGGAGGACCTCGGTGGTGATGCGCCCGATCTCGGAGAGGCCCTTGTCGACGGTGTCGACGGCCGCCGAGGCCTCCAGCTTTTGACGATCGATCTCCGCGCGGAGCCGCGTGATCTCGCTCTGGAGGTCCTCGATTTCCAGGCCTAGCCGGGCCGAATGGGCCTCGGCGGATTCGGCCCGCCGCCGCAAGCCCTCGCATTCCTGGAACAGCGACGGGATGACGGTGCTGAGGATGTCCTGGCCGTCGCGCGTCCACTGGTCGATCTGCCGCCGCGCCTGCATCAGTGCGTCGAAATCCATGGGCATAACCTCGGAGACGGAGTGCCGACGCGGCGTCTGGAGGACGCGGCTCGCATCCGTCGTTTTCTGGACGGGAACGATGACCACTGGATGGTACCTCGTATCTTCCCAGTAGTCGGCTGGTCGTCGGCGGTCTGCGCGTCGGCGCTCCCGCCAAGACGGCTGGCCGCCCTGGCGCCGCTCCCGCTGCCGACGGTCGAGCAGGACACGGACCCGTGGGTCGTCGAGAAATTGTTCGCTCACCCGGTGGAAGAGGTCCGAGTCGCGCCTGGCGACGATGACGAGGAAGCGAACGTGCTCGTGCCGGGGGGGAGTCGTCGCCGCGCCAGAGCTCGTCCGCGTTCGCGCGAGCACCTCGAGCTTGTGCGCCCAGCAAATCCCCCGCACCTCGGCGGGATCATCGAACGGCGGGCGCTCACCGATGAGACCAGGGCGTCCCTCGGCGCGACACCATGCGCAGACCGCTTTCACCGTGATTCCTCTGATCGCCCGATCCGTCGGGCGGTGACGGACGCTAGGGTGCGGGAAGCTTAGGGTGAGTCTGCAGGCGCGTCAAGGGGGTCTTCACCGCAGCATCTGGGCGATCTGTCGGAGCACGTCCGCGGTCTCGAACGGTTTGGCCAGGACGAAGCGGACGTGGTGCCGTTGGAGCTGGGTCGGATCCAGCCGGTCGCCCCAGCCGGTGATGAGGCCCACGGGCAGGTGCGGAAACTTTTCGTGGCAGGTGGCGGCGAACTCCCAGCCCGACATCCGCGGCATGGAGAGGTCGCTCAGCACGACATCGAACGGCTCCCTCTCGCATCGCGCGAGCCCCTCGGCGCCGCTGGCCGCCTCGACGACGACGTGCCCCTCCTCGGCGAGCAGAGCGCCCAACATCGTCCGCACCGCCGGCTCGTCGTCGATGATGAGGATTCGTGCGGCCCGGCCGGGCGGCGCCGGAGCGGCGGCATCGTTGGCGGGGGCGAAGTCGCGGCCGATCGGCAGGCGCACGGTGAAGGTGGAGCCGCGGCCGGGCGCGCTTTCCACGTCGATGGTGCCGCCGTGTCGGGTCACGATGCCCCAGGCCACGGCCAGGCCGAGCCCAGTGCCGCGCTGGCCCTTGGTGGTGAAGAAGGGCTCGAAGGCGCGCTGGCGGACCTCCTCGGACATCCCGCTGCCGGTGTCGGTGAGCGCGATGGCGACCTCGTCGCCGTCCGTGCTCATGCGGAACACGCAGCGGCCGCCGTCCGGCATGGCGTCGAGCGCGTTCGTGAGCAGGTTGGCGAAGACTTCGCGCAGCTCCTCGGGGCGCCCCGCCACCGGCGGGGCCTCGCCCACCACGGTGACGCCGTAGTGCACGCCGCGACTCTGGGCCTCGTCCTTCCAGCGCGGACGCGTCAGCTCGACCACCTCGCGCAGCACCTCGCTCGGGTCCACGCGGGCGAAGGAGCGTGTCGTCCGCGTGCGGGTGAACTCCTGGATGCGCCGCACCGTGTCGGCGCCGTCGCGGGCGGCCTGCCGGATCGCCTCCAGCCACCCGCTCAGCTCGTTATCTTTCAAACGCCGGAGCAGCAGGTCCGCGCGCCCCAGGATGATCGCCAGCAGGTTGTTGAAGTCGTGGGCGACACCCGCCGCCATCTCACCCAGCGCGCTGAGGCGTTCGGCCCGCACGAGCTGGGCCTGGCTGCGCTCGAGGTCCTCGTGGGCGCGACGGAGCGCCGCGAACAGCCGCGCATTGCGAATGGCGACGGCGGCCTGGGCGACGAAGCTGTCGAGCAGATCCTGGTTGTCCGCATCGAGCGCGAAGGGCTTCCGACCGAAGACGACGAGCACGCCGAGCAGGGAGTCCTGGAAGAGGATGGGGACGGACAGGGTGCTCTTGAGATTGTGCCGGCGGAACCAGTCGCGCGCGCCGATCCGCTCGTCGGCGAAGACGTCGGGCACGTTGAGGGGGCGGCGGTGGAGGGCCACCCATCCCGCGCCGCCTTCGCCGTAGCGCCGGACCGTCCCCGGAAGGTCCGCGCCCAGCGCCGCGTCGGAAAAGGCCCGGCGCTCGAGCGTCTGCGACCTCTCGTCGGCGATGGAAATCGACACCAGCGGGGCATCCATCAGCTCGGCGGCGGCCCGGGCGATGCCGTCCAAAACCTCGTTGAGGTCGAGCGACGACGACACGATCTGGTTCAGGCGGGCGAGCGTCCGCAGTCGCGCCGTCCGGAGCTCCTGGGCCTCGTAGAGCTGGGCGTTGCTGATGGCGATGGCCGCCTGGTCGGCGAGGAACCCCATCAGTTCCTTCTCTTCCGGGCTGAACTCGCGCTCCTCGCCGAAGATGATGGCCAGCACCCCCACGACGCGGTCGCCGGTGATCAACGGGACGCCGGCGAAGCCCCGCAGGCCGCCCTCCGTCGCCAGCCGCCGGTTGAGCCACCGCGGATCACCGCCGATGTCCGCGATGTACTCCGGCCCCCGCGACGCGAAGATGCGTCCGACCGCGCCCTGGCCGTAGGGGATTACCGGGTGATCCGTCATCAGCCGCTCGATCTCGGGATCGATGCCGAATCCCGCCTGGACCCGCAGGCCGCCCCCCGCGGGGTCCTCGATCCAGACGCGCGAGGTCTTGGCCCCCAGCAGCGTGGTGGCGGCCCGCGCCACGGCGTGGAAGACCTGGGGGCTGCCCTGGGCGGACGTGATGAGCCGCGTCAGCGCGCTCAGCGCGGTGAGCTTCTGCGCCCGCTCGTCCAGCCGCTCGTACAGGCGCGCGGTCTCGAGCGCGAGCGCCGCCTGGTCGGCGAAGGCCTGCAGCAGCTCGGCCTCGGCCGTGGAGAAGGTCCGTCCGGCGAAGTCGCCGATGGAGAGCGTGCCGATGGTCTCGCCCTTGGCGCGAAGCGGGGCCGACAGGACGGCGCCGAGGCCGGCCACGCTGAGCCGGCGGCGGAGGTCGTCGGGCAGGACGAGGCCCGGCTCGCGCACCACGTCGCCGACCCAGATGGGGCTGCCCTCAGCCACCACCCGGCCCTCGACGCCGGCGCCGGCCGCGAAGGTGTGGCCGGGCTCGAAGGGCATCGCTGACCGGCCGGCGGTGGCGAGCACTCTCAGAGAGCGGTCGCGCTCGAGTAGCCGAACGCTCGAGCTCTGCGCGCCGAACAGGGGGAGCACGCTCTGCACGATCCGTTCGCCGACCGCGGTCGGGTCGAGGCTCTCCGTGAGCGTGCGCGCGACCCGCGCCAGCTCCTCCGCCTCCCGTCGCCGCCGCTCTGCCTCCTCGTAGAGCGTGGCGTTCTGCAGCGCGATCGCCGCCTGCGTCGCGCAGCGCTCCAGGATGGCGAGATCCTCGGCCCGGAACGGCGGCGCCTCGTCGCCCGTGCGGTTCATGGTGATGACGCCCAGGAGCCGCTCGCGGATCATGAGGGGATAGGCCATCGAGCGCGTCAGCCCCAGCGCGACGAACTGGGGCATGGCCTTGGGCCAGGAGGTGTAGTCGTCCACGACTAGGCCGCGGCGCGCCTCCGCGCAGAGCCCGACCAGCCCGTGGCCGAAGGGAATGTGCACGTCGGCGAGGGCTCCCTTGGCGGTCCAGGCCTTGGGGACGAGCATCCGCTCGCCTTCGACCAGGTAGATCCCACCGTTGGCGTCGAAGAGGCGGCTCGCGCGCTCGACGATCAGGCGCAGGAGGCGGTCGCTCTTCAGCTCGGCGACCAGCTCGCGCTCGATCTCGGCCAGGGTCTCGATCTGCTGGCGGCGGGAGGTCTCCAGGGAGAAGAGGCGGGCGTTCTCGAGCGCCAGCGCCGCCTGGTCGGCGAAGGCCTGGACCAGGCCGATCTCCTCCTCGTCGAAGACCCGGCCCGCGCGGTCCGCGACCGACAGTACGCCGATGACGTGATCCTTGACGATCAGCGGGACGGCCAGGGCCGCCCGGTAGGGCGCCGCCTCGATCCGCGCCCGCGACTCCGCCGTCAGCGTCACCCGCGGATCGTGCAGCACGTTGGGCGTCGTCATCGGCTGGCGATCCCGCACGACGAGTCCGACCAGGCCCGTCCCCCGCGGAAACCTCAGGCCCTCGGACGCCGCCGGCCCGACCGCGCCGGCGACGGCGAGGATCACCAGGTCGCCGGACTCCGGCTCCACCCGGTGGATCGCGGACGCCTGGGAGGCGAGCAATCTCCGGAGGCTGTCGGCGATCTGCTGGGCGACGGCGTCGGGGTCGAGTGTGCGCGAGAGGAGCCGGCCGATCTCTGCCAGCGCCTCGGCGGCCCGCCACCGCGCCTCGCTCTTCGTGAAGAGCGCGGCGTTGCGCATGGCGACGGCGGCCTGGCCCGCGAGAAGGGTGAGGATGGCCCGCTCGTCCTCGCTCGGGGGCTCGCCGTCCGTGAAAGTCACCTCCAGAACACCGAGGAGGTCGTCACCGGCCAGGATGGGTACGGCGTGCACTTTGGCGTCGGGGGTCGGGGCGACATCCCCGGCACCCCCGGCAACGCGCTGGACTCCGGTGCTGCGGTCGACGTAACGGACGGTGCCCAGGACCCGGGGTCGGAGTGCCTCGACGGCGGCGATCACGCGGCGCAGGATCTCATCCAGCTCGAGCGCGCCCGAGACCGCCCGCGCGAGGTCGGCCACCTGACGGAGCCGATCCCCCGGCGGAGTCATCCTGAAATCAGGGTAGCACTTTGCGAGGTGGGGGTGAGAGCCCCTGGGGCAACCGCCCGGGGCGGGCGACACAGCAAGAGCAGGGCGATGGCCACGAGGTTGAGTCCAGCGGCCAGAGCGAAGGCCGGCGCGTAGCTGCCCGTCGCGTCGTAGACGGCGCCGGCGATGAGCGGTCCCCAGGCGCCCATCGATCCGGCCAGCGCGAAGAGGACCCCCACCAGCGTCCCCGCCTGCTGGCGGCCGAAGAAGTCGCCGACGATCGCGGTGAAGAGCGTCGAGATGGCGCCGTACGAGTACCCGAAGACGAAGGCGGTCGCGTAGAGCGTCCCCAGGCCCCGGACGGCGAGGAAGCCGGTGAAGGCGAGCGCCTGCAGGGCCATGGCGATCGCCACTGTCGTCCGACGGCCGAGCCGGTCTGAGACCGGACCCATCACCAGGCGGCCGGCGACGGCGCCGACGCCCAGCGCGCTGATCACCGACGCCGCCACCAGCGGCGAGAAGCCCAGGTCGCGGCTGAACCGGACGACGTGCACAAGGGGGATGAAGACGGGGATCCACGTCGCCGAGAACGCCGCGCCGAGGAGCCAGAAGGCCGGCGTGCGGGCCGCCCGCCGCAGAGGCCAGAATTCCCCGCCGGCCGGCGCCGGGGATAGCGCCGGTCCGGCGCCGTCATCGGGATGGAGCCCCAGGCTCTCGGGATCGCGACGCATCGTCCAGGCGATGAGGTTGAGGACGACGAGCACGCCGGCACCGAAGACGAGATATGCCGCGCGCCAGCCGATGGCGCCGATGAGCAGTTGAGCGAGCGGCGGCAGCGCGAGCGTCCCCACACTGGCTCCGCTGGAGGCGAGGCCCACGGCGAGGCCGCGGCGCCGGACGAACCACTTCACCACGGTGGCGTTGCAGGGCACGTAGGCCGTCCCCATACCGAGGGCGGCGACGAGGCCGTACAGTACGTAGGGCTGCCAGAGCCGGCTCACCAACCCCATGCCCATGAGCGCGGCGCCCAGGAAGCACCCGCCGCCGGCGATGACGCGGCGGGGGCCCCAGAGGTCCGTCAGCCGCCCGGCGGGGAATCCGAAGACACAGTAGGCGAAGGCGTAGAGCGAGAACGCGCCCGCCAGGCTCGCGCGGCTCCACCCGAACTCGTCGAGGAGCGCGGAGAAGAAGACGCCGAAAGAATACTGGGCGCCGTAGGCGACAAAGAGGACGCCGAAGGCGCCGGCGACGACGACCCAGCCATGGTAGAAACGCCCCACGGTCAGGCGCGACCGTTCTTGCCGTTCAGCTTCGGCAGGAGCTCCGCGAGGAACTTGCCGGTGTAGGACCCGGGCGTCTGGGCGATCGCCTCGGGCGGACCTTCGGCGACGATTTCGCCGCCCTCGTCGCCCCCCTCGGGCCCGAGGTCGATGACCCAATCGGCCGACTTGATCACGTCGAGGTGATGCTCCACGACCAGCACGGTGTTGCCGGCGTCGACCAGACGGTTGAGGACACCGAGAAGCCGCTTGACGTCGTCGAGGTGGAGGCCGGTCGTCGGCTCGTCGAGGACGTAAAGCATGTCGCTGGTCGATCGTGCGCCCAGCTCGGCGGCGATCTTCAGGCGCTGGGCCTCGCCACCGGAGAGGGTGGTGGCCGGCTGCCCCAGCCGGAGGTAGCCGAGGCCGACGTCGGCGAGGACGCGCAGCCGCCGGGCCAGGGCCGGCTGCGCTGCGAAGAAGTCGATCGCCTCGTCGACGGTCATGCCGAGCACCTCGCTGATGTTGCGTCCGCGACACTTGACGGCGAGCACGTCCGGCCGATAGCGGCGCCCCTCGCACTCCTGACAGGAGACGTACACGTCCTCGAAGAAGTACATTTCCAGCTTCTCGAAGCCGTCGCCCTGGCACTTCTCGCAGCGCCCTCCGGGGACGTTGAACGAGAAGGCGCCCGCCAAGAGCCCCAGGGCCCGGGCGCGGGGCTGCGCCGCGTAGAGCTTGCGGATCTCGTCGAACGCCTTGACGTAGGTGACCGGGTTGGAGCGCGGCGTCCGGCCGATCGGCTCCTGGTCGATCAGGCGGACTCCCTTCAGGTACTCGAGCCCGATCAGCGCGTCGTAAGCCCCCGGGGACGCGAAGTCGGTCTTGAAGGCGCGGGCGACGGCGCGGTAGAGCGTGTCGTGGACGAGGGTGGACTTGCCGGACCCGGACACGCCGCTGACGACGGTCAGCGTGCCCAGCGGCACGCGCATCGTCACCGACTTCAAATTGTGCTCGTGAGCGGCGGTGAGCAGGAGGTGCCGCCGGCCAGTGCGACGGACCAGGGGCACCGCGATCGTCTCGCGGCCGCACAGGTAGCGCGCGGTGAGCGAGTGCGTCGCCTTCCGGAAGTCGGCCAGCGGGCCGTTGAAGACGATCTCGCCGCCACGCTCGCCAGAGCCCGGGCCCAGTTCGACGATGTGGTCGGCCGCCTCCATGAAGCTCCGGTCGTGCTCGACGACGATGACGGTGTTGCCGGCCTGGGCCAGCTCCCGGCAGAGGTCGGCCAGCCGCGTCGTATCGCGGGCGTGCAGGCCGATGGACGGCTCGTCCAGGACGTAGAGCGTACCCACCAGCTGAGAGCCGAGCTGGTTAGCGAGGTTGATGCGCTGAGCCTCGCCGCCCGACAACGTGCGTGTCTGGCGCGAGAGTGTGAGGTACCCGAGCCCCACGCGCAGGAGGAACGTGAGCTTGGCGTTGAGCTGCTTGAGGATCTCCCGGGCCACGCTGGTCTCCCAGGCGCTGAGCTTGAGGTCGGCGAGGACCCGCGCGGCGTGATCGATGGTGAGCGCGGTGAACTCCGCGATGCTCAGGCCCGCCACTCGCACGGCCAGCGCCGCCGGCTTGAGGCGGGCGCCAGCGCAGGCCGGGCACGGCGACTGGCTGCGGTAGCGGGAGAGGAAGACGCGCACGTGCAGCTTGTAACGGTACGACTCGACCTCTTCGAAGAACCCCTGGATGCCGGAGAAGCTGCCGTCGCCCGCGTACACCAGCCGGCGCTCCTTCTCGCTCAAGGCGGCGTAGGGCCTGCTGACGTCGAGTCCGTGGCGCCGGGCGGCCTTGAGCAGCTGGCGCTGATACCAGCGACCCGAGGGATAGGTCCACGGCTCGACCGCGCCGTCAGCGAGGCTCCGGGTGGGGTCGGGGACGACGAGAGTCTCATCGTACTTCAGCACGTTGCCGAACCCCTTGCACTCCGGACAGGCCCCGAGCGGGTGGTTGAAGGAGAAGAGCAGGGGCTGGGGGCGTTCCAGCACCAGCACGCAGCTCGGGCATTTCAGGTTCTCCGCGAAGGCGAGGAGACCCCGGCCGACCACCTCCACCTCGAGTCGCCCGCTGCCCTCGCGCAGGGCCGTTTCCACCGACTCGGTCAGACGGCGCCGCTGCGCGGGATCGAGCGTGAGGCGGTCGAGGATGACCGCGATCTCGCGGGCGCCCTCCATCTGCGGGGGCGGGGGTGCGGCCAGATCTACCACCACCTCCCCCACCCGCACGCGCGCGAAGCCCCGCCGCGTCAACGTGGCCCACAGCTCGAGGGGTGCCTGGCCCGCCGGGACGGGCAGGCGGAAGCCGATCAGCGCCCGGACCCCGGCGTGCGCGGCCAGGAGCGCGTCGACGATCGATTCGGGGGAGTGCGAGGTCGCCGCCACGCCGCAGGCGGGGCAGTGGACGCGGCCGATCTTGGCGTAGAGCAAACGCAGATAGTCGCAGACCTCGGTGGCGGTTCCCACGGTGGATCGCGCCGTGCGCACTGGATTCTTCTGCTCCAGAGCGACGGCGGGCCGGATCTGCTCGATCCGGTCGACGTCGGGACGGTCGACGCGATCGAGGAACAGGCGCGCGTAGGTGGAGAGCGATTCGATGTACCGCCATTGCCCCTCGGCGAAGACGGTGTCGAAGGCCAGCGACGACTTGCCGGAGCCGGAAACCCCGGTGATGACGGTGAGGCGGTCGTGGGGAATCTCGAGCGAAATGTTCTTGAGGTTGTTCTGCCGGGCTCCTTCGATGCGGAGCCCCAGGGGGCGCGGCATCCGGGAAATCCTCCTGAGGTGGGTATCTTACTGGAAGTGCTATGATGACGCCACATGGCCAACCGCATCCAGGTGGCGGTGGTGGACGACGATCCTGAGATACGTGCCCTGCTCCATCGGGTGCTCGGCAAGAGCGGATTCACCACCGCCGAGGCGACCTCCGGCGCCGAGGCCATGGCCCTGCTCGGGCGCCAGGCGTTCGACGTCGCGTTGGTCGACATCAAGCTGCCCGACGCCTCCGGCCTCGACATCCTGCGCTGGGCGCGCGAATCCGAGGTCGACTCCGAGTTCGTCGTGCTGACCGGCAACGCCGACGTGGAGACGGCCGTGGAGGCGATGCGCCTGGGCGCCTACGACTTCGTCACCAAGCCGTGGCGCAACGCCGAGCTGGTCGAGATCATCGGCAAGGCCGCCGAGAAGAAGACGCTGCGCCGCGAGAACTCGGCCCTCAAAGAGGTGATGACCCGGCGCGACGGCATGCCCCAGGTCATCGGCCAGACGCCCGAGATGCAGGAGCTCACCTCGATGATCGGGCGGGTGGCGGCCAGCGAGAGCCCCGTGCTCGTCCAGGGCGAGAGCGGCACCGGCAAGGAATTGGTGGCCCGCACCATCCACCTCAAGAGCCGGCGAGCCGGACGGCCGTTCGTCTCGGTCAACTGCGGCGCGCTGCCCGACACGCTGCTGGAGACGGAGCTGTTCGGCCACAAGCGCGGCGCGTTCAGCGGCGCCGTCGCCTCCCGGGTGGGGCTGTTCGAGGCGGCCGACGGCGGAACGCTTCTCCTGGACGAGATCGGCGAAATGTCGCCGGCCATGCAGGTGCGGCTGCTACGCGTGCTCGACTCGGGCGAAGTGCGCCGGGTCGGGGAGGAGCGCGCCTTCCATGTCGACGTGCGCATCGTGGCCGCCACCAACAAGGACCTCAACCGCGAGGCCGCCGAGGGCCGGTTCCGCTGGGATCTCTTCTACCGCGTGAGCACGATCACGGTCCCGGTGCCGCCGCTCCGCCGCCGCCGGTCCGACATCCCCCTGCTGGTCCAGCACTTCGCCGCGCCAGTGGCGCGGGGCGGCAAGACGCTGCGGTTCTCGGCGGGGGCCATGGAGCGGCTCATGCAGTACGACTGGCCGGGCAACATCCGCGAGCTGCGCAACCTCATCGAGCGTCTGCTGATCCTCCACGAGGGTGACGAGGTGCACGCGGGCGGCCTGCCGGCGGAGCTGGGCTCGGCCCCGCGGGTGAGCGCCGCCGAGGTGGTCGACACGGCGCTCGTGTCGCTCCAGGAGATGGAGCGCCGCCATGTCGAGCGCGTGCTCCAGGCGACCGCCTGGAACAAGGCACAGGCCGCCCGCGTGCTCGACGTCGACATCAAGACGCTGAACAAGAAAATCCGCGATTTCGGCATGACGCGCTCCGCCTGAATTCGGCAGGGAGAAACTCCCGGCGCCGGGGACATTCTCCCAGCCGAGCCGGCTTCACCCTTTGCTAACCCCTGTAATATCCAGCCGTTAGCGCGGCGCAACTGTGGCACCCGAGTTGCCTAAGACATCCGCATCATGGATGTGATGAGACCGCCCTCGAAAGACTCACTCGACATGCCGCAGCAGTCGCTCAGGCCCCGGGCCTCCGGGATCACGCTGTGGCGCCCAGAAATCGTCCTGGCCGAGACGATGACGCCCGGCGCCTGGCGCCCGCGCGTCCTGATCGCCGAGCCCGCCCTTCGTCCCGAGGCCGTGAAGGCGCAGATCGAGGCGACGGGGTCGGCGCTTGGCTCGCTGGCCGAGGCGCGCCGGATCCTCACCTCCCGGGCCGCCGCGTCGGAGGCCCGTGCGATGGAGGTGGACTCCGATCGCGAGCGGGTGGCGGCCATGATCGAGGCCTATCGGGTCAAGACGGCGCTCGACGACATCTTGCGCGGGACGCTGCGCCAAGTGACAGCGCTCATGGAGGAACGGGGGCTCAGATGAACGGCATCCTGATCGACTCGAACGTCTACTATCTCCCTAGCCCGGAGTCGCCGGCGCCGGCGTCCAGCGAGCCCGAGTGGCCGACCCTCTGGAGCCGCCTGCAGACCGCGTGGTGGCGCCTGCGACTGGCCGTCGCGGAGGTGCGGGGGATTCTCCGCCGCCCGCGCTACCGCCTGGCCCCCGGCGATTACGGGGCGCTCTTCGAGGACGCGGCGGATCTGGTGGTACCGCCCCGACCCCGCCGGGCTCGGCCGGCCCGGGTCATCGACTTCGAATCGGCGCGGCTGCGCCTGCGTCCGGTGCCGAAGGACTGAGGAGTGACCACTCCTGACGTCGCCGCCGCCCCCATTCGCCCGCGGATTCTGCTCGTCGACGACCAGGCCGACGTGCAGGACGTCGTCGCCGAGCTGCTGACCGGGGTTGGCTACGACGTCGACGCCGTCGCCTCCGGCGAGGACGCCCTGGACGCGGTGGCGTGCCGCCCCTACGACCTGGTGATCTCCGACCTCCGCCTGCCCGGGTGCTCAGGAACGGCGCTGATCGGGGAGATCGCTCGCCGGCGTCCCCGGCTAGCCAATCGCATCATCCTCCTGACCGGGGAGCTGGGCGACTTGGCCGGTTCGCTGCCCGTGATCCGCAAGCCGTTCAGCGTCGACGACGTGCTGCACGTCGTGGCGGCGCACCTGTTCGCCGCCTAGTCCCTCCGATCGCGGTCCCCATCGGTTGACAGCGGCCCTCCGGGGTGGCTACAATCCCTCTGCTGTTTTTGCGAATCATTCCTAAAAAGACGATGAGGCCGAAGCGACCGCAGGCCGCCGACGCTGGCGCCCGGACGCGGGACACCCTGCGCGCCCGGGGCCTGCGCCTCACCGAGCCCCGCCGGATCATCCTCGACGTGGTGCGAGCGACCGACGCCCACCCGTCGGCGGCCCTGGTCTACCGCCTCGTGCGGCGCCGGCTGCCGGGGGTGAGCCTGGCGACCGTCTATCGGAATCTGAGAGTGCTCGCCGCCCAGGGGCTGCTGACCGAGCGGCCCGATGTGGCGGGCATGCGCTTCGACGGCAACACGACGGCCCACGATCACTTCACGTGCGTGGTGTGCGGGCGCATCTACGACGTGCCGCCGCGGGCGGGCGGCGGGGTGCGCCGGGCTCTGCGCTCCACCACGGGCTTCGAGGTGCTCGATCACCGCATCGAGTTCTACGGCCGCTGCGCTCGCTGTCGCCGGGGCGGTGGCTCATCCGGGAACCCATCACCAACAAGGAGGACGTATGCCCGGCAAAAACCTCAAAGGGACTAAGAGCCTCGAGAACCTGAAGGAAGCGTTCGCCGGCGAGTCGCAGGCGAACCGGCGGTACCTCTACTTCGCGCGCGTCGCCGACATCGAAGGGTTCCCCGACATCGCCGGCCTCTTCAAGGACACGGCCGACGCGGAGACCGGTCACGCCTTCGGCCACCTCGACTTCCTCAAGCAGGTGGGCGACCCGGTCACCGGCGTGCCGTTCGGCAAGACCGAGCTGAATCTAAAGTCGGCCGTCGAGGGTGAGACCTACGAGTACACCCAGATGTATCCGGGCATGGCGAAGACCGCCCGCGAAGACGGATTCCCCGAGCTGGCGGAATGGTTCGAGACGCTGGCCAAGGCGGAGAAGTCGCACGCGGGGCGTTTCAACAAAGGGCTGAAGCAGGTCGCCGGCAAGGAGCCAGCGGAGGCGATTTAACCGGGCGGGGCCCCGGGGACTCTCGTCGACCACGCCAGCAACGGCCCGCACGGTGATCTGTCCGCTCGCCGCTGCCACGGTGCCCAGAAGATACGGGTTTCCGAGAGCCCCCGGGGCCCCGCCCGCTTGAATCCCATCCATTGACGTCATGAGCAAGCTCGACATCCGCTCGGCGGAGTTCTGGGACCTTTCGAAGGTCGAGGGCGAGCTCCGGCGGGTCGCCGACATCTGCAACGGCTGCCGGCGGTGCCTGCCGCTCTGCCCCTCCTTCAAGGTCCTCTTCGACCGCCTGGACGTGGAGGCGGTGGACGGCGACGCCGAGAAGCTGCCCGAACGCGACCTCAAGGAGGTCGTCGACCTCTGCTACCAGTGCAAGCTCTGCTTCAACCACTGCCCGTACACGCCGCCGCACCGCTGGGAGGTCGATTTCCCGCGACTCATGCTCCGCGCCCGCGCCGCCGAAGCGCGCCGGAGCGGCGTCACCCGCCAGGACCGCATCCTGGGAAACACCGCGCTGGTGGGCAGGCTCGGCAGCCTGACGGCGCCGCTCAGCAACTGGATGGGCCAGTGGAGCGTGCACCGCGCTCTCCTGCAGGCCATCGCGGGAATCCACAAGGCTCGCCGCCTCCCGCGCTTCCACCGCCGAACGTTCAGCCGCTGGTTCCGATCCCGCCCGCCCGGGGGCGCCGGTGGGCGGGAGCTGAAGGTGGCGCTCTTCGCGACGTGCACCGTCGAATACCACGACCCGGCAGTGGGACGCGCGGCGGTCCAGGTCCTCGAGCGCAACCGAGTCGACATCAGCCTGCCCGACCAGCGCTGCTGCGGCATGCCCTATCTGGACGGGGGGGCGATGGATGAGGCCCGCGCGCTCATCCGCCACAACGTGCGGACGCTCGCCGCCGCCGTGCGCGAGGGGCGCGAGATCGTCGTGCCGGGCCCGACCTGCAGCTACATGCTCAAGCAGGAGTACCCGTGGCTCGACGGTTCCGAGGAGGCCAAGCTCGTCGCGTCGCACACGCGCGACCTCTTCGAGTACCTGGCCCAGCTCGCCGCGGCCGGCCGCCTGGACACCGGCTTCCAGCGGCCGGCCGGCCCGATCGCCTACCACGTGCCCTGCCACCTCCGGGCGCAGAACATCGGCACCAAGTCGGCGGACGTGCTGCGCCGGATACCGGGCACCGAGGTGACGTGCATCGAGCGCTGCTCGGCGGTGGACGGGACATGGGGGCTCAAGAAGGAGTACTACGAGCTGTCGCTCAAGCTCGCCCGACCGCTCTTCGACGCCATCGCCGCCACTGGTGCCGGGACCTGCGCCACGGACTGCCCGCTGGCCGCGCTGCAGATCGCCGAGGGCACCGGCCAGACGCCGCAACACCCGATCCAGATCCTGGCCGCGGCCTACGGGATCGACGCGAAGCCATGAACCCGATCGCGGTCGACGATATCCTCAACCTCCACGAGTACGAGAAGGTCCGGGAGGAGCGCCGGCGGGCGATCATCGCACTGAAGGCGGTGCGGCGCGTCCCGGTCGGGCGGTACCTTTCCTTCGTGTTCGAGAACCGGGAGACGGTCTCCTTCCAGATCCAGGAGATGTGCCGGACCGAGCGCATCGTCGACGAGGCCCGGATCGGCGAGGAGGTCGAGGTCTACAATGCGCTCCTGCCGGGACCCGGGGAGCTGGCTGCGACCATGATGATCGAGATCACCGAGTCGTCGCAGATCAAGCCGGTCCTCGACAGGCTCCTGGGCATCGACACGCGCGACTACGTGCGGATGGAGGTGGGCCCCCACACGATCGTCGGCGTCTTCGAGGCCGGGCACTCTGACGAGGAGCGCGGCAAGATCAGCGCGGTTCACTTCGTTCGCTTCCCGCTCTCGCCCGAGGCCCGACGCATCTTCCGCCAGGCCCCGGTCGCGCTGGTCGTCGATCATCCCACCGCGCGCGCGCGCACGGTCCTGTCCGAGGAGACCGCCCGCAGCCTGGCCCGGGACCTCGAGTGAGGTTCGCCGGCGGGCTGGCGTTGCTGGGGGCGCTCGCCGTCGCGTTCGCCGCGGCCGGCTGCACGGAATCCGCGCCGAAGAACCCGCTGGCCGAGCGCGGGCGGCAGGTCTACCTGGCTCAGTGCACGCAGTGCCACTCCTCCGATCCCGGGCAGGCGGGCCCCGTGGGACCGCCGGTGAAGGGGGCCTCGCGCGAGCTGCTCGAGGCGAGGATCCGCCGGGGAAGCTACCCGGCCGGCTACCGGCCGAAACGTTCGACGTCGATCATGCCGCCGCAGCCGTCGGTCGCGTCGGACATCCCCGCCCTCGCCGAATACTTGAAAGACTAGAAGCGCCGATGGCCCGGCGATCGTCACCGGGCCATCGGAGGTTCGCGGCGCGCGCGCCGCGCGTTTAGCCCATCATCGCCGCGAGCAGGAAGTACAGGATCGCGGTGAGGATGAAACCGCCCCAGAATGTGCCCTTCAGGGTACCGAGCATCTTCTTGCCGGCCCCGGTGGTGCCGACGAGGGCGTTCACCTCGGCGGCGGCGACGACGATGGCCAGCAGGATGAAGGCGCCGAGCTTGGCCCCGCGCGTGCTCGGGTCGGCCATCGAGAGATGGGCGGCGGCGCCCATGAAGAAGAGCATCGGGATCGAGAGCAACGTGTTGGTCCGCGACGCGAACCCTGAGCGCTGGCCCCGGGCAGCCGCTTCGGCGATGGCCTGCCCGCCCTTGGCGACCTGCGTGGCGGAGGCGATGACTACCTTCTGGGCGGGCCAGATGATGAACCACACGTTGAACCACATCGTGGTGCCCAGAATGCCGCCGAAGAAGATCTTCCATCCATAGGCCGTCGCGAAGAAATCGCGCGCGCCACCGTACTGGGCAAACATCTTGTGCAAGACGATCAACCACCCCGTAAGGAAGGTGAACATCGCGCCCCAGCGGAACCACCACAGCGCGCGGCCGACCAGGCTGCCAGCGATCATGCCGGTCCGGACGGGCGCCTCCGCCGTGGCGAAGAACGGGGTCTGGACGAAGTTGAAGTAGTAAAGGATCCCGATCCAGGTGATGCCGGCGAGAAAGTGAAACCATCGGAGCAGGAACAGCCAGCCTTCTCCACTGAACAGCGCCATATCCGTGCCCCCCTAACCGCGTGGTGGACTACTTGTCCTCGTGGTTCTCTTCCTCGTCCTCGTCCTCCAACTCCTCGTCGATCAGGTTTTCTTCGTCCTCGTCGAGCTCGTCCTCGTCGTCGAGCTCATCGTCCTCGAAGTCCTCGTCGAACTCGTCCTCATCATCGAGCTCATCGTCCTCCTCGACCTCGTTCTTCTCCTCCTCTTCGTCCCCGTTCGGGTTCGGTTGACGGAGTTTGGCGGCGGAATCCCAGGGGTGTGTCCGGAACTGCATGTGAACGTTCCTCCGAGCCGTGCCCGGCCTGACTAAGCAGGTGGAGTCGCGACCGTTGGGATGCTCGAGCCCGGATTATAGCAAAACGTCCTACCTGTCCAGTCCATTTCGCCCGTAAACGGCGGCTACTTTCCGACGACGACCGCCTCACCGCCAGCGGCGCGCCGGCGTCGGCCGTCGCGGCGGTTCGGGAAGCGCCCTGCGCAGCGGTGGGCCGAGGGATGTTTTCGCGCGCGTTGATCGGAGTTGGGGTAGACTCACAGCGCTGGTTTGTTGCCCTGCTCACGGCGGTGTAGCTCAGCGGCAGAGCAGGGGTCTCATAAGCCCCGTGTCGGAGGTTCAATTCCTCCCACCGCCACCAACTTCCTTCGGGCGAAGACGAAGGGGCCGGCCTGGGTGGCCGAGCCCCTCGTCGGTGTTCCGGTGTTCAGCTGGACTTAGGAGGCTTTGGACATTCGTTGCTGCTCGAGCCACCGGTCCAATTCACGTTCAGCCTCTTCACGACTGCGGCCATACCGTTCCTGGATCTTCCCGATCAGCATCTCAGCGTTGCCCTGGGCCTGCTCGAAATCGTCATCGGTGAGCTTGCCCCACTGCGTGCGGACCTTTCCCTTGAGCTGCATCCATTGACCCTTGAAAGTGTCTCGGTTCATGGTTCACTCCTTTCCGGCGGCACGGTCTCGGGCGCGCCCATTCACGCGGCTGGCGGTACACGCCCGCGCACCATATGCACCACGACGAGCACAATGCCGACCACGAACAGGATCCAGGCGATCTGCCCCGCAACCTCGGCCACGCCGGCCAGCCCCAGGGCCCCGGCAATCAGGCCGACGATCAAGAACACGAGCGCGTAGTACGCATGTGAGCCTCCTGGAAACACGTTTGCGGCCTGGGGGACGCTACGAATGGAGTAGCAGATAGCGTGCCAGGGCGAACGGGCCCACGGGCGCCGTTCTCGCCGAGATCCGAGCGATGGGAAAGAGTTACACTGAGCAGTCTCGCCGGGGCCGAGCCCGGGCGAGGCAGGCCCAGGCGCGGGAGCCCAGGCCGGTGAAAGGGAGCCTGCAGATGAGACGAAGGACTCAGCGGGCCGGACGGGTCGAGTGAACATGGCCGTCGTACCCAAGAAAATTCTCATCGTTGATGACGATCCGGTGATCGTGGAGACCCTGGCGGCCATCCTGCGGGACTCCTGGGAGACATACATCGTGGACAGAGCCTCCAACGGCGCTGACGCGCTGGCGGCCATCTCCTCCGAGCGTCCGGATCTCGTTCTGCTCGACGTCGCCCTGCCGGACATCAACGGCCTGGAGGTCCTCCGGCGTGTCCGCTCGATTGATCCACGCATTCCCGTCATCATGATTACCGGGATGGCAGACCGGACAGCCTTCACGGAGGCCATGAGAAGTGGCGCCTTCGGCTACATCCCCAAGCCGTTCGACATCCGACAGATCGAGCCCGTCGTCGCCATGGCGCTGGAGAGACCACGGTCAACCGGTCGATGATCGATCACCAGCGCGGCGGTACCGCATCAGGTTCGTCGAGCAGCCTCCCGTGAATCGCCTCTCGTCTGTCCCCGCGCGGACGGAGCCGGAGCGGTGCCACCGGCTCGCGTCTGCGTTCGCTCACGTCGGGCGCTCCGCCCCCTAAATGACATGGCGGCGTCACCGAAGCGGATCCTGATCGTCGATGACGAGCGAGAGGTGGCCGAGGCGCTGAGCGAGTATCACCGCCGTGCGGCGCGCCCGACCCGATCTGGTCCTGCTCGATGTGCGCATGCCCGGCATGGATGGCGTGGAGGTGCTGCGGCGGCTCCACGAGATCGCCATCGAGTTGCCAAGCCCTTTGAGTACGAGCAGCTCGGCCGGGTGGTGAGAGCGGCCATGTCGCGCACCGGTGGGCACCCGCCCTCTTGAGGAGCGCCCGTGCAAACTCTGCTACACTTTTCGCTCGTGAACAGCGCCCTGGGCGACGTTAGGGTCTTCAATCTCGCGAGCCTTGGCGGCGACCCCGCCGGTTCCATCTGCAGGCGGGCGTACCGGGCCCGGCGCCTTCCGATCGCCCTGAGCCGGAGGCCGCCGTCGGTGCGGACAGGAGCCCCCGTCCTCGGCGCCCTCGGGTGCGGGCCGGTCGACATCGACGCCCTGGGCCAGGCGGGCGTCCCCGAGGCGGCGACATGAGCGACACCGCGGACATCATCGCGCGCCACGACGGCCCCGTCGCCACGGTGCTGTTCAACCGGCCGAAGGTGCGCAACGCGATCAGCCTCAGCATGTGGGCCGAGATCGCGCGCCTGACCAATGGCCTCGCCAAGGACGATTCCATCCGCGCCATCGTCTATCGCGGCGCGGGGACGGAGGCGTTCGCCTCCGGCGCCGACATCTCCGAGTTCAGGGAGCAGCGCCGGGACACCGAGTCGGCGCGCCGCTACAACGCCCAGACCAGCGCCGCCTACGCGGCGATCCGCGGGTGCCCCAAGCCGACCGTGGCGATGATCCACGGCTTCTGCATGGGCGGCGGGATGGGCATCGCGATGGCGTGCGACCTGCGCTTCGCCGCCGAGGGCGCGAAGTTCGGCATTCCCGCCGCGCGCCTGAGCATCATCTACGGGGCCGACGCCGTGCGCCAGCTGATCGACCTGGCGGGGCCGGCCTACGCCAAGGACATCCTCTACTCGGCCCGCACCGTGAGCGATCGCGAGGCCCTGGCGATGGGCTTGATCCAGCGGCTGCTGCCCGCGGCCGAGCTGGAGCCCTACACCTACGACTACCTGCGACAGGTGGCGGACAACGCGCCGCTCTCGGTGCAGGGCGCGAAGATGACCGTGGAGGCTCATCTCGCTGGCATGACCGAGGAGCACCGCCAGCGGCTGCGCGAGCTGCAGCTCGAGGCGCTCGAGAGCGAGGACTACAGGGAGGGAACGCGGGCGTTCCTCGAAAAGCGCCCGCCCCGGTTCCAGAGCCGGTAGTGCGCTTCGCCTTCCTCAGCTCCACCCCCTTGAGCCCGACCGAGGGGAGCGGGACCTTCGTCGCGCTCGCCGGGCTCGTCCGTGGGCTCGGCAGGCTGGGCCACGACGTCGGCGTCCGCCCCCTTCGCCTGCGCACCCGCTTTCACACCCTGGACCGCTGGCTGTACAACGCCGCCGTGGCCCTGGCGCCGCCGGCCGCCGACGTGGTGGTCGGCGTGGACCTGGACGGGTTTCTCTGGGCGCGCCGGGCGCGGCGCCCCCCATTCGTGGTCGCCCTCAAGGGCGTGGTCGCCGACGAGCTCAGGAACGAGCGGGGCTGGGTCCGGGCGCTCCTCAGCGTCCAGGCGCGGTGGGAGGGTGCCAATTGCCGCCGGGCCGACCGGGTCGTCGTTCCCAGCCGCTACTCGGCGGGCGTGGCCGCCGAGGCCTATGCCATCCGGCCGGAAAAGATCGCCGTCGTCCCCGAGCCGATCGACCTCGCCGAGTGGCGGCGACGCTTCGCTCAGGCCCGGCGAGGGGGGGTGACGCGCCCCACGGTGCTCTCGGTGGCGCGCATGTACCCGCGCAAGCGACTCCCCGATCTGCTTCAGGCGGCGGCCATTCTCCGGGAGCGAATCCCGCGGGTCCAGGTGCGCATCGTAGGAGAAGGGCCCGAGTCTGCGCGGCTGCGCGATCTCCACGCGCGCCTGAGCTTGGGCGACGCCGTGATTTTCCTCGGCGAGATTTCGCGGGACGCCCTGGCCGTAGAATATACGGGAGCGCACTGCTTCTGCCTGCCAAGCGTGCAGGAGGGGTTCGGTCTCGCCTTGGCGGAAGCCATGGCGGCGGGGCTCCCCGTGGTGGCGTGTCGCGCCGGGGCTGTGCCGGAGGTCGTCGCCGATCGCCGGACCGGGCTGCTGGTCAACCCGCGGAGCCCTGAGGAGCTGGCGATGGCGCTGGAGACGCTGCTGGCCAACGAGGGATTGCGCAAAGATCTGGGCGAGGAGGGCAGGCGACGCGTGGAAGCGTTCGATCTGGATCGCGTGGCGGCGCGCTTCGTGGGAGAGCTTCCCCGATGAGTGCGCCGGCCTACAGCACGCGGCGGTTCACGTTCTCGGCCGGCCACCGCTACTGGGTGGAGGGCTGGTCGGACGCGGAGAACGAGCGCGTCTTCGGGCGGCTCACCGTGCCCCACGGCCACAACTACGCGGTCGAGGTGACGATCCGGGGACCGATCGACGAGCACACGGGAATGGTCATCGACCTCTCCGAGCTCAAGCGCGTCGTCGGCGAGACGGTCGTCGAGCGCTTCGATCACGCCGACCTGAACGCCGACACCCTGTTCCGCGGGCGCATCCCCACCACCGAGAACCTCGCGGTGGCGATCTGGGAGCTGCTGGCGCCCAAGCTCGGGCCCGACCGGCTGTGGCGGGTGCGGGTGTGGGAGGATCCGACGCTGTACGTGGATTACTTCGGCGAGTAGCCCGATGGAGCTGACGCGGATCTATCACTTCAGCGCGGGCCACCGACTGGAGAACCCGGCGCTCGGACGGGAGGAGAACGGGCGCTTGTACGGCGCCTGTGCGCGGGAGCACGGCCACAACTACTACCTGGAAGTGACGATGGCTGGTCGCCCGGACCCGACGACCGGCATGCTGGTCGACGTCGCGCGCCTGGACGACGTCGTCGGGCGCGCGCTGATCGAACGCGTCGATCACCGGGCGCTCGAGGGCGTGCCCGAGCTGGCCGGCGTCATCACCACGGGCGAGAGCCTCGCGCGCGCCTTTTGGCGGATCCTGGCCGGAACGCTGGCGCCGGGAGCGCTCCAGCAGGTCGCCGTGGTCGAAACTGCGAAGAACCGGTTCGAATACCGGGGCGAGGATCTATGAGCGAGTCCCCAGGGGCGATCGCACGACTGGTCGGGCAGCTGCTGAAGGAGCTGGGGGAGGACGCCTTCCGGGAGGGGCTGGAGCGCACGCCCGACCGCGTGGAGAAGGCGCTGCGGTATCTGACGGGCGGCTATCGCATGGAGGTCGCGGACATCCTCAACGGCGCGCTCTTCGTCGAGGAGTACGACGAGATGGTCGTGGTGAAGGACATCGACGTATTCAGTCTGTGCGAGCACCACCTCCTTCCATTCTTCGGCAAGTGCCATGTGGCCTACATGCCCCGCAAGAAGATCGTGGGCCTGTCCAAGATCCCCCGGCTGGTGGAGATGTACAGCCGCCGGCTCCAGGTGCAGGAGCGGCTCACCACGCAGATCGCCACCACCCTCAACGAGGTGCTCCAGCCCCGGGGGGTCGCGGTGGTGATGGAGGCCGTCCACCTCTGCATGGTCATGCGAGGCGTGGAGAAGCAGAACTCCAAGGCCGTGACCTCGGCCATGCTGGGGGCGTTCCGCGACCGGCCGGAGACCCGGGCCGAATTCATGGAGCTGATCAAGGCCCGCGGCGGGCTTCAGATTTGAGCGCGCTGAGCGGGCAGGTGGCGATCGTCACCGGCGCCGGCCGGGGCATCGGTCGGGCGGTGGCGGGCGCGTTGGCCCGGGAGGGGGCCGCGGTGGCGCTGGCGGCGCGAACGCGGGCCGAGCTGGCGGCGGTAGCCGCGGAGATCCGGGAAGCCGGCGGCGGCGCGCTGGCCCTGCCGACCGACGTGACGCAGGACGCCGCCGTCGAGGCGCTCGTCGAGCAGACGCTGGGCGAGCTGGGACGGCTCGACATCCTGGTCACGGCCGCCGGCGTCGCCTCGTTCGGGCCGGTGATGGGCGCCAAGCCGACGGATTGGGACCCGATGCTCACCGTAAATCTACGATCGGTGATGGTGTGCTGCCGCGCGGCGCTGGTCCCGATGGTGCGCCAGCGCCAGGGGACGATCGTCAACATCGCCTCGGTGGCGGCCTCGCGGGCGGTGCCGGGCGCGGCGGCCTACTCCGCCACCAAGGCCGGGGTGGTGGCGTTCAGCCGCGTCCTGGCCGAGGAGCTCCGGGGGGAGGGCGTCCGTGTGGGCGTGCTGCTGCCCGGCGCCGTCGCCACCCCGCTGTGGGACACGATTCCCAACGCGCCCGACCGGACCCGCATGCTGACCCCCGACGACGTGGCGCGCGCGGCGCTGCTGATGGTCACGCTCCCGCCGGGCGCCGCGCTGGAGGCGCTGACCCTGCTGCCGGCGGGTGGCATCCTGTGATACGATTGAGCTGGTAGTCGTTCGAGGCCGACGATCGCGACGTTCGCGCCCGGGAGGAATCGCATGGTCACGCTGACGGAAACGGCCGCCAAAAAGATCGCCGGCCTCCGCCTGGAGGAAGGCAAGCCCGAGTGGGGGCTCCGCGTTCGCCTGGTGGGCGGTGGGTGCTCCGGAATGTCGTACGAGCTCGGGTGGGAGGACGAGGCGGCGGCGGGCGACACGGTGGTCGAACTGCACGGCATCAAGCTGTACATCGATCAGCACAGCGTGCCCTACGTCCAGGGCAGCGAGATCGACTACGTCGACAACAACATGCTGGGCGCCGGCTTCGCGATCAAGAATCCCAACGTGAAGTCGAGCTGCGGCTGCGGCCAGTCTCACCGCTTCTAACTCGCCCCCTTTCCCGCCGTGCGTGTTCGGGTCCGCCTCTTCGCCCGGTACCGTGAAGCCGCCGGGCGTGAGCGGCTCGAGCTCGAGCTCCCCGAGGGCGGCACCGTCGAGACCGCGTGGTCGGCGGTCGTCGACCGCCACCCCGAGTTGGGGCGCTACCGGCCGTACACGCTCTTCGCCGTGGGCCACGACTACGTCTCGCCCGAGCACCCCCTCAGGCCGGACGACGAGCTGTCCCTGTTTCCGCCCGTGAGCGGGGGGAACGGCGGTGACACCTACCGCGTCGTGGACGCGCCCCTGTCGCCGGACGCGATCGCTGCCGCCGTGGACGATCCCGGCGCCGGCGGGATCGTGATCTTCTCCGGCGTCGTGCGCAACGAGACCGGTGGGCGGCCCGTCAAGTTTCTCGAGTACGAAGCGCACGCGCCGATGGCGGAGGCCAAGATGCGCGAGATCGGCGAGGCCCTCCGCGCGCGCTGGCCCGGCGTCAAGCGCGTGGCGATGCTGCACCGCATCGGGCGGCTGGAGATTGGCGAGCCGAGCGTGCTCATCGCCGTCTCGGCCGGGCACCGGCAGGAGGCGTTCGAGGCCTGCCGGTACGCCATCGACATCCTGAAGCGCTCGGTGCCGGTGTGGAAGAAGGAGCACTTCGAGGACGGCGAGGTCTGGGTGGGCCTGCAGGGAGGCTCATGACGGTGGAGGCCGACGTCCTCGACGTCGTGCGCGACACCGTTCGCCGCCACGCGATGCTCGCGGGCGGCGAAGCTGTCCTGGTCGCCGTCTCGGGCGGCGCGGACTCCACGGCGCTGCTCCACCTGCTGGGCGGGCTGGCTCCCGAGTGGCACCTTCGACTCCACGTGCTCCACGTCGATCACCAGCTCCGCGCCGGCTCTGCCGGTGACGCCGACTTCGTGCGGGCGCTCGGGCGACGCCTGAGCGTTCCCGTCGAGGTCGCCACCGTCGAGGTGACCGCGCGGGCGTCCCTCGAAGAGGCCGCCCGGCAGGCCCGCTATGCCGCGCTGGAGGCCGAGGCCGATCGCATCGGCGCCCACCGCATCGCGCTGGGCCACACCGCCGACGATCAAGCGGAGACCGTCCTCATGCGGCTGCTCGAGGGCGCCGGCGTGCGCGGGCTGGCCGGAATCCCCGCAGTCCGGGGACGGATCATCCGGCCGCTGCTGGCCGTCCGTCGTCGCGATCTGGTCGCCCGGCTCGAGCGAGCGGGGCTCGCCTGGATCGAGGACCCGACCAACCGGGACCCCAAGTTTTTCAGGAACCGTGTCCGGCACGAGCTGCTGCCGCTCCTGGCCGCGTCGTACGCGGCCGACGTCGTCGTCGCGCTCAACCGCGTCGCCGGCGACGCGCGCACGGCGGTCGAGACCCTCGAGCGGGTCGCCAGCGTCGAGCTGGATCGCCTCACGCGAGTGGAGGGCGACGGGCTGATCCTGCCGGGGGACGAGCTCTCGGCGTTGCCGCGCCCGGTGGCCGCCGAGGTGCTGCGCCTGGCGGCGGCGCGTCTGGGCGGTCGCGCTCCGCTCCGAGCGTGGGCCCATCGGGGCCTCGGGCGGCTCCTGGCCTCGCCGCCGCCCCGGCGACCGTTCAGGCTCGGCCGCCTTACTGTCGAGGTGAGCGGCCGCCTCGTGCGCCTGGCTCGCGGGGCCGCGCCGGCGCTGCTGGCGCGCCCCGTGCCGATTCCCGGCAGCCTGGCCTTGCCCGAGGTCGGCCTCCGGCTCGAGACGCGCCTGCTGCCCGCCGAGGGCTATGCCGTGCCCCGCGAGCGCGACCGTGTCGCGTTCGACGCCGACGAGCTGCCGGGTCCATTGGTGGTCCGCGCCCGGCAGGCGGGCGATCGCTTCCGGCCGTTCGGCGCCGGGGCGCGGCGTCTCAAGACGTTCCTGATCGACGCGAAGATTCCCCGCTGGGAGCGCGAGCGCCTGCCCATCGTCGAGGCGAAGGGCGAGATCGTATGGGTCGCCGGGCTGCGCCGCGGCGCTCGAGCGGCGCTGACGCCTGGGTCCCGCCGCGTTCTCGAGCTCAGCCTGAAGCCCCTGGCCAACGAGCGACCGCGCCCGGTAGAATGCGAGGGCACCTCATGAAATGCCTCGCCGTCCTTGTGTGTCTCTTCACCCTGGCGCCGGCCGCGTGGGCCGAGCGGCGCGGCGAACCGGCCACCGACCCCAGGGCCGCCCTCCGGGCGATGGAAGAGGCATTCAGCGCGGTCGCGGACCGGGTGACGCCGGCCGTCGTCAACGTCAGCACCGTCCCCCGGAAGGGGACGGCGGGGTCGCCCGAAGAGCTGGAGCGCTTCCGGGAGTTTTTCGGCGAGGAGTTCTACGAGCGGTACTTCCGGCGGCGGCGGGAGGAGGTGCGCGCCACCGGCTCCGGCGTCATCGTGGACCCAAAGGGATACATCTTGACGAACAACCACGTCATCGAGAACGCTTCCGAGATCGTGGTGCGCCTCTCGGACTCGCGGAAATTCACCGCGCGGCTCGTCGGTCGCGATCCGAAGACCGACCTGGCCGTGCTCAAGGTCGACGCGCCGAGCCCGCTGCCGGTCGCCGAGTTGGGCGACTCCGACCGCCTCCGGGTGGGCCAGTGGGCGATCGCGATCGGCAACCCCTTCGGTCTGGATCGCACGGTGACCGTCGGCATCATCTCCGCCACGGCGCGCACCCGGGTGGGGGTGGCGACGTACGAAAGCTTCATCCAGACCGATGCCTCGATCAACCCCGGCAACTCGGGCGGGCCGCTGCTGAACCTCGACGGCAAGGTGATCGGGGTCAACACCGCCATCGTGGCCGCCGGGCAGGGCATCGGCTTTTCCATCCCGATCAACATGGCCAAGGACGTCATGCGCCAGCTCATCGCGCGGGGCCGGGTAGTGCGGGGCTGGCTCGGCATCGTCATCCAGGACGTGACGGACGAGCTGGCGGGGAGCTTCGGGGTGCGCGAGCGCGAGGGCGTCCTCGTCGCCGACGTGATGAAGGGCGGCCCGGCGGACACGGCCGGGCTCCGGCCCGGGGACGTGATCGTCGAGCTCGGCGGCGTTCCGATAAGGGAGGTGCCCGATCTCCAGCGCCAGGCCGCCAGCGCGATGCCCGGGCAGACGGTGACGATCACGGTGGTCCGCGAGCACGGCCGGGCGACGGTCAAGGTGACGGCCGGCGAGATGCCGACCGATGAGCCGGTGGCGGGGGCGGAGGAGGACGAGAGCTGGGGCCTCGCGGTCGAGCCGCTGGCCAGCGATCCGGCGCGGCGCCTGGACCTGCCCTTCTCGCGGGGCGTGGTCGTCACCGACGTGGTGCCCGGCACCCCCGCCGACAAGGCCGGCCTCCGCCGGGGCGACGTGATCCTCGACGTCAAGGGACGCCCCGTCACCGATGTCCAGGGCCTCTACCGCGAGCTGGGCGCGCTCAAGCTCGGCGAGTCCGCTCCCCTCTACGTGCATCGACCGGCGGGCAGCGGCGGCGGGCACAGGGAGTATCTCGTCCTGGAACGCCCGAGCGCGCGATGAGCCCGGCGTCGTCTCCCGGTCAGGCCGAGCCGGTTCGGCGCGGGACGGTGCTGGTCGTCGACGACGAGGAGGGGGTGCGGGCTTCCGTGCGGGCCATCCTCGCGGACACCTGCCGTGTGCTGGAGGCCGAGGACGGGGCAGTGGCGCTGGAGCTGCTCCGGGCTCACGACGTCGACGTGGTCATGCTCGACCAGCGGATGCCCGGCGACAAGGGCATCGACCTCCTGCCCCGCGTGAAGGCGCTCGACCCCACTCTGGTCGTCGTCCTGGTCACCGCCGTGCGTGACGTGCGCACGGCCGTGGAAGCGATGCGGCTGGGCGCCTACGACTATCTGGTCAAGCCGTTTGACGTTGACGACATCATCCTGCTGGTCCAGCGCGCGCTCGAGAAGCGGGCCCTGGAGCGGGAGGTGCTGTGCCTGCGGTCGGCGCTGGCGTCGAACGGCGTCGAGACCGTCGGCTTCGAGGGCATGGTCGGGCGGCACCGCGAGATGATCCTTATCTACCAGTTCATCACCCAGATCGCCGAGGCGCCCACGACGGTCCTGATCACGGGCGAGAGCGGGACGGGCAAGGAGCTCATCGCGCGCGCCATCCACCAGCGGAGCGCGCGCCGCGGCCAGCCCTTCGTCGCGGTGAACGTCGCCGCCATTCCCGAGACGCTGCTGGAGTCCGAGCTGTTCGGCCACGAGAAGGGCGCGTTCACCGGCGCCCACGCGCGCAAGCTGGGCAAGTTCGAGCTGGCCCACGGCGGCACCGTGTTTCTGGACGAGATCGGCTCACTCCGCCTCGATCTGCAGACCAAGCTGCTGCGCGTGCTGCAGGAGCGCGAGATCGAGCGGCTGGGGGGCGCCCGGCCCGTGCCCGTCGACGTCCGCGTGCTGGCCGCCACGAACGTCAACCTCCGCCAGGCCGTCCGCGAGCGGGCGTTCCGCGAGGACCTCTTCTACCGCTTGAACGTCCTCCCCCTCCACGTGCCGCCGCTGCGCGCGCGCCGGGCGGACATCCCGATGCTGGTGGAGCACTTCGTGCGCAAGCTCGCCCGCGAGTGCCACCGCGACGTGCGCGGCGTCACGGCGGGCGCGCTGGAGGTGCTCACCCGCTACGACTGGCCGGGCAACGTCCGGGAACTGGAGAACGTCATCCACCGCGCGGTCGTGCTGGCGCGTGAGCCCGTGCTGCACCTGCAAGACATTCCGCTGGACGTGGCGCTGCCGGAGACCGGCCCGCGGCTGGCGGAGGACACCGGGCTGCCGCTCAGGGAAGCGTGTGCGCAGTTCGAGCGCCAGTACGTCCTGCGCGTCCTCGAGCGCGTCAGGTGGAACGTCAGCCGGGGGGCGCGGCTGCTGGGCGTGCACCGCAACACGGTGCTGGCCAAGCTGTCGGCCTGGCGCGTGCAGCGCCCCGGCACACCGGAGGACCGGAGCGCCTCGATGTAGCAGGACAGGGCTGCGCCGCGGCGGGAGTGATTCTCACATTTCCAGACCGAGTCCCGCCTGACTCCGCACCGTGAGTGCTTCACCGAGGTGTTCGGCGTTGTGGATGACGGTCATGCCGGCGAGCACGCGTGCCCACGCTCTGCCTGAAAAGCCTGTTCCAGCCAGCCCGGTATGCTCCTGGCTCTGCTCGGCGCGAAAATCACCTGGCGCCGGGGTGGATAGGTCGTTGACCCGCTCGCCCGTGCCGTAAGCCAGCCCTGTTCCGCGCCCCGGACGTGGCCCATTGCGCGGGTCCGCTCCGGGTGTGCTCCGCGTCCGACAAGGCGCAGTACGTAGCCTGGTGGTCTTCGAGGAGCTACGCAACCGATGCCGGCGAGGGGCCCAGCGCCTCCACGATTGCGCGTGCTTTCGTCATGGCGCTCCTCCGGATTGAAGAGACGGGCTGGACGGTGACCACACTCCCGCGAGCATCGCTCCTGTGCAGGAGAGGCCGAGTAGCCTGCTTAATGCGTGGACGTCCAGCCCGGCAGGATTCTACGCCCGCGTACGCCTCTTACGCCAGCTGCCGAGTGTCCTTTGGCAGTGCGCCGGCAGCACGGCCGCCGAGGGAAGCCCTCGGCGGCCGGCCGCAGTGGACCTGCCGGCTACGGGTAGCTGACGTTTCCGGTCGGCAGATCGGTCGGGCTCGAGCCCACGAGCTGGAAGGTCCCGGCGCCCGTCCGGGTGTACGTGTAGGTCCAGCCGGTGGGCGCGGTCAGGGTGCCCTGGTAGAAGGGCCCGGCCGGGGTGCCGTTGGAATCGGACAGGATGCTGCCGAGCACGGTCAGGTTCCCGGCATTGTTGACCCCGCCGACGCAGTTGGCGTTGCCCGTGGCGAACGCAAGCGAGCTCGGCGTACCGGCGAAGCCGCCGGCCGCTGGCACGTCACCGCAGTGGGCGGCGACCGCCGTGAGGGCCGAGTACATGCCGCGGAGATCGGACTGGCCCTTGGCGACCCGGGCCCGGGCCTGCATGTTGGCGTACATCGGGATGGCGATGGCCGCCAGGATGCCGATGATCGCGATGACGATCATCAGCTCGATGAGCGTGAAGCCCCGCTGGTTACCGAAAGTCAGAAGTCGTTTATGCCAAAAGCGAAACATAGACCTTCTCCTTTCGAGTCTCTTGAGATCAGTTCGCTGTGCCCGCCTTCAGTCAGGCGGCGGTGCTACGCGACGGGGGACGGGAGAAGGCGCGGAGGGGCGCGGGGCTCTGAGGGCCGTCCGACGGAGGGTGACAGCGAACAGGGCGCGGGCCGAAAGACGCCTGCGACGGAGGCCAGGACGACGATCGGGACGGAGGCTCCGACGACGATCGGGACGGTGGGGAACACCCTGCCGTCGACGAAAACCAGCCGGTTGACGATCTCGTCGCCATCGGGCTTCTCGTCGTTCTCGATCCGCTCGGCCCGACTCCAGTCGAACTGGAGTTCGGCCAGCCGGCGCTCCGCGGCCGTAGCCAGCAGGAGGGCGAGGAACAGGTGAATGAACGGCCTTCGATAGCGACGTATTTTCGCTTCCACCGTAACGAGATACAAAGTGCAGCTTTCCTGCCAAACCTCTTTCCCTTTCCGCTCGGTCATTTAGAGTCACTGATATCTGGTCGGGTGCGTCATGCTGGGAACCAGATTGACGAAAATCGTCACCCGTTCCGCTGCTGCTCGAGGCGTCGAGTGAGGGATTCCACGGTTGCTTCACTCATCTCGGCCTCCGGCTGACCGTCTTTCCCGTCTGTCTCGCACGTCGCCCGCTGCTCCCGCCGGCCACGCGTCGCTCGTGGCGCTCGGCGAACGGCTACCGGGGCTTAAAGGCGTTCGTTCTGCTCGACCCCAGGCGATTGTTCGACGCGCGCCGATAGTCCCTCGCTCGGTTGCTTTGGCTTCTTGGCGCGCATGGTACCGGGCGGCGGAACTGCCGAGCCCGCGCGGGCGGGCATAAGGGTCGCGGGCTTGCTGCTCTGCGGGATTTCCTGGCGTCGCGTGGCCATGTTCGCGCCGCTGGCGAAGCGGGTCGCTGCAGGCGGGCGGCCTCGAAGAGCGTCGAAGTTCCCCTCTGTCTCTGTTCCTCTCGCCGGCGACGACGAATCGGCACCGGCCGGGCCAGATGGGTGTCGTGCGCTTTCCAGGATGCCTAGGGCTTTATCCGCATTGGGACGGGTCGCCAAACCTTTTCCTTGGGGTCAAGGGCCCAGACGCGGCCGTCGTCTGTCAGGCCGAAGAGGACGTTCTCAACCCCTGCAATCTGCGTGAACCTGACTTCATCGGCCGGTGGCATATATCCTTCCTCCTTTTTGGCGATGTCGAGAGCAAGGGAGCCTACGATCTTATTATCATCGGTTGCCCCTGCTCGGTTAGGTTTCGGGCAGCGGTGGAATGTAGCCAACGCCCAATGTGGTCCCGCCTTCATGGGCCTCGCCGGGCGCGGACCGAACGGCGATCAGCGCACGGCGTCGCAGGCCACGCGATCCGCGGCGAGTGTGGTGTCAGCGCTGGGCGAAGTACCCGAAGCCTCCGGGCGGGACGCCCGGAGCAGCTCACTCGTGCCGCGGCGGGGCCTCGCTAACTCCGCGACAAGGCCACAATCCTCCAGGGCTCCGGTTTGGCATCCTGTATGCCCCGGTTGCTGCACATGTTTCGGACCCCAACCACGGGAGGCCACCATGACAAGCGCAATCCTCCGGCACAAGTGGATGCTCGTCGCCTTAGCCGTCTTCGCTGCGGGCTCCCTGCCGTGGCCCCAACTGGCTTGGGCGCCGACGGCAGTCGAGTACATCTTTGATCCGGTCGGCCTCGCTACGGGCCAGACGGCCCGCGTGGCTGTTCACAACTCCACCGGCGAAGACGCACTCGTCGTGATTGCCATTAAAGACGCGATCACTGGAGCGATCCTGCTAAAGACTGAGGCAACGATCGTCGGTCCGGGAAAGGGTACGACGGTGGATCTACCGGCTGTTCAACTCCCCGCGGTGCAACTCCCCGCGGTGCAGCGGACGGAGATCATCGCAATCCTGAATGTTAGTTCGTTCTCGGGTGCCGCCATCAACTTCCGCAAGCTTCCATTCGCGATCTCCCTGCAGGTTGTCGATGACGAGACCGGCAAGACCACCGCGGTGGGGCATTGTTGCGGGGCGTCAATCGAACCAGGACCGCACTAGGATTATCGGCGCCGCCAAGGGCGGTCTCCGTTCACGAGGCGCCACCCATGGGCGTCGAGTCACCCTCGGCGCTCGTGGTGTTTTCCAGGCACTCCAGGTTCGTCGCAGAGTATGCTCCCGGTTCCACCTGACTTCTGCAATCCCGCGCTTCAGTCGTTCGGTGGTCGGGAATTGGCTACGTGCTCGTTGTTTTGTTATCGGCTTCCTCGTCGATGGCGGAGCTTTTATGTTCGCTGAAGACGCCCACGGGAGAGGGTATTGCAGCTACGTCCAAGGAATCTGCGGAGAGGCGACCGACGTCATTCGTGGCCGTGAGGGCCAAAATCGCAAAGAGCGCGGCGGTGCCACAGGCGAGGCGGACAGCGACGCGGCGGCCAGTGCCGCCCACAGGCCAGTCGGGAGACCGCTGCTCGTCCCGCCGCGCGGCATGCCTGGCGATGCACGAGTGGATCGCGAGGTAAAACATATAAAGGGAAAGAACGAACGCGATGGTCGCCGAGGCCAGCGAAAAGGCAGTGCGACCATCCATGAGCCGAATGTGGTTCGCAATTTCCGTACCAGCGAATTTGCCTACGCTCGCGCCACCTCGCCCGGAGGTGGCCCTCTGCGCTTGTCCGCTCCGATTGTGCTCGCGTCCTCGTCAATCAGGCGTCATCAGCAGTCCATACACTACCGTCCAGAGCGCCAGTAGATCGCCGAGCTGGCGCCACCCGAGCCTTCCCCCGGGCCCTTCCACGTGGTCGACGATCCCGACCAGCACGACGCGCGTCCGCAGGGGCCGCGCGGCGGCCAGGCGCAGGGCCTCGGTGTAAGGCACCGCCCGATCCGCGCGCCCGTGCACCAGGAGCAGGCGCCCGCGGATGTCGGCGGCGACGCGCTCGGGCGAGAGCGCATCGAGCAGGCGGCGGAGATCGGGCGGCAGGTGCCCCAGGAAGGCCGCCGTCCGCGCGGGATCGCGCGCGGCCAGGGCCCGCCGCGTCGGCTCGTCGATGAGATCGGCGTTGGCGGCGATGAAGGCCCGCACCACCTCCGGATCGTGGTCGACGTGGCCCCGCACGTCGTCATAGGCGTAGTCGCCGGTGAGGAAGAAGCGGAGCAGCTCGAGGGCCGACGCGTAGCCGCCCAGGCTCACCACGGTGGCGACGCGGTCGCGCACCCGCGGATCGGCCGCGGCGAGCAGCGCCGGACCGGCGCCCACGCTGACGCCCATCACGACGGCGCTGCGGGCGTTCCGGGCGCTGGCGGCGGCGATGGTCGCGACCACCGGCTCCACGTCGTCCGGGCGGAGCCGACCGCGCATGAGGCCCGGCACGCTGGGGACGGCCACCTCGAATCCCGCGCGCGCGAGCAGGCGCGCGGCCTGCCGGGCGCGCGGGTCGTCCTTGCCCTCCGGCGTGAAGCCGTGGACGAGCACGAGCGGGACGCCCGCGCGCAGCGCCGGCGCCGCGTAGCGGTCGGCGGCGACGCGGGCCACCGGCAGCGGCTCGCGTCGCGGCTGGCGGGTGACGGACGTCAGGAGGGCCGGGCGGCCGTCGGTCAGGAACTCCCCGAGGAAGGCGCCGGCGACGAGCAGAGTGCACGCCGCGCGGGCGACGGGAAAGACGAAGGCGAGGGCGAGGAGGAGCGGGAGGAGCGGCGCTACTTGCGGTTGACGCACTTCACGAGGCGCCACCCGTTGAACATGTTGACCTTCACGATCAGCTCAGGCTTGACGCCGACCTGCGCGAGCAGCGGCCGGAGCGCGAGGTTCGACTTCCAGCCCAGTCGCGTACAGACCGGCGCCACGAAATCTTCGAGGCGCCCCATCAGCCGCCGCTCGCTCCGGAAGTGGTTCAGGATGACGATGGTCCCGTTGGGCCTCACCACCCGCCGCATCTCGCTGAGCACGGCCACCGGGTCGGGGACCGCCGAGATCGTGTAGGTCGCCAGCGCCTTGTCGAACTCGTTGTCGGCGAAGTCCATGGACGTGGCGTCCATGACCTTGAGGGTAACGTTCGGCATCGTCAGCGTCTGCACCCGCTCGACGGCCTTATCCAGCATCTCCTGGGAGAGATCGATTCCCGTGAGCCGCACCGCCGGCGGGTAGAGAGGCAGGTTGAGGCCGGTCCCGATGCCCACCTCGAGCACGCGATCGTTGGGCTCGAGCTTGAGCTGCTTGACGGCGGTCGCCCGTCCGGGGGCGAAGATCCAGTCGAAGATGTAGTCGTAGATCGGCGCGTACAGCTCGTACGCACGCTGGACCTGCCTCTTCTCCAGGACTACGTCCACGTGAGATCCTCCAGCGCCATGGATTCGAGGCCGGCCCCGGGGTGAAATGTCAAATCGCGAGCATCTTACCCGCCGACGGGGCGGGTTGCCAAGAGAGACTTTATGGGGGTCAGAGCAGGAACTTCATGAGCAGGGTGGCCAGCCCCAGAAATGAAAAGAATCCAAATACATCCGTGAACGTCGTGATGATGACGCTGGACGCGATGGCGGGGTCGATCCGGAAGGCCTTCAGCGCGATGGGCACCAGCGTGCCGAACACCGCAGCCACGAGCATGTTGAGAACGAGCGCGATCCCCAGGATGAGCGACAGCAACAACTGGCCCTTCCACACGTAGGCGATGGCTGCAATCACCAGGCCGTTGGCGGCCCCGGTCGTCAGGCCCAGACGCAGTTCCTTGAGGAGCACGCGCCCGGCCACGCCCGGGGTCAGGTCGCCAAGGGCCAGGCCCCGGACGACCACGGTGGCGGTCTGGGTCGTCCCGATGCCTCCCATCGAGGCCACGATCGGCATGAAGACGGCCAGCACGGCCAGCGTCTGGATCGACGACTCGAAAAGCCCGACGACCGAGGAGGCGAGGATGGCCGTGGCCAGGTTGATCAGGAGCCACACCAGGCGCCTGGGAAACACGGCCCGCGGCGGATCCAGCACCGTCTCGTCGCCGGCGACGCCCGCCAGTCGCTGGATGTCTTCGGTCGCCTCTTTCTGGATAACGTCGATGATGTCGTCGACGCTGATCGAGCCCAGCAGGCGGCGGTTGGCGTCCACGACCGGGACCTGGAGGAGGTCGTAGCGCTGAACCAGGCGCGCGACCTCCTCCTGATCGGTGTCCACGGTCACGCTCGGCACCTCCTCGGTGCGGATCTCGTGGATCGACGCGGCGGGATCGGCGGTGAGCAGGCGGTGCAGGGGCACCAGCCCGACCAGGTGGTCGTGGCCGTCGACCACGTAGAGGTAGAAGGCGTCGTCTCCCGATTTGGATTTCCGGATGTGCTCGATCGCCTCGCCGACGCTCGCCCCCTCGTGCACGGCGACGAAGTCGGACGACATCAAGCGACCGGCGGTGCCCTTGCCATACGTGAGGAGCTCCTGAACCTCCTCGGACTTCTCCTCCTCCATGAGCTCGAGGATCTTGTCGGACTCCTCCTTGGGCAGCTCCTCGAGGGTCTCGACGACGCGCTCGGCGGGCATGCGCCCGAGGACGCGCGTGACCTCCGTCTCGTCCAGCGCCTGGAGGAGCTCGCGGGCGGTCGAATCGTCCAGCTCCGAGAGCACGGCCCCGGCGTGCTCCGCAGAGAGCAGCCGGAAGACGTGGATCTGGTCGAGCGGGGCCAGCTCCCGGATGATCGAGGCCACGTCGGCGGCGTGGGCATCCTCGAGGAGCGCCGCCAGCCGCTCGTCCCGGCCCCCGCCGAGCAGCTCCTTGACCGATTCGATCAGGCGCTCCGTCTCGCTCATGGCTCACTTCGAAGTATGAACCGGCGAGCGCGGCGCACAAGTGTTTTGTTGGTCGCAGGGGGGTATCGGGCCTCGCGCCCCGCCCGCTTCGGGACGCGGCTCCGTCCGGCTGGCTGCCCTACGACAGCCGGGCGCGATAGCGGCGGTAGGCGGGGCTCGCCTGCAGACGACGGCGGAGGGCGAGATCCATCCGCTGCGGGCGCGTCACCGCGCTCGGCCGGAGCAGGCGCCTGAGCGTCCGGGAATCGGCCAGGCCCTGCCCGCTCACGACCTCCCGCAGCGGCCGGCCGGCGGTCAGCGCCTCCTTCACCAGCTCCGCGGTGACCTCGTAGCCGAGGTACGGCGAGAGCGCCGTGGCCTCGACGAGACTCCCGGAGACGAGCGCCGCCACCCGCGCCCGGTTGACCGTGATCCCCTCGACGCACCGCGCGCGCAGGAGCCGCACCGCCCGTGTGAGAAGGTCGACGCTCTGTCCAAGATTGAAGGCGACCAGGGGCGTCATGACGTTCAGCTCCAGCTCGCCGCGCGCCGCCGCCAGCGCGATGGCGTGGTCGTGGCCACACGCCTGGAAGCAGGCCATCTCGACCGCCTCGGGCACGGACGGATTGACCTTGCCGGGCATGATGGACGATCCCGGCTCCACCTCGGGGAGCTTGAGCTCGCCGAGTCCCGTGTGGGGGCCGGAGGCGAGCAGGCGCAGGTCGAAGCAGATCTTCGCGAGGTCCACTGCGAGGCCACGGAGGGCGGCCGAGCACGCCAGCAGAGGTCGGAGGCTCCACGTCGTCGTCACGGCGCTGCGGGCGGGCATCAGGCGCTGCCCGACCTCGCGGGACAGCTCGCGCGCGACCATCGCGCGGAAGCGCGGATGCGCCGTGATGCCCGTGCCCACGGCCGTGCCCCCGAGCCCGATCACCCGCAGCTCCCGGGCGGTCGCCACGAGGGACCGGGTCGCCTCGTTCAGGCTCTGGGCGTATCCCGTGAAGACCTGGCCGTACGTGATCGGGACGGCGTCTTGAAGGTGCGTCCGGCCCGGCTTCACGACGTCGCGCTCGCGCGCCGCTAACCCTCGAAAGGCGCCCTCCAGCCGGGCCGACTCCTCACGCAACGGCCCGAGCAGCTCCAGCGCCATCAGCCGGATCGCCGTCGGGGTGACGTCGTTGGAGGACTGGCCGAGGTTGACGTGGTTGTTCGGGTGGATGGGCTGGTAGCGCCCGCGCCGCCCGCCCAATCGCTCGTTCGCGAGGTTGGCGATCACCTCGTTGACGTTCATGTGGGTGGGCGTCCCCGCGCCCGCCTGCAGACCGTCGAGCACCGCCGCGTCGGGCGCGCGGCCGGCGGCGACCCGATCGGCGGCCCAGGCGATCGCCCGGGCCCAGGTGGGGGGAAGCACGCCGAGCCGGGCGTTGGCCCGAGCCGCGGCTTTCTTGATGCGGGCGTAGGCGCGAACGAGCGCCGGATGGGGCGGCCGGCCGCTGAGGTCGAAGGTCTCGAGCGCGCGCTGCGTGAAGGCGCCGTAGAGCGCGCGCGTGGGAACCGCCTTGACGCCGAGAGCGTCACGCTCTCGGCGCATCGCCGCGGAGAACTACGCCGCCACGTCGCGGATCTGGTAGCGGTGCCTGTCGCCGTTCGTCCCCTGGAGCAGCCGCGGCCGCTTGCCGTGGTGACCGAAATACCAGGCCTCGTAGCACTCGCGATGATACGTCCCCGTCGGGGCGACCACCTGTGGCGCGTAGCGCGCCACCAGCATGAAGCAGCGGCCGCAGACCGGTGCGCCCTTCATGTCGATGTCGGTGATGTTTTGATCGTCCATGATCCCATCCACCCCCTCCCGGCCTGTACGCCGGCTCAGATGGGAACGGTCTGAGCAAGGCCGATGCCACGAAGGAAGGCTCCACTTTTCAGGGAGTTGATGCTGGGTGGGGGCACCAGGGCAATTTCTACACGCGCAATAATTACACGAGTCTGGGACCCGGCGCCGTCTGACGGTCCAGAACGGGGCGCGGGATGCGCGCCAGCTCCGAGAGGAGCATGCCGGCCCACCGGTAGATGTTCTGCTCGCGGACGAGGGCGCGCATGCGCGCCATCCGATCGCGTCGCTCCTCCGCGGGCATCACGATGGCGCGGTGGATCGCCTCCGCCATGTCCTCGACGTCGTAGGGGTTGACCAGGAGCGCGTCGGTGAGCTCGCGCGAGGCGCCCGTGAACCGGCTCAGGATCAGCACCCCCCCGTCGTCCTCGCGCGCCGCGATGAACTCCTTGGCCACGACGTTCATGCCGTCGTGCAGGGAGGTGACCGTGCAGAAGTCGGCGCAGCGGTAGAAGGCGCGGATCTCCCGATGGTCGTGGTGGCGCTCGCGGTAGACGATCGGGCGCCAGCCGCGGTCCCCGATGTCCTCGTTGATGCGTCGCACGATCTCGTGGATCTCCTGCTGGAGCTGCTGGTACCGGGGGATCCGGCTCCGGCTGGGGGACGCGATCTGGGCGAAGACCACGCGTCGCCGGTACTGGGGCCAGCGCTCGAAGAACCGGCGGATCGCCCGGAAGCGCTCGGGCAGCCCCTTGGTGTAGTCGATCCGCTCGACGCCGACGCCCAGGAACTCTGCGGAGACCTCCAGGCTGGCCAGGAGGGTGGCCCGGTCGACGGGCGGATCGTCGACCAGCGCGTCCGTGGCCACGCTGATGGGGAACGGCAGCACGTGGGTGGTGTGCTGCCCGCGGATGACCGTGAAGTGGTCCCACTCGACGCGTCCTTCGATCGTGCGCTCCACGGTCTCCAGGAAGTTGTTGCAGTGGAACTGGGTGTGGAAGCCGATGAGGTCGGCCCCCAGCATGCCCAGCAGAATCTCCTCCTGCCAGGGACAGATTCCGAACGCCTCGAAGTTGGGCCAGGGGATGTGCCAGAAGAGCGCCACGCGCGCATCGGGGCGGGCCTGCTTGATCATCCGCGGTAGCAGCGCGAAGTGGTAGTCCTGGACCAGGACGATAGGCGCGTCCGCCTTCTCCATCTCCTCGAGCAGCGCGTTGGCGAACTTCTGGTTCACGGCGCGGTACTGCTCCCAGTCGCCGGCGCGGAACTGCGGTCGCTCGTGGACGATGTGGCAGAGCGGCCAGAGGCCCTCGTTGGCGAAGCCGTAGTAGTAGCCGGTTTCCTCCGCGGGCTCGAGCCAGACGCGGCGCAGCGTGTAGGTCGGGTCGAGGGAGGGCAGCCCGATCCGCTCGCCGACGACGCGGTCGGCGTCGCCGCTGCCGTGCGCAACCCAGACGCCGCCGCATGCCAGCATGATCGGCTCCAGCGCCGTGACGAGGCCGCTGGCGGGCTGGAGCTCGCGGATCGTGGTGCCGTCGCGGACGTGGCTCACCGGCTCCCGGTTGGAGACGACGTAGACGGGCTGCGCGCCGAACCGTATTTGAACGAACTGCTTGAGGCGCTCCTCGGTCCACACGCTCTCGCCGCGAAGGCGCAGGCGCGCCTCCTGCTCGGCGATGGCCCGGGTCCGCGCCAGCGTGCGCGCCAGCCCGGTCACCTCGCCGGCCAAGGACCCGAAGAGGCTGGCGTCGGCCTCGGGCGGAGGCGCCACCGGCTGCCCGGCCTTGAGCTGCTTCGTCCACTCGGCGATGCGTGCGATGGGCCGGGTGACGGTCGTCCGGACCAGAATCCACGTGATGCCCGTCAGGATGAGGATGAGCACGCCCAGGCGCACGGCCGTCCGGCGCCAGAGTTGCCACTCCTGGCTGTCGAGGAACTGGGCGTCGAGGAAGACCGCGGCGGCCCCGACCGCGCGATCGTCGCGCTCCAGCCGCGCGATGTGCACCCAGCGCGTGTGTCCGCCCATCTCGTGGAACTGGCGGGCGGGAACGCCCGTCCGGATGGTCTCCGAGACCAGCGGGGACACCGGTCCGAGGAAGGGCTTCACGTCCGGCGTCGCCTCGATCACGCTGCCGAACTCGTCGTAGATGGCGATGCCGCGATCGGGGCGGCCGAAGCGCCTGAGGACGCGGTCGTACCCGGTGCGCGCCTGCCGGGCCACCAGGGGCTCGGCCGTTTCGCGGACGGCGTCCGCCGCCAGCGCGGCGCGGCGCCCGAGGTCCTGGACCAGGCGTTCGCGCTCCTCTTGAACCTCGAGATAGGCGAAGCTTCCGGTGACGAGGAGCACCGCCAGCCAGATACCGCTGAGGAGTCTCAGCAGGAGCCGCATGGATCGATCCGCCGTCAGGGGCCGATGGGCCGGAGGCGCCCGCTCACCCCATCAGGCGCCGAACTTCGTCAGGCGGAGCGCGTTCGCCATCACCAGCGGCATCAGATGCTGGGCGGCCAGCACGCCCAGGCTGCCCGCCGCGCAGGCGCGCTCGCTGAACGTGGAGACGGGGTCGGCCCCGCAGTAGCGGCTCCAGAGGACCACGGGCACCGGCTGCCAGCCGTGTCCGGCCAGCACGGCGGGGCTGGCGTGGTCGCCGGTGACGACGAGCACGTCGGGGCCCAGGGCCTGGATCTCGGGGACGAAGGCGTCGAAGCGCTCGAGCGCGTCCACCTTGGCATCGAAGTCGCCGTCCTCGCCCGCCTTGTCGGTGTCCTTATAATGGACGAAGAAGAAGTCGTAAGCCTCCCAGTGCTGGCGTAGCGTCCCGATCTCGTCGGCGAACGTGGCGCCCGTCTTGAGCACCTCCATGCCGACGAGCCTGGCCAGCCCCCGGTACATGGGGTAGGCGGCGATGGCGGCGGCGCGCAGGCGGAAGACGTCCGGGAAGCGCGGCAGCTGCGGCAGCTGATCGAAGCCGCGGAGCAGCACCATGTTCGCGGGGGCCGCCTCGGCCAGTCGCCGGTGCGACTCCTCGACGAACGTATTGGCCAGCCCGGCGGTGCGCTCGGACCCCGGATCGAGCGCGCGCACGGGCAGCGGCGCCTTGCCCAGGGCCTGCGGGTCGGTCTCGGACAGGCGACCGCCGAGCCCCCCGCCGCGGAGCACCAGCGCGAAGCGGTGCTCCTTCACGGGCTCGACGAAGACCTCGACGCCCGGCAGGCGGATACCGCGCAGACGATCGGTGAGGCGCATGCAGGTCTCGGTGGTGATCCGCCCCGCGCGCCGGTCCGAGATCAGCCCGTGCGCGTCCACCGTGCAAAAGTTGCCTCGAGCGGCGACGTCGTCGGGACGGAGGTCGAACTCGATGCCCAGCGCCTCCAGCACGCCGCGGCCGACGGGGTAGGTGAGCGGATCGTAGCCGAAGAGTCCGAGGTGGCCGGGACCGCTGCCGGGCGTGATGCCCGGGGCGACATGGCGGATGAGCCCGCAGGCCGCGCGCGCGGCCAGCGCGTTCAGGTGCGGCAGGCGCGCCGTCTCCAGCTCCGACTTGCCGGTCTGGGGGTCCGGCAGCCCCGCCAGGCCGTCGAGCGAGAGCAGGACGATCTTCGAGTTACCCGTCACCACGAGCGGGCTGATCAGGTCCAGCACGAGCCCAGTGTACCTGAGAAAAATGGCCGATGGCTCGCAAGAGGCGGGCATCGGCTGGCCCCTCGGAGACCCGTGGGGTTTCGTGGTCGAGGAGGGGCCAGCCGATCCCGCCCCTTACGCATCCTTGACGGGGTTTTCGAGAGTCCCGAGACCGGTGATCTCCATGCGGCACGTGTCGCCGGGCTGCATCCAGACCGGCGGCTTGCGCCCGAGCCCGACGCCCGCCGGGGTGCCGGTCGCGATGAGATCGCCGGGCGAGAGCGTCATCAGCCCCGAGAGGTAGCTGACGAGGTAGCGGACGTCGAAGATGAAGTTCCGTGTGGTGCCGTTCTGCATGAGGTTCCCGTTCACCCAGGTCTTGAGATCGAGGACGTGCGGATCCCGGATCTCGCTGCGGTCGGCGATGTAGGGGCCGACCGGCGCGAACGTGTCGGCGATCTTGCCGGCCGCCCACTGGCTCGTGATGAACTGAAAATCGCGGGCACTGGCGTCGTTGATGATCGTGTAGCCCCAGACGTAGTCGAGGGCCGCCTCCTTCGTGACGAAGCGGGCGGTCCGTCCGATGACGACGCCCAGCTCGACCTCCCAGTCCAACTGGGTCGAGCCTCGCGGTCTGAGAATGGGCTCGCCGGGATCGAGGATCGCGTTGGTCCACTTGGGAAAGATCGGCGGCTCCTTGGGGATCGGATTCTTCGTCTCTTCGGCGTGGTCCCGGTAGTTGAGGCCGATGCAGATGAACTTGCCGGGATCGGCGATCGGCGCGTGCAGCCGGGCGGAGGCGCGGGGCACCGTCACCCACTCCGTGATCGAGGCCACGGCATCCTGTGTGGCCGCGCCGCCTTCGAGGAACTCGCGCGTGCTCTGCGGCACGAGCGCGGCGGCGATCTCCGGGGCCCGCATCACCCCCCGCCGCGACAGGGAGGCGGACACGCTCGCCTGCAGGTCGGCGATGCGGTCGTTCTGGAGCGCGCCGAGGCGCGGGGGTTGCCCATTGACGGAGAAGCGGACGAGTTTCATCGAAGTGCCCTCCAAGAAAGGAATGTGGGGGGGATTATAGCGCCCCGTGGATTTCTATGGGTGGGCTGGGCGGTCGAGGCAGATAATAGCGGTATTCGTCTCCATCGGGTACCCCGGAGCGACGGAACAAGGAGGACGCGAATGATGGGCGCTCGACTGGTCGCGGTGTTGGTCGTGGTGGCGCTGGCGGTCGCCGGTCCGTTACAGCCCCTGGCCGTGGCGCAGCCGGCCGGACAGTCACCGCCGGAGACGCAGACCCAACCGGCGCCGCCGACAGAAACGCCGGCACAACCGGTAACGCCGGACCAGCCGGTGACGCCACCACAGCCGGAAACGCAGGCGCAGCCAGCGCCCCAGGCCACGCCGCCAGAGCCGCAGCCAGTGACGCAGGAGCCGGCGGCGCCGGCACCCCAGCCTGAAGTCCAGATGCCGCCGCCGTCACCACCGCAACCGCAGGTGCAAACGCCGCCACCGCCGCCGCAACCGCAGGTGGAGACGCCACCGCCGCCGCAGCCGCAGGTGCAGACCCCGCCGCCAGCACCCGCGCAGGCCCAGAAGAGGCCGAGGGGCGCCGGGTTGAGGTCGCGCGGCGTCGACATGTACGATGTGCTCGCCGTTCTGATGACCATCAGCGGCGCGCCGCCCAAGTTTGCCGTCTGCCTGCTGGGTATACTGGTGGGAAACCTACTTTTTACGATCACCCTTGGGAGCGCCGACCGAGCCTCGGCCGCCGTTATGGCCGAGGGCTGCGGGCAGAACTGGCACGTCAAGGGGAAGGACATCCGGCCCGAGGGGTCCCAGTCGATGGTGGTCGACGACTAGGATTCTTCGGCGGAGGTTACAGTAAAGGCGGCCTGAGCGTCTCGCGCCGCCGCGCTCGCTGGCTTCTGGCGGTGCTCTTCGCCGCCCTGCTGGCGGTCTTCGCCGCCGGCATCTGGGGCACCGTCGTCAGGCCGCCCGCCTACGAGGTGAGGGGAGAAATCGTCGCCCGTCCCGCCTCCAATATGATCCTCGTCCGCCATGACGCCGTCGCCGCCCTCGGCATGGGGGCGATGGAGGTGATGGCGGTCTACGCTGACCCCGCGCTCCTCGAGGCGAGCGGGGCCCGGCCGGGCGACCGCGTGAGGCTCGCAGTCCGGCGGGTGGACGACCAGCTCGCCCTCATCCGGATCGAGACCGTCCGCTGAGCGCTGAGCGGCACGCTGCCCGCTGAGCCCCCGCACGTAATGCACCAGGGCCTCGATGTCGGCGTCGCTCAGATGGAAGGCGAAGCCCGGCATGCCGGGCCGCCCCAGGGGCGCCCCCCCGTGCTTGATGATGTCGGAGAGGTAGCGGTCGGAGTGCCGGCTCATGCGGGTCGGGTCGGCCAGGTCGCCGGGACGGATCAGGAAGAGCATGGCCCGCCACGAGCCGCGCCCGTCGGCGCCGTGGCACTCGGCACAGAAGCCGTAGTAGAGGCGCGCGGCCCGCGACGCCCCGGGAGGGGGCTTCGGGATGTCGAGCAGCCAGGCGAGCCCGCCGGCGAGGGCGCCGATCACCCCCAGCGCGAGCCCGAGCGCGATGACGGGCCGGCCCCTGGGCATCGCGGTGAGATTAGCACGGCGGATCGTGGCATCTGGACGGCCGGGATACCATTGACAAGGTCATCGGGCCCTCTCCCCGATGGCCCTTGACAAGGCGGGTCACCCAAGCATAAATCACTGAATCCTCGGCACTAGACGCTCAAGGAGGTTCACCGATGACTGACCCACGACCCGTTCCGAGCGCCGTGACCGTCGACCGCCGCGACTTCATCAGAGTTACGGGCGCCGGGGTCGCGGGGGCGACACTGCTCACGATGCTCGAGGCCCGCCAGGCGCCGGCCCAGCTCCGGGGCACGGGCCTGCGCATGCTCAAGTGGAGCCATTTCGTTCCCGCCTACGACGCCTGGTTCGACGACTTCGCCAAGAAGTGGGGCGACGCCAACGGCGTCAAGGTGCGGGTGGACCACATCCCGCATCTCGAGCTGCCGGCGCGCTACGCCGCGGAGTTCGCGGCGGGCGCCGGCCACGACCTCATCTACTTCGTCGGCCAGATCCTCACCGGGCAGTACTACCGGAACCTGGTCGACCTCTCCGATGTCGCCGAGGGGCTCGGTAAGAAGTACGGCGCCTGGATGGAGAACGCCAAGAGCGCGGGCCAGGTGGGCGGCCGCTGGTACGGGGTCCCCGACTTCTACATCGCGATCCCGGTGCTGTGGCGCAAGGATCTCTTCGACTCGGTGGGGCTGGGCGCGCCCACGACCTGGGAGGACCTGCGAAAGGCGGCGCGGCTGCTCAAGCCCAAGGGGCACCCGACGGGCATGCAGTTCTCCCACTGCAACGACGCCAACCACAACTGGCGCGCCCTCATGTACTGCTTCGGCGTCAAGGAGACGGACCCCTCCGGCCAGAACATCCTGATCGACTCGAAGGAGATGCGCGAGGCGCTCCGCTTCGCCAAGGCCATCTACGACGAGGGTATGACGCCCGAGGTCTTCTCCTGGGACGATGCCTCGGACAACCGCTTCCTGGCCTCCGGCGTCGGGTCCTGGATCCACGACGCCATCTCGGCGTTCCGCACCACCCAGGACACCAACCCCAAGGTCTTCGAGCACACGTACTGCCTGCCGGAGGCGGCGGGTCCGGCCGGGCTTCGCTGGAACGTGGGCGAGCCCAACGTGTGGGCGATCTGGAAGTTCTCGAAGAACGTCCCCGCCGCCAAGGAGTTCATCCAGCACATCGCCAACAATCAGAAGGAGGCGATGGAAGCCAGCCGCGGCTACAACATGCCGTTCCTGCGCGAGCAGTACAAGAAGCCGATGCCGGGGCTGGGCAACGACTCGAAGCTGGGGGTGCTGCAGGAGCAGGACAAGATCACGGCGTTCTTCGGCCACCCCGGGCCCATGACGCCGCCGGCCCAGGAGGTGCTCACCACCTTCATCGTCCCCGACATGTTCACGCGGGTGGCGCGCGGGGCCAACATCGAGGAGACGATGAAGTGGGGTGTCGGCGAGATCCGGCGCATCTACACCAAGCACAAAGCCTCCTAGCGAATGGCTGAGAGCTCGGGCGGAAGCTCCTCGCCCGGAACTTCGCTTGCGGTCGCGGTCGGCGGGCAGGCGCGGGTGCGGCCCTGGTGGCGCACCCCCACCGCCCGTCGCTACGTCTTCGGCTACACGCTGCTGGCTCCCGCCATCCTCTATGTGGGCCTCCTGGTCGGCATCCCGTTCCTCTTCTCGCTCTACCTCTCGATGAGCGATGCCTCCGTGGGCGACCCCGTGGCCAGCTTCGTCGGGCTCCAGAACTTCGAGGCGGCCCTGGAGAACCAGGCCTTCTACGGCGCCCTCCGCAACACGCTGGTCTTCACGATCGGCGCCGGAATCCTCAAGGGCCTGCTGGGCACCACGCTGGCGTTCCTGCTCGTCCAGTCCTTCCGGGGCCGCCGACTCGTCCGCGCGCTCGTCGTCATCCCCTTCACGCTGCCCATCGCGGTGAGCGTGCTCGGCTGGAAGTGGATGTTCGACTCGCAGTTCAGCGTCGTGAACTGGGCGCTGAGCCGGCTCGGGCTGATCGGGGCCTACGGCTCGGCCGACTGGCCGGTCTGGCTCGGCCAGCCGCACCTGGCGCTCTTCTCGGTGATGTTCGTCAACGTCTGGCGCGGCTTTCCGTTCAGCGCCATCGTCCTGCTGGCGGGCATGACCTCGGTGGCCCCGGAGATCATCGAGGCCGCCAAGGTCGACGGGGCGAACTTCCTCCAGCGATTCCAGAGGATCATCGTGCCGATGATCGCTCCGATCCTCTTCATCGGCACCGCCTTCGACACCGTCTTCACGCTCTCCGACCTCAGCATCGTGTACCTGCTCACCAACGGCGGACCCGACGGCGCCACCGAGATCCTGCCGACGCTGGCCTACAACACCGGCATCCGGGCCGGGGCCCTGGGCCGCGGCGCCGCCATCTCGCTCTTCCTCTTCCCCCTGCTGCTGCCGGCGATGATCATCCTCCTGCGCACGCTCCGCCGGAGACAGTACTGATGCCGGCGAGCGTGGGCTCCGGAAATCCCCGCAGCCGCCGGACCAGGGAAGTGCGGCGGCACCTGCTGGTCTACAGCGGGCTGATCCCGTTCCTGGTCATCGCCGTGTTCCCGATCTTCTGGATGGCCATCACCGCGCTCAAGCAGGAGCCGGACCTCTACCGCATGGACGTCGTGCCCTTCTGGTTCCATCTACCGCCGACGTGGAAGAACTTCGACTTCCTCTTCCACCGCACCTTCTACGTGGACTGGATCGTCAACACCATGTCGATCTCGTTCTGGGTCTCTGCGATCACGCTGCTGACGGCGGTGCCGGCCGGCTATGCGCTGGCCCGCCTGCGCCTGCCGTTCGCGGAGAACCTCGGCATCGGGATCTTCATGACCTATCTGGTACCCGCCATCATCCTCTTCATCCCGCTGGCGCGGGTGGTCAGCACGCTGGGACTTCAAGATATGTGGTGGGCGCTGGTGGCGGTCTATCCGACGTTCACGATCCCGTTCTGCACCTGGCTGCTGATGGGATTCTTCAAGACGGTGCCCTTCGAGATCGAGGAAGCGGCGATGATCGACGGCTGCGGCCAGCTGGGCGCGCTGCTCCGGGTCGTCCTGCCGGTGAGCTGGCCGGGGCTGATCACCTCCGTGATCTTCTCCTTCACGCTCTCCATGCAGGACTTCCTCTACTCGCTGGCGTTCGTCTCGATCTCCGAGCAGAAGCCGGTGCCGCTGGGAGTCGCCACCGAGCTGATCCGGGGCGACGTCTATTTCTGGGGCTCGCTCATGGCGGGCGCGCTGCTGGTGGGCGTGCCCGTGGCCATCGTGTACAACCTGTTTCTCGACAAGTTCATCTCCGGCATCACGGGAGCGGCCGTCAAGTAGGTGTTTCCAGCGCATCGCATTTTTCGGGGAGGGCAGCGATGAGACACAGGGGCTTCGTCGCAGTGATCGCGGCACTGGTCGTGTTGGTGGGTGGCGCGCAGGCGCAGTACTACGGGGGCGGCGGGACGCCGCCCGCCCAGGCCCAGGACGGCAAGCCGGCGCTCGAAAAGGGCGTGAAGGCCAGGAACCTCGTCACCTCGCTGGGCGGTTTCCGGGGGATGGCCAACGTTCCCGTCGTCCTCACCGGCCAGATCGTCGAGATCGAGCCCGGCGGGCAGACCGGTCGGCAGCGCCACCAGGTGCCGT
>MNEF01000059.1 GCA_001917535.1 Candidatus Rokubacteria bacterium 13_1_40CM_69_27
GGCGTCTGGCAACGCGCCAGGCACGCGTACTTGAGCGGCGTGAGCTGGTAGACGCCGGCGGCGATGAGCACGGCGGCGCCGACGACGGGCATGACGGTCCACGCATCGTCGGTCAACAGCGCCGCCGCCTGGAGTCCCCACTGCGCGGTCGCTGCCGCCAGGCTGAACCCGCCCCAGACCAGGAGATAACCGAGCGTGAAGAGCCCGGTGCTGACGAGCGGTGGGGCCCCCCCGACGGAGTGATCGGCCCGGCGCTTGCTGTTGACGGTGGTGAAGACGAGGAGCACGGGGGTCGCGCCGGGCAGCATCATGGCCGCCATCATGACCGCCCACATCGTCGTGGTGAGCGCTGCGTCGGCGAGGGTCCAGGCCTCCACGTGGGCCATGCCCATCGCCGCCATGCTTTCCATCTCCTGGCTGAGCCGAAAGAGGTAGAGCCAGGCCAGCGCCACGATGCCGGCGAGCCCGGCCAGCGTGAGCGCTCGCTCGCGACGCGACACCGCCTCGATCCAGCGATCCAACCCGGCCATTCCTCGTCGTGCTCCACACGATCGGTGCGGCGGTATGTTAGCACGCGACGCGCGGAGCCGGCGCCGGCGCGCGGGCTCGGCGCGCGATCCGGCGACGCCGGGTCAGAAATCGACGGCGCCGATGGAGGCGCCAGAGGCGCGCACGATGTCGTCCACCGTCGCCCTGTGGTAGCCTTTGCCCGCGAACATGCTGAGGGCGGCGTCCGGTCGCGCGTCGCGTCTCACTCGTCGCCGGTGACATCGCTCGGGAGGAGCCCCGGATGCAAACGGTGCGGATAGGCCACAGCCCCGACCCCGACGACGCGTTCATGTTCTACGCGCTGACGGCGGGCAAGGTGCCGATCCCCGGCGTGCACATCGAGCACGTGCTCGAGGACATCGAGTCGCTGAACCGCCGCGCGCGCGCCGCCGAGCTGGAGGTGACCGCGGTGTCGGCTGCCACCTACGCGCTCGTTGCCGACCGCTACCGGCTGATGGACCCGGGCGCCTCGATGGGCAAGGGATATGGCCCCATCCTCGTGGCGCGGGAGCCGATCGATCCCAAGGAGATTCCCGAGCGCGTCGTGGCCATTCCCGGCAGCCACACCACGGCCGCCCTGCTGCTGCGCCTCTACGTTCCCGAGGAGCCGCCGCTGATCCAGGTGGCCTTCGACAAGATCCCTCAGGCCGTCCTCGAGGGACAGGCGGACCTGGGCCTGCTGATCCACGAGGGCCAGATCACCCACCAGGAGATGGGGCTCGTGAAGGTGCTCGACCTCGGTCAGGCCTGGGCCCGCGACACCCGGCTGCCGCTGCCCCTCGGGGTGAACGTCATGCGCCGGGATCTGGGTGGGGCCATGCATCGGGCGCTCTCGCAGGCCCTGCGGGATTCGATCGGCTGGGCGCACGCCCACGTGGACGAGGCGCTGGACTATGCGCTGCGCTATGGCCGGGGCATCGACAAGGAGACCTGCCGGCGGTTCGTGCTGATGTACGTCAACGACTACACGCTGACGCTGGGCGCCGAGGGTCACGCGGCGCTGGAGCGGCTCTTCGCCCTGGCGCACGCGCGCGGCCTCATCCCGGCCGTCCCGCCCATCGATCCCATCTAGCGTCGAAGGGGGCGACACACATGCGCGCCCACTGGGCGCGACGGCCCCCTTCGACCCTCCCAAGTGGATGGCGCGGGCAAAGCCAGCGCTCGAAACCCGCGATCTAATCCTCGGAGGGGGGCTTCGCCCCCCTTCCGAAGCCTCCCCCGTCGATGGCGGCGGCAAAGCCGCCGCTCGAAGCAGCTAGAACGTGCGGAGAATTTCGTAGCTGGTGGTGCGCTGGACGGGGGTGAAGCCCGCCTCGCGGATGAGCGTGACGATCTCGTCGACGGTGATCGTGTTCACGTAGTCGGCAGCCCGGTGGACGTTCTCCTCGAAGAGGGTGCCGCCCCAGTCGTCGGCGCCGAAGTGGAGCGCGATCTGTCCGGTGCGCTTGCCCTCCGAGAACCAGGAGGCCTGGATGTGGGGGAAGTTGTCCAGATAGAGCCGCGACACCGCCAGCATCCTCAGATAGGCGTTGGGGCCCTGGGGGTGCTTGATCCACTTCTCGAGCAGCGTGTTGCCCGGCTTGAAGGACCACGGCACGAAGGCCGTGAACCCTCCGTGCAGGTCTTGAAGCTCGCGGATGGCGTCGAAGTGGTCGAGCAGGTCGTCGGGTTCTTCCACATGGCCATACATCATCGTGGCCGTGGACTTGAAGCCGCGGCGGTGCGCCTCGCGGTGGACCTCCAGCCAGGCGTCCGGCCCACCCTTCTTGGGCTCGATGCGCCGGCGGACCCGTTCGGAGAGGACCTCGGCGCCCCCGCCCGGGATCGTCCGCTGTCCGGCCTCCCACAACCGGTCGAGCACGTCCCCCGCCGTGAGACCGCTCACCTGGGCCATGGTCTGGATCTCGGAGGCGGTAAAGAAGTGCGGCGTCACCCGGGGGAAGCGCCGGCGCGTCTCTCTCACCAGCGTGAGGTAGTAGTCGAGGGGGAGCGCGGGGTTGTGGCCGCCCTGGAGCAGCACCGTCGTCGCGCCCCTGGCCGCCGCCGCCTCGACCTTCCCCAGCACCTCGTCCACCGTGAGCGTGTACGCTTCGGGATCCCCGGGTTTGCGGTAGAAGGCGCAGAACTGGCAGTCGGTGATGCACACGTTGGTGTAGTTGGGGTTGGAGTCGATGACGAAGGTCACGCGCTTCTCGGGGATGCGGCTCAGTCGGACTTCCTGGCCCAGCGCGCCCACCTCGAGCAGGGGGGCCTCGCTGAGGAGCCAGCGCCCGTCCTGGCGATCGAGACGTTTGCCGTGGAGGATCTTGTCGCGGATCTGCTCCAGCACTAGTTCCAGACCTGCACCACGTTGTACAGCGCGTCGCGCTCGATCGGCGTCTTGCCGGCATCGCTGATCATCCGGATGAGTTGGGCGCGGGCCAGGCCCGCAGGAGTTTGGGCACCGGCCATGTGCTGGATGCGCTCATCCTCCAGGGTGCCGTTGATGTCGTCGGCGCCGAAGTGGAGGGCCACCGAGGTCGTGTCCTCGCCGAGGACAACCCAGTACGCCTCGATGTGCGGAAAGTTGTCCAGCAGCAGCCGCGAGGCCGCGATCGTCCGCAGGCTGTCGGTGGGCGGCGTCTGGCGGGGCACCAGCTTCGTCGTCCCCACCTGGTAGGCGAGGGGGATGAAGGTGAGGAAGCCACCCGAGGCGTCCTGCTGGTCGCGCAGGCGCAGCAGGTGATCGACGCGCTCGGCCAGGGTCTCGACATGGCCGTAGAGCATCGTGGCGTTGGTCCTGATGCCGAGAGAGTGGGCGATGCCGTGGATCTCGCACCAGCGGTCGGGATCGGCCTTGCCGGTGTACTTGAGCTCGCGGGCCAGCCGGGCCGAGAAGATCTCGGCGCCGCCACCCGGCATCGATTGCAGCCCGGCGGCCCGGAGACGCGTCAGCGCCTCCTTGGGCTCGATCTTCCACCGGCGGTAGAAGTAGTCGATCTCGGCGGCGGTGAACGCCTTGATCTGCACCCCGGGATGGACGGCGTGGATCGCGGCCAAGGCCCGCTCGTAGTACTCGAAGGGCCAGTCGGGGTGGTGGCCGCCGACGATGTGCACCTCGCGAACGCCCTCGTGCACCAGTCCGACCATCTCCTCGATGCTGTACTCAAAACTTCCCGCCTCGCCCTTCTTGCGGGCGAAGTCGCAGAAGCGGCAGGCCAGCACGCACACGTTGGTCGGCGTGATGTGCCGGTTGATGACGAAGTAGACGCGATCGCCTTCGCGCTGGGATTTGACGTGGTCGGCCAGGCGGGCCAGGCCGAGCAGATCGTCGGTCCCGAAGAGGAGAAGGCCGTCGTCGCGGGTGAGGCGCTCGCCGCTGCGGATCTTGTCCCAGACGGGCTCGAGACGGGCATCGGCGAATCGCACGGCGACCTTGCCTCCTCACGTGAGCTCGACCGGACGGCCCCCGGCCAGACCGACTGGTCGGTCTGCACTCTAACTGCGCGTCTTGCCGAGTGTCAAGGATTGACGCCCCCCGCCCGGCGTGCTAAAGGTCGTGGCCGCCCATGCTCCGCGAGCTGGCCCGGAACATCGACGCGTTCCAGGAACGTCTCGGCAACGGCGTCTCGTGGCTGATGTTCGGCATGGTCGCCGTCGTCTTCAGCGACGTCGTCTTCCGCTACCTCTTCAACCAGAGCTGGGTCTTCATCCAGGAGCTCGAGTGGCACCTCTTCGGTCTGGTGTACCTGCTCGCCGCCGGCTACACGATGCTCTACGACGAGCACGTCCGCATCGACATCATCTACGCCAAGTGGTCGCCGCGGAAGAAGGCGACGGTCGACCTCGTCCTGCTGTTCGTCATGTTCTTTCCGTCGGCGATCATGGTGGTGTACACGACCTGGCCCTTCTTCAGACACTCGTTCGCCGTGAACGAGGGCTCGCCCGATCCGGGCGGGGTTCCGTTCCGCTGGGCTTACAAGGGGGTCATCATCGTCGGCTTCGGGCTCCTGATGCTCCAGGGAATCTCTCAGGCCATCAAGAACTTCTACTGGGCGATGGGCTGGGAGGAGCGGCCAGAGCGCGCCCACGAGGTCCACTGATGTTTGGCCTGCCGTGGGACCAGACCCTGGCGGCGATGACGTTCATCGGGATGATCGTCTTCCTGTTCTTCGGCTTCCCGGTGGCCTTCAGCCTGACCTTCACCGGGCTGCTGTTCGGGCTCGTCGGCTTCGGCCTCTCCTTCTTCGACCTGCTCCCCCTGCGCATCTGGGGGACGATGACGAACTTCACCCTCACCGCCGTCCCGCTCTTCGTGTTCATGGGGGTGGCGCTGGAGAAGTCGGGGCTGGCCGAGGAGCTGCTGGAGACTATGGCCCTGGTCTTCGGTCACCTGCGGGGCGGCATCGCCATCTCGGTCGTCGTGGTGGGCGCGATCCTGGCCGCCTCCACCGGCATCGTCGGGGCCAGCGTCATCACGATGGGCCTGGTGTCGCTGCCGACGATGCTCCGGCGCGGCTACAACAAGGAGCTGATCACCGGCACCATCTGCGCGGCGGGGACGCTGGGCCAGATCATCCCGCCCAGCGTCATCCTGATCCTCCTGGGCGACATCCTCGGCGTGTCGGTCGGTGATCTCTACACCGGGGCGTTTCTGCCCGGCTTCGTGCTGGTGGCGCTCTACATCATCTACCTGATCGTCCTGGGGCAGCTGAAGCCCCACCTCTGCCCCCCGATCCCCGATGCCGAGATCGCCGCCTTCCGGACACAGGCCTTCAAGCGGGTCGCCATCGCGCTGGCGCCGGCCTTCATCCTCATCGTGGCCGTCCTCGGCTCGATCTTCGTGGGCATCGCCTCGCCGACCGAGGGCGCGGCCGTGGGCGCCGCCGGCGGCCTCATCCTCACGATGCTCAAGGGACGCTTCTCGGTGGGGATGCTGAAGGACGTGATGCGGACGACGACGCGCATCACCAGCCTCTCGTTCATCATCCTGATCGGCGCCAACACCTTCGGACTGGTCTTCCGTGGGCTCAACGGCGACAGGCTGGTGCAGGACCTGCTGCTGAACCTGCCCTTCGGCCCCTACGGCGTGTTGGCCGTGGTCATGGGCGTCATCTTTTTCCTCGGCTTCTTCATCGACTTCTTCGAGATCTGCTTCATCCACGTTCCCATCCTGACCCCGGTGCTCGTGCAGCACTTCCACTTCGATCCGGTGTGGCTGGGGGTGGTGATCGGCGTCAACCTCCAGACATCGTTCCTCACCCCGCCCTTCGGCTTCGCCCTTTTCTACCTGCGCGGAGTGGCACCCCCCGAGGTCAAGACCGAGGAGATCTACCGGGGGGTCGTGCCCTTCATCGCGCTCCAGCTGATCGGTCTGACGCTGATCATCGTCTATCCGCAGATCGTGTTCGCCCTGATCCGGTTCTTCCGGGGCTAGGACGGGCGCTTCGAGCGCGGGCTCCGCCCGCGCTACTCCCTTGGGGAGGTTCGGAGGGGGCCGCGAGGCCCCCTCTGACTATGGATCTCGGAGGGGGCCGCCGAGGCCCCCTCCGAATGGAACTAGGCCCGGATCAGACGCTGATACGCGTCCTCGGCGAGGACGGCCCACTCGGACATCTGGGCCTGGAATTTCGTGAACGACGCGTACACCTTCTTGGCTATCGGGCTCTTCTCGGACTCCTCCTTGACGACGTCCTGAGCCAGCTTTCTCAGCTCCTTGATGACCGCGGCCGGGAACTGGAGGATCTCGATCTTCCCTTTGTACTCCGTCTTGAGCTTCTGGAGGCCGACGGCGTTCTTCGTGTCGTACTCGGCGAGGAACGCCGGGTGGATCGCCCGCGTGGAGTAGTCGAGGATGTGGCGGAGGTCGATCGGCAGCGAGTCGTAGGCCTTCTTGTTGAACACGAACTCGCCGTACGTCGCCGGCTCGTGCCACCCGGGGTAGTAGTAGTACTTGGCGGCGTTGTGGAGGCCGAGCTTCATGTCGTCGTGGGGGCCGACCCACTCCGAGCCGTCGATGACGCCGCGCTCGAGGGCCGTGTAGATCTCGCCTCCGGGCGTGAGCACCACGGTGGTTCCGGCGCGCGCATAAACCTTGCCGCCCAGGCCGGGGATCCTGAACTTGAGCCCCTTGAGGTCGGCGACGGAGTTGATCTTCTTCCTGAACCAGCCGCCCATCTGGATTCCGGTGGCGCCGGAGGGCCGGGGCACCAGGCCGAACGGCGCGTAGGTCTCCTCCCAGAGCTTGAGCCCGTCGCTCTCGTAGTACCAGGCCATCTGCGCCTGGGCGTCCATGCCGAAGGGCACGGTGGTGAACCACTGGACGGCGGGTTCCTTGCCGGCCCAGTAATAAGAGGCGGAGTTGTACGTCTCCAGCGTTCCTTGCGAGCAGGCGTCGAAGACGCCGAAGGCGGGGATGAGCTCGCCGGCGGCGTAGACCTGGATCTTGAGGCGGCCGCCGCTCATCTCGTCGACCTGCTTGGCGAACCGCTGGGCCATGCCCTGGAGAATGTCGAGCGCCGGCGTCCAGCTCGTCGCCATCCGCCACTGGTACTTGGCCTGGGCGATGACGTTGGGCGCATCGACGGCTGCCGTCGCCCCGGCGGCCACCAGCACACCGCCGGCCTTCACGATGAACCTGCGTCGCTCCATGTCCTACCTCCAGAAAACGCGGAAATGGCCGCGAGGGTGCGGGGAGAATAGCATCGGCCCGCGGGCGGGGTCAACGACGGCGCTGTGGTATCCTACGCGGGCATGACCGCGCCCGGACGCTATTTCGAGGACATCCAGCTCGGCGAAGAGTACGAGTCGCCGGGTCGGACGGTGACCGAGACGGACATCGTGCTCTTCGCCGGACTGTCGGGCGACTACAATGTGCTCCACACCGACGCCGAGTTCATGAAGCAGTCGATCTTCGGCGAGCGGATCGCCCACGGGCTGCTCGGCTTGGCCGTCCAGGCCGGGCTCTTCACCCGCGCGACGCAGGCCTACGCTACGCTGGCCTTCGTCGGCCTCCGTTGGAAGTTCAAGGGCCCGATCAAGATCGGCGACACCATCCGCCTGCGGGCCCGCGTCGTCGCCAAGAAGGAGACCACCAAGCCCGACCGCGGGCTCATCACGCTCGAGCGCAAGGTCCTGAACCAGCGCGGCGAGGTGGTGCAGGAGGGTGAGACCGACCTGATGGTGGAGCGCCGTGTCGGCTGAGCTGACGTACTTCGAGGACGTCGCGGTCGGCGAAGAGCTCGCCACGCCGGCCATCACCCTCACCGAGGCCCACGTGAACCTCTATCGGGGCCTGGCCGGCGAGCCGGTGGAGGATCCCGGCGCCGTGCCCGAGCTGCTCCCGCTGTGTCTGTCGACGGGACTCGGCTGGCGCGTGCCGCGCCCGCCGCTGGCCGTCACGGCCTTCCTCAGCGTCGAGTGGGATTTCCTCCAGCCGCTGCGCGCCGGCGACACCATCTACGGCGCCTCCCGCGCCGCGATGCGCCGCCCCCTGCGCGAGGGAGGCATCATCATCGAGGACCACGAGGTCGTCGACCAACGCGGCGTGGTCGTCCAGCGGGGGCGCTTCACCTTCCTGGTCGCCAAGCGTCCAGCCGCGGACACTCCGCAGAAGGGAGCCGTGTCACCATGACGTTCGATCCCCGTCATCAGAGCCGCGTCCTGCTCGACGGCGCCGACCGCGCCGCCGCCCGCTCCTTCTTCAAGGCGATCGGGTTCACCGACGAGGACCTGGCCAAGCCGCTGGTCGGCGTCGCCCACTGCTGGAGCGAGTTCACCCCCTGCAACTGGAACCACCGGAAGGTGGCCGAGAAGGTGAAGGAGGGGATCCGCGCCGCCGGCGGCACGCCGATCGAGTTCAACACGATCTCGGTCACGGACGGCATCGCCATGGGGACCGAGGGCATGAAGGCCTCGCTCATCAGCCGCGAGGTCGTCGCCGACTCCGTGGAGCTGGTCGCGCGGGGCCACCTGCTCGACGCCTTCGTGGGAATCTCCGGCTGCGACAAGACGATCCCCGGGATGGTCATGGCGATGGCGCGCCTGAACCTCCCCAGCGTGATGCTCTACGGCGGCTCCATCCTCTACGGGGAGCATCGAGGCCGTCGGCTCACCATCCAGGACGTCTTCGAGGCCATCGGGGCGTTCAACGCTGGGAAGATCGGCGAGCGCGAGCTCAAGGAGATCGAGACCCGCGCTTGCCCGGGCGCCGGCGCCTGCGGCGGGCAGTTCACGGCCAACACGATGGCCACGGCCTTCGAGATGCTGGGCGTCTCGCCGATGGGCTTCAACGGGGTGCCGGCCGTCGATCCGCGCAAGGAGGAGGTCGCGTTCGAGACCGGCCGGCTGGTGATGGATCTGCTGCGCCGGGGCGTGCTGCCGCGTCAGATCATCACCCGCAAGGCGCTCCACAACGCCATCGCCGGAGTCATGGCGACGGGCGGTTCGACCAACGCGGTGCTGCATCTGTTGGCGGTGGCGGGGGAGGCGGAGGTCGGCCTCACGATCGACGAGTTCGACCGGATCTCCCGCAAGACGCCGCTCCTGGCGGACATGAAGCCCTGGGGGCACTACACCGCGCCCGAGATGCACGAGGCGGGCGGCATGGCCGTCGTCGCCAAGCGTCTGCTGGAGGCCGGGCGGCTGAACGACAAGGAGATGACGGTCACCGGCCTCACCATCGGCGACGAAGCGCGGCGAGCGCAGGAGGCGCCCGGCCAGAAGGTGATTCGTCAGCTCGCCAACCCGATCGTGCGCCACGGCGGTCTGGCCATCCTGCGCGGGAACCTGGCCCCCGAGGGCTGCGTGGCCAAGCTGGCGGGGCACGAGCAGCCGGTCTTTCGGGGCCGGGCGCGCGTCTTCGACCGGGAAGAGGACGCCTTCGCGGCCGTCAAGGCGAAGAAGATCAAGGCCGGCGACTTCATCGTCATCCGCTACGAGGGCCCCAAGGGCGGCCCCGGTATGCGCGAGATGCTGCAGGTGACCGGCGCGCTGCAAGGCGCAGGGCTCGGCGCCTCGGTGGCGCTGATGACCGACGGCCGATTCTCCGGGGCCACCCACGGCTTCATGGTCGGCCACGTGGCGCCCGAGGCGGCCGTCGGCGGTCCCATCGCGGCGGTCAAGGACGGGGACACGATCGCGATCGACATCAAGAAGCGGCGGCTCGACGTCGAGCTCCCGGCCGCCGAGCTCCGGAAGCGGCTGAAGGCGGTCAAGCCCCCCAAACCCCGCTACACGTCCGGCGCGATGGCGAAGTACGCGCGGCTGGTCTCCTCGGCCTCGGAGGGCGCCGTGACAGGCTGAGTCGAGCCGCACCGAGGCCTGCGGGAGGGCCGGCGAGGACAAGGGCCGCGCCTCGGAGGCCGACGAACGCCGCGACGCCGAGGACGCGAGTCCCCCGGGTTCAGATCCTTCACACGACCTTCGATCCGCATGACGACGCCGATCCGGCGTCAGAGTCGCTGGTAGGCGACAGAGCGCGCGCGGGCGTCGGCGACCTGGCCGCCCGCCCCGAAGATCAATCGTTGGCGACGGTGGTATCGGCGAGTCGCGCGCGTACTCGCTCCTTAAAGCGGGCTGCCTTTTCGGGATCCCCGAGCTCACTCGCGAGGCCCTCGATCACGTCGTTCACGCTCGTCGATCCGCCTCGCGCTGCCCGTGTCAGGTGCTCGTTGCAGACCACCCGAGCCATCGGTCCAAGATATTCCACGAGCTCCGTCTCGAGGATCGCGCGGCTTCGATTGAGGCTCGTCGCCACGGTGCCCGCGCTGGGTCCGCCGTCGTCGGCAGCGTCGGGCGCCATGCCGCCGCCCAGCAAGGTGAGCAGCTCAGGCGTCGGGGGCAGCTCTTCTTGCGGCGCGCGCTGGGGCAGTTCCTCCGAGTAGCTCAGCCGCCCGGCGGTGATCCGCTTGATCGACGTCATGGCTGCCAAACCGGTCTGCAGCCCGAAGACCATGGCCGTGATGGCGCCGCTGCGCAGCACGAAGCGGACGGAATGGTTGTCGGACGTCGTGATGAACACCGTGCCGGTCCGGCCCTCGGCGCAGAGGCGCCGCACCTCGCCGATCAGGTCGCGATAGCCTAGGACCGGTTCGCCACTCTTCACCGGACCGTCAGAAGCCGTCGAGCAGTCCGTTCACAGTCTCACGACCGCGTGGCCCCACCGCCGACGGCGGGCGGATAATCCCGCACGAGCACTCGGTGGTCTCCGCCGAGCCGTTTCATTGCCACCTCGACACTGCTCTTCAGCCGGTCGATGGCTCGCGCGAGGCCACCGATCTCGTCCGACCGATCGACCTCGTCGATCGCCACGGCCAGGTCGCCGCGGCTGATCTGGTCGGCGATCTCGGTCAGGTTGCGGATCGGACGGGTGAGACGCGGGGCCAGCAGACTCGACAGGAGGGCTACGAACACCACGCTGGCCGCCAGGAGGACCAGAGCGTTGCGGTTCGCCTCGTAGAGCGGCGCATACGCCTCGGCGTAGTCCTGCTGAGTCACCAGCGTCCAGCCCTGCTCCGTCTTCTGCGCGTAGGCGACGACGTCCTTGCCGGTATCCGTGAAGACGATTTTCTTCTTGGGTTCGTAGCCCATGGCCGCGACCGCGGGGTGCGTGGCGAGGCTGCCGCGAACCTTCGGATGCGCGATGACATTGCCCCGGTCATCCACCAGGAATGCGTATCCGGTCTCCCCGATGCGGACAGCCGTGATCGTTCTCGAGAGGTCGTCGATCGCCATGGCGATGCCGAGGACTCCGATCCGGCGACCGTCCCTGGTGGCAATGGGCGCCGCCAGGATGAACGCGGGCTGCCCCGTTGTCTTGCTGATCACGACCTGTCGACCTAGCGGCGCGCCGGCCATGGCTTGTTGAAAGTACTCGCGATCGGCGTAGTCCTTCGGCGCTTCCTGGTCGCTCCGTCCAACGTTGATCCCGTCGGGCCCGAGAGTGTGGGCCAGAAAGATCCATGGATACTGGCGGGCGATGGACTGCAGCACCGGCGCCTGCCGACGGGTGTTCATCGACACGATGTCATCGAGACTGGCGTTTTGCCGAAGCAGCCTGGCGTGCGTGTCGACCCAGGCGTTGACGTAGCTCACGGCGCTGTCCGCCTGCGCGCTGAGGCGGTCGTCGATGTTGCGCGAGAGGTAGTCAACCGACCCCCGATAGTCCACGTACCATATCGCGCCGAGCGGGACGACCGTCACCGCGATCAACGTGATGAACAGCTTGGGAAGGATTCCGAATCTCACGCTGTCCTCCTTTGCCTGCGCGTGTCTGCGCGTGAAGTGAGGACGATGACTCTTCCCACCCGCCTCGCTCCCTCCGGGGGGAGCCTCAACCACACGGCCGTTGTTCGAGAGCAGCGCGGCCCGCGACCGCCCTTACCTGGCGAACTGCTCAACCACCTTGAGCAGCTGTTCTGACGTGAACGGTTTCGGCAGATAATCGTTGGCCCCTTGTCGCCTGCCCCACGCGATGTCGCTGGCCTGGTTCCTGGAGCTGACGACGACGACGGGCGTCGCCTTCGTCCGTTCATCCTTCTTGAGATTTCGGAGGATCTCGTAGCCGTTGCGCTTGGGCATGATGATGTCGAGGAGGACCATGTCCGGTCGTTCCGTCGCAACCTTGTCTTCGAGCTGGTCGCCGTCCAGAAACGTCAGGACCTGGTGGCCGGCGGACTGAAGGATGTTCTCTATGACCTTCAGATCGGAATAGGCATCGTCGACGACCATGACCTTGGCCACGCCGAATACACCTCCTGTCGTTATCTCGTCTGCCGGTGCCCTGAAACCGGTCCCGCAGATCGAATGCGAGGGCAATGCCAAGAGCCGCTCACGACCGGGCTCCCGAAAAGGGTTGAACGAGAACAACTTGCGCCTTCTTGCTCGCGGATCGCGTCAGAGGTCGGCGCGCCGAAGAGACGCCGTGGCAATGCGGGTGACAACTTGCGTCAGTTCGGCGATCCGAGGACTGCCGCCTTCCAGGGATTGACCCTGGGGGCGGTGCGGTAAGGCGAAGTAGCATCGTTGCCCGCATCGCCGCGGTTCGTTCGAGGAAACGGGGGTTGATCTCGCGCGGCGGCCGGGGAAACCAGTCGACGCAGCCACCGCAGAGCCAAGTGGTGCGAAGAGTGTCCTCGCGAGAGATCGAATGGTACCAGTGGCAGGGGAACAGATCCTGCCATTCGCCCTCGTGCCGGACCTTCACGGGGACCAGGAACAGGCACGGGCGCCGGAATAGCTCGTCGGGGATGCGGCAGCGGGCGCAGGCCTCCTCCAGGGATTCGCCCGGCTCGGTGATCGCCGTCAGAGGCGCGCCGGCCGCGTCACAGACCCACTGGGAGTCGAAGCGGCGAAACTCGCAGGGCCTGAACGCCAAAAACTCCTCCCGACGGATGTCGTGGGTAGGAGTCATCAGCCCCTGCGGGGGGCGGTTAGGCGGCGAACTCCATCGCCGTGAACTCTTTGTAACGACGCGCGACCGCGTCTGTCAAGGCGCGCGGGGCGCGAACCTAGAAGGACCGGATGAGGCGCGCCACGCGCTCGTCATACGACTGGAACGGGTCCTTGCAGAGGATGGTCTCGCGCTCGGGGTCGTTGAGCTTGAGGTAGACCCAATCGACGCGGTAGTCCTTGCCCTTGAG
>MNEF01000087.1 GCA_001917535.1 Candidatus Rokubacteria bacterium 13_1_40CM_69_27
CTCACTGGTAAAGTCAGACGGCCGAGGTACGGCTGCAGGATCTCTGGACTTGGCAGCCCGGGGAGGTCGTCCGCGACCACGAGGGCCTCGCGCGTGGCGAGCCGCCAGGCAAGAGTCACGTTGCCGTACAGGATCAGGAAGAACGCGGCGCCGGTGACTACCCCGAGGAGGACCTGCGTCTGGAGCACGGTGACGAAGACGGACGTGAACTGCACCTCGCGGAACCAGAGCCAGTCCGTGTAGACTCCCACGATCTGGCCGGCTGTGCTCAGGAGGGCCAGGGTGGCAATGCCCAGGATGAGCCAGGTGAAACCACGGACGCGCACGAGACGGCCTGTCTTCCCGGGGTTCACAGGCGCGCTGTGGGTGCTGCCCGGCGGGGCAGGACCGAATCGTAAATCACGGTCGTCATGGTGGCCGCTCGCCGAGGACTCTGGCGTGCTCCCGCAGGAGCTTCGGATGCTTCATCGCGCCGTCGCCGCACTCGGTGAAGATATCGATGAGGTGGCCTTTCCGCACCCACGATCACCATCGATGTCCTCCGGTTGGCCGCTCTTTCCATGGTTGCTTCGTGGACCATCGTCTCTGCCAGGAGCGCTACACGCCTGAACCGAGCGGACTAGACCTGCGCCCCATCAGGCCGTGTCTTTGGCTAGGCGATTGAGCTCCTCCAGATACGCTTGGACGCCGAAAAAGAGCCCGGTCACTTTCCCTCGAAGGGTACGGTCGCCAGGGTTCATCCCAGCTGCCTCGGAGACCTGTTCGGTGAGCTCCATTACCCGAGACTGAAGCCGGAGGACCTCGTCGAGACAGTCAGCAATCTCGCGGAGGTGGTGGTCCATGGCCTTCTCCTTAACTCCTGGTCCTTTCGTCGTGGCTAGACCATCGTCTTCACTGGTCCGCTCAGCCCGAGATCGGGAGAAAGACGCCGACCTTCCCGCTTCGCCCCCTCCAGGCTCCCGATGGGCTTGTGCTCCCTTGTCTCGCGATGTCTCCCGCGCGGCGTAGGCCGCTTCTCGATCGCCTCAGACAAGAAGGGGGTGGTGATGTTGCCCTCCGAGGCGACCTCTCGCATGTCTGGAGATACCGGAGCTGCACGGGGATAGGGTAGCGGGCCAGGACCTCCGCGGCCTCCCCCAGCTTGGCCGCCCCTCGAACTCGCCCTCCGCGTTTTGTCGAGCTTAAGCCGCCTTGTCGATTCGTCGCCTCAGATCCGCCCACATTGCTGGACCCCTCGAGGCCAGTGCACCGGCTAGGCTCGCGGGCGCCCGGATTCAGCGCGTAGCGGCTCGCGCTCACCCTCGTGGCCATCGGGGGCGTTCGCTGCCGCGCGGCTCTTGGTATTCCTCGGTCCGATACCGTACAGCTTCCTTGGCCGGGATTCCCGATACGGTCCCGTTTTCCCCTTCCTCCCTTGCTGCTAAGCGACCCGCACGCTCTCCACCCTGCCGTTCCGCCCGTAGAGAAGAGATGACAGGGGAGCCTTCAGCGGAGATCACCGTCGCCCCCCGCCCTCGACGGCATGCGGGACCGACGATACTCCGAAGCTTGTCCAGAGGGTACTCCCAATCCGAGGCCGACCGTAGGCCAGGAATCGCGGGGCAGACCACATTCCTTAGCCCCTAAAGGTGAGCTTCCAATTGGGACTAAATCGGACCCGGTGTCTTTGGACACCGTCTCGACTACGATGACGGCAGCCAAGGAGGCTGGGCATGAAAGGCAAGGCGCGAAAAGGGGCTTCACGGACGAGTGGAGGAAGCAACGGCGATGAAGGACACGGCGCGTCCAGGGGTATCACAGGCGGACGACTCCCGAACTCCGTGCTAACGACTCGCCGCCCGCCCGCCTTCCGTGGATAGTCGCCCATGGGGCCTCCCGCTGCATCTTACGTCCCCACAGTGAGCAGTCGAAACGGGGAGCACTCCACCAGGAACACCGCCCCAAGCGTGCCGAGGCCAAGACCGGCTAGAGTCCATAATGTCTGAAGAGGTCATGATTGATCTTCGCTGGGCATCGTTCAGCTTTCCGCGCCCGCCTGGAAGGCCCTCTGGATGACCGATTGCGCCTCCTCCTGGATCCGGCCCAGGTGGTCTCTGCCCTTGAAGCTCTCCGCGTAGAGCTTGTAGACGTCCTCGGTTCCAGACGGGCGGGCGGCAAACCAGCCGCTCGGGGTGACCACCTTCAGGCCTCCGATGGGAGCGCTGTTACCCGGAGCAGTCGTCAGCAGTCTCGTGATCCTCTCACCCGCGAGCTCGGAGGCTGTGACCTGCCGCGGCGAAAGCTGCGCCAAGATCGCCTTCTGCTCCGGCGTGGCCGGCGCGTCGATGCGCTGGTAGGCAGGTTCGCCGAACTCGCGGGTGAGTCCTCGGTAGAGCTCACCAGGGTCGCGCCCCATGACCGCCGTCATCTCTGCGGCGAGGAGGCCGAGGATGATCCCGTCTTTGTCGGTGGTCCAGACCGTGCCGTCGCGGCGGAGGAACGAGGCCCCCGCGCTCTCCTCGCCCCCGAAGCCGAGGGAACCGCCGATGAGCCCGTCGACGAACCACTTGAACCCGACGGGCACCTCCACGAGCGGGCGCCCGAGCCGGGCGACCACACGGTCGATCATGCTGCTGCTCACGACCGTCTTGCCGATACCGGCCTCCGTCGCCCACTCCGCCCGGTGAGTGAAAAGGTAGGAGATGGCGACGGCGAGATAGGCGTTTGGGTCCAGGAGACCGACACTCCGGGCCACGACGCCGTGCCGGTCGTGGTCAGTATCGCACGCCCAGGCGACGTCGAAGCGATTCCTGAGCTCGATCAGGCGCTGCATCGCGTAGGGCGACGAGCAGTCCATGCGGATCTTCCCGTCCCAGTCGACCGTCATGAAGCTGAAGGTCGGATCCACCACGTCGCTGATCACGGTCAGCGGCAGCTTGTAGCGCTCGCCGATCATGCCCCAGTAGTGCACCCCGGCACCTCCCAGAGGATCGACTCCGAGCGTGACCTTCGCGGCGCGAACGACTTCCAGGTCCACGACGCGCGTGAGGTCACCGACGTAGGCGTCCATGTAATCGTGGCGGTGGGTGGTGGGAGCGCTGCGCGCCCGCTCGAACGGGATCCGCTTCACTCCCGTGAGACCGTCGGCGAGGAGAGCGTTCGCCTGATCCTGGATCCACCCAGTGACGTGTGTATCGGCGGGACCGCCGTTCGGCGGGTTGTACTTGAAGCCGCCGTCCTCAGGCGGGTTATGGGAGGGGGTGACGACGATCCCGTCGGCGAGGCCGCCCGCCTGGCCGCGGTTATGCGTGAGGATCGCGTGGGAGATGACCGGTGCGGGCGTATACCCTTCTCTGTCGTCGATCATCACGTCGACCCGGTTGGCCGCCAGCACCTCGAGGGCACTGGCCAACGCCGACTCCGAGAGGGCGTGGGTATCGATCCCGAGGAACAGAGGCCCGTCGATCCCCTGCTCTTGTCGGTACCTGCAAATGGCCTGGGTGATGGCGAGGATGTGGGCCTCGTTGAAGACGCTAGCGAGCGCGGAGCCGCGATGGCCCGAGGTCCCGAACGCCACCCGCTGCTCGCGGACTGATGGGTTTGGCCGCCGCGTGTAGTACGCCGTCATCAGCCGCGGGATGTTCGCCAGCATCGATGGGTCGGGGGGCTTCCCCGCACGCGGGTCCACGATCAAGACCGTCTCCTTGGGGGAACCTTCAGCGCTCGTTGAAGCGCCAACGCTGGAAGACGTAACCGGATTCCGAGGCCGTTCGGCCCTCCGCGATCAGACAGGCGGCCCCGGCCTCGAACGCGAAAATGCGCTTCACTCCCTCATGCTCAGAGGCCTCGATATAGACGTCTGTGACTGTGACGAAGACCTCGTCCAGGATGCCGGCTCGGTGAAGAGAGTTGAGAACCATCGCTCCGCCCTCGCAGTCCACGTAACGCACGCCGAATTCGTCAAAGAGACGCTCGTGCGATCGAAAGAGCCGGTTCCAGGACGGATTCGTCTTCTGCTGCACGGACGGCACACCGATCGATCCCGACAACTTCGCCCACCGGGAGTGGGCTCGCGTGCTCCTTGCGCTCGGGCCTGCGCCGCATCCGGTTCCACGATCTCCGCCACACGTACACGAGTCTCGTGATCGCCCGGGAGGCACTCTATCATTAACTCCCCTGGCCCGCGCACTTCCAGGACTTTAAGCCGGATCCGAACGAGCGGGCCCTGACCTCAATGCCCTTCAAGGCCAGCGGGTGCCACGGATTGCGGGAGTTCCGGAGGACGGCTACTCGCGAGATACCCCCGGAACGACCTCTTTGAGCAGCTCGAGTTGTTTGGCGCTCACGTCGGCGGATCGACGATTCGGCGCTGGGTCGACTCAGCCGCGCTTCGGACAGCAGCCAGCATCTCGCGCCGAATCAAGCCGCTGAACGGTCCGATCAACGTCCAATACGCGCGAAAGCGCCGCCGGGTCGCCACATCCGCGCACAATACGCGGGTCTCGGTCCGGAGCTCGGTGGCGCCGTCTGAACGTCGACCCACGGCGAAGTTCCATGCCGCCTTCGCGGTTCCTGGAGGAGCGGGCTCACGGAAGCGCGCTGGACTGGTTGCGCACAGTTCTCCGCGGGCGCGCCAAAAGCGACCCACCGTGCCCAGCACGAGTTCCTCGCCGGGCCGCTCCCCAAGCAGGGGGAAGCCACCCGCCAGCACGTTGTCGAGCGTAAAGCCCTGCCGCCAGAGCTCCTCACGGAAGCGGCGCCAGGTCTCGCGCGGGGCCGCGGGGAACGCTGGCAGCGCGCGCAGCGCGGAGAGTGCCCGCATGAGCCCCCAATGGTCGAAGTCGGCGGTCCGCAGGCTTGCGTACACCCGCTCCGGAGGCGCGGCGATGCGGGTGGCATAGCTCGCCCGCACATCGAACTCGGGCAAGCAGTCATCCAGGAGCATGCGCCACCCCTTCACTCCATCGTGTGCGCCTAACTCCTCGTCCATCGTTTCACGTCTTTCCCTAGTGGTAGGTAGGTGCGAGCAACATCTCTAGGCAGGCCGGTTACCTGATGCCCAAGCAACGGACACACCCGACGCTAAATGGTTTACCGGCGATACCACCTGTTCATCCCGGCCTGCGAGGTCGCGATGGCGCGAACGCCGCCAATGCTGGCCGAGGTGGGGCCGTGAGGGTCGCTCGGTCACTCGACGGACACTGGAGAACGACCAAGGGGTTGCGGGTTGGTCCGTAACACTTGGTTTCTTAAAGCGGCCGACCGGATTCAATGCCGGCGACGTCCGGTTTCGAGGCTGGAATTCAGAAGGGGTTACGGTGGCCCGTAACCCCTTGAATTTGGAGCGGCCGACCGGATTCGAACCGGCGACGTCCAGCTTGGGAAGCTGGCATTCTGCCACTGAATTACGGCCGCCCGGCGCCTCCTATTCTACTACCGCCCGAGCCCGCCACTCGCCCTCGTCGAGGGTCGTGTCACTGTCCGTCCCGTAGCGACATCCACACCCCGACCAGCTGTTCGGAGGAGAGCGCCTGGAAGTTCACCCGCCTGCTCACGCCGTACAGATCCATCTGCTGGTAGAGCGGCAGGACGGCGCCGTCGTCCAGCATGAGCCGCTGAGCCCGCGCATAGGTCTCCAGGCGCCGCTTCGAGTCGACCGTGGTCTGGGCCTCGTCGATCATCCCGTCGAAGTTGATGCTGTAGTGATTCGCCAGCGGGTTGCCCGAGCGCCACACGGGGGACAACGTGCCGTCGGCGTCCCAGGTGGTGTTTCCCCAGCCGATCAGGTACATCGGGCTCGCCTTGTGGACGAACGCCATCTGATTGAGATACGTGGTCCACTCGAAGGTGCGCACCCGCGCGCGAATCCCGCCCTTGGTGAGCTGCCCGGCCACCGCCTCCGAGACCTCCTTGTCTTTGAGGTAGCGGCCATCGGGCGAGTTGAGGGTCAGCTCGATCCCCCCGGGAAAGCCGGCGTCAGCCAGGAGCTTCTTGGCCCGATCCGGTTCGAACTTCACGGGTTGGAGCGTCCGGTCGAAGCCGAAGTGCTTGCTCGTGAGCGGCGTGGCGGTGCGGATAGCCTGGCCCTCGAGCACGGTGTTGATGATCGCGTCGGGGTTGACGGCGGCGATGATGGCCTGGCGGACGCGCTTGTCCTTGGTGGGCCCGTCGACAGGCCCGACCGGCTTGTTGTTGGAGTCGAACTGATAGGTGTAGATCGGGATGAAGATGGTGCGGACGCTCGGCGCCTTGGACACGTAGAGCTTCGGATGCTTTTCGATGATGGTCAGCAAATGCGGCGGGACGTTGACCGTGATGTCGACCTCACCAGACTGTAGCGCCGCGACACGAACCGCGTGCTCGGGGATCGGGCGGAACACGAGTGTCTTGACCTTGGGGGCCCCACCCCACCAGTGCTCGTTGGCCTCCAGCACGATCTGCTCGTCCTTGACCCAGCGGACGAACCGGTAAGGCCCGGTCCCGACCGGGTTCCGGTCGGCGAAGACCTTGTCCTTCCCCTTGAAGTGCTTCGGCGCCATGATGGCGCCCCGGAGGGCGAGCTGGTTCTCCAGCGTGGGGAACGGCTTGCTGGTCACGACGCGCACGGTGTATTTGTCCACCACGTCCACCGAGGAGACCAGCCGGAAGTTTCCCGCCTGGCGATTCCTGAGCTCGGGGTCGCGCAGGCGGTCGAGGCTGAACTTGACGGCCTCCGCGTCGAACTCCTCGCTGTTGTGGAACTGGACGTTCTTCCGGAGCTTGAACTCCCACGTCGTAGGATTCACCATCCGCCAAGACTCCGCCAGCCACGGAATGATCTTGAGATCCCTGTCGCGGAACAGCAGCGTATCGTAGATGTTCAGGAGCACGTTGTAGGCGGGCGTCTCCTCGTGCCATTGCGGATCGAGCGTCGTGGGATCGACGCCCTGGGCAATGACCACCTGACCCGCGGGGGCGGCGTCGACCGCCAACGGCAGGAGCAGGACGAGCGCGAGGGCCAACCAGGTTCGCCAGCCGATCATCGGAAGCCTCCTCGGGGCCTGAGGGTCGGTGGATAGCGACCGCCGGGTGCCCGTACTTTATGAGTCGCCCCCGCCCGAGTCAAGGTAGGCGAGCGCCTCCTCGCGCGTCCCGACGAGCCCAAGGTCCTGCGCTTCGCGCGCGCGCGCCAACAACCGGCCCACCTCGGGCCCGGGGCCGAGCCCGAAGCGCTCCATCACGTCCTGGCCTCTCACGAGCGGCGGCGCGGCCACGGCCCGCCGCTGCACTTCCCAGCCGCCCAGCAGATCGCGGATGAGCGTCGCGCGCCGCCACACGCGCAGGGGCGACTCCCCGCGGACGGCGGCGGCGTCGACCAGTGCCAGCAGCAGCAGGTCCCGCGTCTCGGGGCCCAGGTCGCGATAAAAGCGGTAGCGCGCGCGGTCCGTCACCGCCTCAGCCCCGGCCAGGTGCATGGGGCGGAGGTGGTGGCGGACCAGGCGCGCCAGCACGGCCGTGACGGCCTCGGGCAGGCGCAGGCGCTCGCCGATCGCGCGGACCCTGATGGCGCCCAGCACGTCGTGCTCGAAGAAGCGAATGCGGCCCCCGATCGCGCGGCGCGTTTGGGGCTTGGATACGTCGTGGAGCAACGCCGCCAGCTTGAGCGTGTTGGCGCGCTCGATCCCGCCGCCCAGCGGCTCGCGCAGGTGAGGCGCCAGCTCGTCCCCGAAGGGCTCGAGCCGCTCGCTGCGCGCCACCACGAGATCGGCGGCGGCGACGGCGCGCAGCGAGTGCTCGAGCACGGAGAACCGGTGCGGCGCCGGCTGGGGGGTGGTCCGCATCGGCTCGACCTCCGGCAGTACCACCGCCAGCAGGCCGAGCCGATCCGCCCGGCGGAGCGCTCGCGCGGTCTCGGGAAGGGCCAGCAGCGCGATCAGCTCGTCGCGAATGCGCTCGGCCGACACCGCGGCCAGTGCCGGCGCCACGGCGGCGACGGCCCGCGCCGCGCCCGGTGTGAGCCGAAGGCCCAGCGCGAGCTCCAGCCTCACTCCCCGGAGCGCGCGCAGCGGGTCGTCGGCCAGCGCGCCGCGGCTCGGAGGGCGGAGTCGGCGTGCCCGGAGATCGGCCAGCCCGCCCGTCGGATCGACGATTGGTGCCCGGCCGCGGCGGAGGAGCGCGCCGAGGGGGACGGCCAGCGCGTTGACCGTGTAGTCCCGGGCGGCGAGGTCGCCCTCGAGCGTCGGCGCGCGGAAGTCGGTCAGGTCCAGCTGGCGGCCGAGGGCCAGCACTCGCGCGGCCCCCCGCTCGGCATCGAGCAGGACGAACGCGCCTGCCAGCCGGTCGGCGACCCGACGAGCCAAGTCGACCGCGCCCGCCGGCACGGCGACATCGATATCCTGGGAGAGCGGGCGACCGAGCCAGGCGTCGCGCACCGCGCCGCCCACCAGCGCGGCCGTAACCCGTCGCCCGCCGGCCGCGGCCACGGCGCCCAGCAGACCGATGTGGGGGGGCGTCAGGCGCTCGAGTCGAAGCTCCGCCATGTGCCGGGATCGGGAAGCGGCGCGCGGGCTCCGCCCCACCCTACCCGAGCGCGATGCCGCGCTCGGTGATCCGGTACTCCACGATCTCGTCACTCATCGCGCTGCCCCGGTGCTTGACGGCGCAGAGCATGCGGGCCAGGCGGCCGCCCACCCGCTCGCTGCCCATGACGAGGATCGTGTTGGCGGTGGCGCCCACGTCGCCCGTCGCCACCTTGCGCGCGATCAGGTCTTCCAGGCGCGTCTCTTCGGTGGTGACGAGCAGCAGCGTCGTGATCCGGGTGTGGTCGTAGCGGTGGGCGTCGATGAACGGCCGATGCTTCCACACGGGCAGGCAGATCTCCATCCCGAGGGTCTCGGCCTCGCGGTGGATGACCGTGCGGTACACCTCGTCGAACATGAAGACCTGGATCGAGTCCGCGGGGGAGTCCATGGGCTCGACGCCGTCCACGACGACGCGCCGAGTGCCGGCGGCGAAGTGGAAGTACATGAACGGCCGGACGGTGTACAGCGCGTGGTTGTAGACCGCCTTCCAGTTCCAATCGAACTCTCGGTCGCCGGCGGGCGTCGGCACCTGGAAGTCGCGCGCGCGGCCCACCCAGTGAAGCGCGTTCGAGTAGAAGGCTTCCCGCTGCTCGGCGGGCGGGTACGGATCGGCCATGGGCGTGACGGTGTGCGTCCAGGGCGTGAGCCTCCAGTCGAAGAGGCGCGCCGCGTACTCGTCGTGCTGCTGGGAATCGCCGCGGCCGTTCATGTCGAGCACGATGCCCCGGGTGCCGTCGGCCGCCAGTCCGTGGTGGGCGAAGGTCAGGCCCAGATGCGTCTTGCCGATGCCGGTGGCGCCGTAGGCGACGGTCAGCGTCCCAGGCAGGAGCCCGCCGCCCAGCATGTTGTCGAGCTTGGCCAGACCCGTCGTGACCCGTGTGGTCATGGGCGTGAATTCTACACTATCGTCCGGCTCACCCCAGCGGACCCGACTGGTCGGAGGCGCGGGCGAACCGTCCTTTGGTGGCGAACTGCTTTTCGTAGAGCGCGCGCAGCTCGGCCAGCGTCGTCGCCTGGCTGGGGGCTTTGTCGTCGCGGATACGCTTGATGCGCGCGAAGCGGAGGGCCAGCCCCGAGGGATAGGTCGGGCTCTTCTGGATCTCGTTGTACTCCACCTCGACCACGATCTCCGGTCGGACACGCACGGTGTAGCCGTCGTCGCTCAGGGCGAGCGCCCACAGGCGCTCGGTCATAGCCGCGAACTCCTGATCGGTCAGGCCCTTGAAGGTCTTGCCGACGTCTGCCCACCGATCGTCATCGTGCACGGTGAGGTGGTAGTTCGAGAGCCATCCCACTCGACGACCCGATCCCCGGTCAGCGGCGACGATCACACAGTCGATCGTCTCCACGGCCTTGAGCTTGAACCAGCGCTTACCGCGGCCACCGGGCTCGTAGGCGCTGCGCGGATCCTTGGCCACGACGCCCTCGTGCCCGGCGGCCAGCGCGCGGCTCCGGAACGTGCGCGCTTCCTCCACCGAGGTCACGAGGGCGCGCTCCGCCAGATAGCGGCCGCCCGTCACGCGCACCAGCGCCTCCCACCGCGCCGTGTAAGACTGGTCGATGAGCGGACGGCCCTCGGCGACGAGGCAGTCGAAGAAGTAGAGGGCCAGCGGCATCTGCCCCATCAGTGTCTCGACATCGTGCACGCGCCTGAACCGCCGCATGAGCTCCTGGAAGGGCAGCGGGCGGCCGGCGCTGTCGAGCGCGACCACCTCGCCGTCCAGGATGAACGGCGCCAGGCCGAGATCGCGTCGGGCGATAGTGACGATGTCCGGCAGGCTGCGGGTGACGTCGCTGAGGCGCCGGCTCCAGACGGCGACCCGATCGCCGTCCCGGTGGAGCTGGATCCGCGCGCCGTCGTACTTGTACTCCAGGGCCGTGCTGCCGTCGTGAGCGGCCAGCACGTTCTCGAAGTCGACGGCCAGCTCGGCCAGCATCGGCAGCAGCGGCACGAACAGTCGCGATTGCGCCGCGGTGAGGGCGTCGGCGCCCTGGCCGAGCGCGAGCGCGGCCACCGCCGAGAGATCGCCGAGCAAGAGCGCCGCCCGGCGCGCCGCCGACGGGTCGGCGCCGCAGGCTTCGGCGATCGATTCCAGAATAAGGCCGTCCGACACGCCCGTCCGCATCTCGCCGCCGATGATCCGCCCGAGCACCTCGCGCTCGAGGTCGGAGGCCCGCCCGGCCAGCGCCCCCAGCCGCTCGTCCCGAAGACGCCGGACGCCCGGCCCCGCCGCCTCGGCGACGGCGGCGAAGGCGGCGGCGACCTCGGCGAGCGTGAGCGGGGGCCCGCCGGAGGCACTCCGGGGTGCCGGCAGCCCGCGCACCTTGAGCGCGCGCGGATCGGAGGCGGGGAACGGGCGCCCGGTCAGGAAGGCCACGGCGGTGCCCACCTCGGCGGTCGGCAGGGCGCGAAGGTAGTCGGCCACGAGCCGCCGCTTGTCCAGGCGCCCCGGCGTCCGCGCCAACCGCTGACAAAGCGCCGCGAAGTCCGCGAGCAGGGCCACGTCTCCATTATTGACTTGGTCAGCGCGCGGGACCTACGCTCAAGGCATGCGGCAAACCGTCTTCTATGACGCCGAATCGCAGGTGGCGGGGGCGGCTTCGGCCCTCCTTTTGGACGACTTCGACGTGCGCCCGCTGCCCTGGGGCGCGCGGCCCCCCCCCACGAGCCCGGCCGTGCTCTTCATCGACGGCGGCTTCCGCCACCCGGCGCCGCTGGAACACGTTCACGTGATCGCGCTGGTCGACCCCCAGGCCCCCGGGCCGTGGCCGGATCACTGGTACGCGCTGCTGCCGTACGGCGTGGGCCGGTCGATCCTGGCCCGCGCCGCGGCGAACGCGTTCGCCGACCTCGAGACGACGAGTGAGGTCAGGCGGCTCGGTCGCGAGCTGTCCGAGCTGAACGCCATCGGCACCCGCCTGTCGGCCGAGCGCAACCCCGACACACTGCTCGAGCTGATCCTCACCAAGGCCCGCGAGATCACCGAGAGCGATGCCGGCTCGCTGTACCTGGTGGAGGAAGGGCCGGACGGCGAGCGCCGCCTCTTCTTCGCGCTGGCGCAGAACGACAGCATCGAGGTCCCGTTCCGGGCATCCACGCTGCCGCTGACGCACGCGAGCGTCGCCGGGCACGTGGCGCTGACCGGGAAGGCGCTGAACCTCGAGGACGCTTACCGTCGGCCGCCGGGCTCGCCGTTCGAGATCAACCGGTCGTTCGACGAGCAGGTCGGCTACCGCACGCAGTCGATGCTGGTGGTGCCGATGCGCACGCCTCAGGGCGAGACGATCGGCGTGCTCCAGCTCATCAACTGCAAGCCGGGCTTCCCCGGCCCCCTGGCGCGGCCCGCGGAGGTCGAGCAGCACGTGCGGCCCTTCAGCCCCCGCCACGAAGCGCTGGCGGAATCCCTGGCCTCGCAGGCCGCGGTTGCGCTGGACAACAGCCGTCTCTACCAGAGCATCCGGCGACTGTTCGAGGGCTTCGTCGGGGCCGCGGTGACGGCGATCGAGTCGCGGGACCCGACGACGTCCGGCCACTCCTTCCGGGTGGCCGAACTGACGGTCGGCCTCGCCGAGGCGGTCGACCGCTGCCGGCGGGGGCCCTACGCGGCGGCGCGCTTCACCACCGATCAGATGATGGAGCTCCGCTACGCCGCCCTCCTCCACGACTTCGGCAAGGTCGGTGTCCGCGAGCACGTGCTGCTCAAGGCCAAGAAGCTCTATCCGGTCGAACTAGACCGGATCCGGCAGCGGATCGCGCTCGTCCAGCGTGGCCTCCAGCTGCGCTGCGCGCGCCACAAGCTCGACTACCTGATGGCGAGGGGACGCCGCGGGTACACCAAGCACGCGGCGGCCCTCGACGCGGAGCTGGTGGCGCGACTCGCCGAGCTGGACGATGCCCTCCAGCGCATCGTGCGCGCCAACGAGCCCGCCGTGCTCCCGCGCGACGTCGTCGCCCAGATCGAGCAGCTCGCCTTCCGCGTCTTCGAAGACGATCAGGGCCTGCAGCGGACCCTGATCACGCCGCAGGAGGCGGCCGTGCTGGCCATCTCGCGGGGCAGCCTCACGGACGGCGAGATCCTCGAGATCCGCTCGCATGTCGTCCACACCTTCGAGTTCCTGGCCCAGATCCCCTGGACCAAGGAGCTGCGGCGGATTCCTGAGATCGCGCGCTCGCACCACGAGAAGCTCGACGGCTCGGGCTACCCCGACGGGATCACCGCCGAGCAGATTCCCGTGCAGTCCCGGATGATGACGATCGCCGATATCTACGACGCGCTCACCGCCTCCGACCGTCCTTACAAGCGGGCGGTGCCGCTGGACGAGGCGCTCGACATCCTGGAAGCCGAGCGCCGCGCCGGGGCCATCGACGGCGAGCTGCTCGATCTCTTCATCACGGCCAAGGTGTTCGAGCGGACGCTATCGCGCGAGCAGGAGTAGCACCGCGCCCCAGGCGGCGACGCCGGCCAGGGCGGCGGTGGCGCGGCCGATCTCGCGGAGGACGTCCATCCTTGCTAGACCCCGCGCAGCAGGCCGATGACCTTGCCGAGAATCTGAACCCGGCGCTCGCGCGGATTCACGACGATCGGGGCCATGACCGGGTTCTCGGGCTTCAGGACGATGAGATCGCCCTGGCGGAGGAAGCGCTTGACCGTGGCTTCCCCTTGGCCTGACTCCGAGTCGAGCCAGGCCACGACGATGTCGTTGGGTTGAGCGTCGTCCTGGCGGCGGACGAGGACGAGGTCGCCGTCGCAGATGTGGGCGCCGATCATGCTCTCGCCGCGGACCCGCAGGGCGAACACGTTCTCGCCGCCCTCCGGCAGCGCGGACGGGGCGAGTGGCAGGTCGCCCTCGTGGTGTTCTGTGGCCAGCAGCGGCCCGCCGGCGGCGATCCGGCCCAGGATCGGCACTGGCCGGTAAGGCCCCGAGACCGGCTCGACCAGGGTGAGGGCGCGCGACGTTCGGCGGGCGCTGGACCGGCGCCGCAGCGCCCCCTTGCGCTCGAGCGCGCGCAGGTGATCGAACGCCGCGCGCGGCGTCACGCGGAACTTCTCGCCGATCTCGCGCACGGTCGGCGGCACGCCGTGGCGGGCCGTGAAGATCCTGATGAAATTCAGCACCTCACGCTGCCGGCTGGTGAGCTCCCGCATCTGTCCCTCCCGGCCAGTCAAGATACTCAACGGATGTTGAGGGTGTCAACTAAAAAAGAGCGAAATATCGGGCTCGGGGCGCGTGCCGGAGTAATCGCCGTTCGAGCGCGGGCTTGGCCCGCGCAATCCTTCCCGGTGGAGGCCTCGGAGGGGGCCGTCGAGGCCCCCTCCGACCTAGTTAGGCGGGCTCCCAGGGTTCGCAGACGGGGCACTCGAGCAACCCCTGGTCGCGCGCGTCGGCGACGCGCTTGAGGTAGACGCGCTCCACTTCCGGGATCCGTGACACCCACGAACACTCGCGACGGTGAAACAGGCGCGAGCCACGCTGGCCGCAGTAGGGCTCCGTGATCTCGGCCGCCTCTGTCACGGTGGTCTGCGTCGCAGTCGCCTCCGTGACCGGCTCGGCGAACTGAGGCTCCCCCTCGGAGGGCAGGCTCGCCGTCGCCGCCGCGGGCCCGGTGGCGGTGGGAGACCGCGGCTGGATCAGCGGCTCGGGATCGTTGATGTGGAGATTCGTCTCGACGGTGGTGCGGAACTCGTCACTGGCCCGCCGGAACTCCCGCAGCGCGCGCCCGAACATGCGCCCCAGCTCGGGCAGCTTCGATGGACCGAAGACCAAGAGCGCGATGATGCCGATGACGAGCATCTCCTGGAGGCCGATGTCGAACATGGCGCTAGGGTACCACGCGCCGCCGAGGCGGGACCGAGCCGACCGTGAGAAGGTTGTTCCGGAAGCTGGAAGTCCTTTTCCAGGTGGCGGGAACGGCGGGGGCGCGGCCCGCCTGTGGCAGGCGCTACTTAGCCGGACCCTCCCCCGGGCACGAGAGTTGCTCGACTATCTCGGGCGGGGAGGAGCGGCCCATGGTGGCGCTGAGGGTGCTGCTTTACCTCGTACTCATGTCGGGCTTGGCCGTGCGCGAGCACCTGGCCGCCGGGCGGCGGCCCGCGCGCTAGGACGCGATGGCCTCGGGCTCCTTCGCCGGCTTGGCCTGCTTCGCCTCTCTCTCCTCGGGCGTGGCGAGACCACACTGCACGATCTTGTAGAGCAGGGCCTTGTAGCTGATCTGGAGAAGACGCGCGGCCTTCGCGCGGTTCCAGTGCACGCGGTCGAGCACTTCCTTGATGGCGACGCGCTCCGCATCACGGGCGGCCTGCCGGGCGATGTCCTTCAGGCTGAGCACGGCCTCGGCGCTGATGGGCGCCGGCGCCGCCACGGTTACGGACGTACCGCCGTTGGCCCCGTGGTTCAGGCTCGTCAGGACCTCCTGGTGCACCGTTCGCGCGGTACCGAGCACGACGACGCGCTTGACCGCGTTTTCCAGTTCGCGGATGTTACCGGGCCAGTGATACTCCATGAACAGGCGCACGGTGTCCGGCGGGATCTCGATGTTCCGCACGTACTGGGCGTTGAACTTCCGTCGGAAGTGCTCGACCAGCACGGGGATTTCCTCCCGCCGCTCGCGCAGCGGCGGGATCCGGATCTCGATGACGTTGAGCCGGTAATAGAGATCCTCGCGGAACTGGTGGACCCGCATCGCGGCCTCCAGGTCGCGGTTGGTGGAGGCGACCAGACGCACGTCGGTGCCGATCACCTTCTCGCCGCCGACCCGCGAGAACTCGCCGTCCTGGAGCACGTGCAGCAGCTTGGCCTGCAGGCGCAGCGGCATCTCCCCGATCTCGTCGAGGAGCAGTGTGCCGCCGTCGGTGGCCTCGAACTTCCCGGGCTTCTGCCGGTAGGCTCCGGTGAAGGCCCCCTTCTCGTGCCCGAACAGCTCCGATTCGAGCAGTTCGCCGGGCAGGGCCGCGCAGTTGACCTTGAGGAACTGCCTAGCGGCGCGTGGAGAGAGCTTGTGAATCGCGCGCGCCACGATTTCCTTGCCGACGCCGCTCTCGCCGCGGAGAAGCACGGTCGTGTTCGTTCCCGCCACCTTGGCAACCAACTCTCGCACCAGCTGCATTTTGCTGCTAATGCAGAGACCCATTCCGTCAGCGCTCATCCCCGCCCCCCGATGTATGAGTCTTCTTTTTCACGACGTGTAGCCGCGGCTGCAGGGGACATGCCAGGCGTGTGCCCAGATCGTCTCGAAATGATTACAAGCACTTGTGCAGTCCTGTGCCAGAGCGGGTACCCAGATTTTGTAAAAATTTCCACACCGCGGGTGCTCTTTACAAAAAGAGGAGGGCCTCAATGAACATCCTCATCGTGGACGACGAACCCCAGGTGGCAGAGGTCCTGGCCAGGTCGCTGACCCGGGAGGGCCACAAGGCGAGCGTCGCGCATTCCGGGGAGGAAGCGCTTCGCCGGCTCGGGAGGGAGGAGCCCGACGCGCTCTTTCTGGATGTGTCGATGCCGGGGATGAACGGGCTGGACGTCCTCGCCGAGGTCAAACGCCGCCGGCCGTCCTTGCCCGTGGTGGTCATCACCGGTCACGCGACGGCGGACGAGGTCGACGCGGTCAAGCGCCTGGGAGCCATCGACGTCATCGAGAAGCCGGCTCCGCTCACCTATTACCAGCTGGCACTGAAGCGGCTCGACACCCGTGCGTCGTAGAAGGGCGATCGGGCGCCGGCCGGGTTGTGGTAGACATCGCGCCGTGCGACGCCTTCGGGGACTCCCGGTCTGGGCCGGTGTGATCGTTGCGTGCGCGATCGGCCTGGCGGCTCCGGCGGCCTGGGCCCAGGCGACCCGGCGTCCCGCGGATCCCCAGCCGCTCGAGGGGCCACGGCTCGCGCCCCTCGTGCTGAGGCCGACGCTGACGCTGGAGGAGGAGTACAACGACAACGTCCTCCTCAACAATAACGACAAGCGCTGGGACTTCATCACCCGCTTCACGCCGGGCCTCGCCCTCGAGGTCGAGCAGCCCGTCTACCGCCTCAGCGCTGCCTACAGTTTCTCCGCCGAGATCTTCGCCCGGGAGCCGGGCCTCACTCACGTCTTCGACCAGCACCGCTTCATCCTCGATGGCCTCTATCGCGTCAGCCCCCCGCTGACCCTGAATCTCAGCGACACCTTCAGCCTCACCACCAACACGAACCTCCTCGCCGCCGAAGGCGTCGCCACCGGCCGCAGCCGCGGCTACAGCAATGCGCTGTCGGGCGGGGCCGCCTGGCAGTTCGATCCGCGGACGACGCTGCGGGGAGGCGCGTCGTGGACGGTCCTGCGCTTCGAGCGGAGGGAGCTGCGTGGCTCGGACGTCTATCGCGCCAACGTGGACGTCGACCGGGCCCTCACGCGCCGGCTCAACGTAACGCTCGGCTACGAGTTCGGCTTCCTGGACGTCGAGCGCGAGGAGAACCTGACGACGCACACACCGCGGCTCGGCCTCACCTATCGCTTCACCGAGACGCTGACGGGCTCCGTCGTGGGCGGACCCACCTTCGAGGTCAGCGACCGCGACAATCGCGTGACGCCCACGGTCAGCGCCAGCCTTCGCCAGCGACTCAAGTGGGGCTTCCTCAGCGCCGACTACAGTCGCACGCTCGGCACGGCCGCCGGGCTCGGCGGTCCCACCATCAACCAGTCGGTCGGTGCCTCCGCTCAGCTCGCCACCCTGACGAAGGGGCTGACGGTGGAGTTCGGACCGCGCTACTCGATCGTCGAGTCGCAGGACGACCGTAACCCCGACCGCATCGACGTGAAGAGCCTCAGCTTGCCGCTGTCGGCCACCTACCGGTTCACCCGCTGGCTGGCCCTGGTCGCCTCGTACCAGTTCTTCCACCAGCGGTCGGACAGCCGCATCACCGACGTGGCGGGGGCGTCGCTCGCCAACGACGTCGATCAGAACCGCATTTCCATCGGGTTACAGTTCGGATATCCGATCCGCTTCGACTAGCTGTCTCCTTCCTGCAACGGATTCCCCAGGGCCCGTGTAGCCCCTTCCCGATTCGCCCGAAATTTGCGTCAACACGATAGCGCCGAGGCGCCGAGGTCTGACCGCCCTCGGCCCGGCCGTCGAGCCGGATCTACTACACCTTCATACGCAACGCGATCTGGATTGCGCTGCGCAACCACCGCCCGGCGGCCGCCGCCGTCTCGATCGCCCAGGATCTGGCGCTGGTGGGCTTCTGCGCCGCGCGGGCGGGAGAGTTGCGGGCCTACGCGCGCGGGCTGGTCGACGCGCTGCGCGGCGCCCGCCGGGCGCTGGCCACGCGCGCGGCGCTGTCGCGCGAAGCCCGGGCACGGCTGCAGGCGCTGCAGGCGCACCGCCCGGGGCTGGCGGGCCGCGCCCTCCGCCACTTCCGCGAGCGTTTGATCTGATCGGCGTCGACACTCCGGGCATACTAGGGGGGTGAGTCCGCTCCTCCGGGCGCTGCCCGCGCGGCTCCGACGCGCGAACCCCCTCGTCCTCACGCTCCTGGCCGCGGGAGTCGTGCTCGGGCTGGCCCTGACCGGCCTCGTCACGTACACGGCGATCGAGCTGGCCCGCTTCGACCGCGTCACCGCACGCCACGCCACCTTCATCTACGCGGCCGGGCAGCCCCTGGCCCCCGGCATCAACGTGCGCGCCGTCGACCTGGAGGGCACGCTCGCGCGACTGCGCTATCGCGAGGTGCCCATGTCGCCGACGGCGCCGGGCCAGTTCTACCGCACCGACGACGCGTGGGAGGTCTTCCTGCGCGGCATCGAGGAGCGCGGCGGGCGCCGCTCGGCCCGCGCGCGCCTGGAGCTGGAGGGGGACCGGATCGCGCGGGTGACGAGCGAGGACGAACCGCTGGAGGCCACCGCCCTCGAGCCCGAGGTGCTGGCCAGCGCCGGCGACCGGCCCGGTGAGGACTACCGGCCGGTGCGCCTGGGCGAGATGCCGCTGGTGCTCCTGCACGCGGTGCTGGGCGCGGAGGATCACCGGTTCTTCGAGCACGGCGGCGTCGATCTCCGCGGCCTCCTGCGGGCCGTGTGGGTCAACCTCAGGGCCGGCCGGGTGACGCAAGGGGGCAGCACGATCACCCAGCAGCTCGTCAAGAATCGCCTCCTCGGCTCCCAGCGGACGTTCGGGCGCAAGCTCCGCGAGGCCTGGCTGGCGGCCGTGCTCGAATGGCGTTACACCAAGGAGCAGATCCTCGAGGCCTACCTCAACGAGGCGTACCTGGGCCAGCGCGGCTCCCTGGCGATCCGTGGCGTGGGCTCGGCGGCGCGGGCGTACTTCCGCAAGGAGGTGCACCAGCTCACGCTCGCCGAGGCGGCGCTGCTGGCCGGCATGGTGCGCGCCCCCAACAGCTACTCCCCCGTCCTCAACCCCGACCGCGCCCGGCAGCGGCGCGACGTCGTCCTGGCGCGCATGCGCTCGCTGGGCCGGATCTCCGAGGTCGAGTACCAGACGGCGCGCCGGGAGCCGATCCGCCTGCAGTCGGCGCCGGCGCCCGGGCAATCGGCGCCCTACTTCGCGGACTACGTCCGTCAGGAGATCGAGCACCGGTTGGGTGACGGGATCATCGACGCGCGCGGTGGCGCGCGCGTCTTCACCTCGCTGGACCTGGCACTCCAGCGCCTCGCCGAGGCGGCGGTGAAGCGCGGGCTCGAGCGACTGGAGGGCAACCGGCCGGGCGCGCGCGGCAAGGATCCCGCCGAGCGCCTGCAGGCGGCGCTGATCGCGCTCGACCCCGAGACGGGGCAGATCCGTGCGCTGGTCGGCGGCCGGGACTATCAGACGAGCCAGTTCAATCGGGCCGTCCTGGCCCGCCGCCAGCCCGGCTCGGCGTTCAAGCCCTTCGTCTTCCTGGCCGCGCTGCGACGGGCCAGCGGCGAGCCCGCGTTCACGGCGGCGACCTTCGTGGACGACACGCCGCTCACGCTCGACGTCGGGGACAAGGAATGGAGTCCCCGCAACTACGAGGACCGCTACGAGGGGCGCGTGACGGTGCGCCGCGCGCTCGAGCAATCGCTCAACGCGGCGACGGTGCGGATCGCCCAGGAGATCGGCCTCGGCGCCGTGATCGAGACGGCGCGCGCGCTGGGGATTGCCAGCCCGCTCTCCCCCGTTCCGGCGATGGCGCTCGGCGCCTTCGAGGTCACGCCGCTCGAGCTGGCCCGCGCGTACCTGCCGTTCGCGAACGGTGGCGTCCGCGCCGAGACCGTCACCAGCGTGCGCGCAGTGTGGGAGGACGACGGAGGGGCGGTGGCGCTGCCCGAGCCCGAGCTGCAGCAGGCCGTGCCGACCGCCGAGGCCTATCTGATGACTTCGCTCCTCCAGGGCGTGATCGTGTCGGGCACGGGCGCCTCCGCGCGCACGCTCGGCGTCGCGGGCCCGGTGGCCGGCAAGACGGGAACGACGAACGATGGGCGCGACGCCTGGTTCGTCGGTTACGCCCCGAACCTGCTTGCGCTGGTCTGGGTCGGATTCGACAGCGGCGAGCCGCACGGGCTCAGCGGCGCGCAGGCGGCCCTGCCCATCTGGGCCGACTTCATGCGCCAGGCGCTGGAGGCCTATCCCGCGCCGGACTTCGACGTGCCGCCGGGCGTGACGCGGGTGGACATCGACCTCACCAACGGCAGGACGGCCAACCGCTTCTGTCCGGTGGTGGTTCGCGAGACCTTCCTGGAGGGGACGGCGCCGCCGCCCTGCCAGGAGCACGGCGGCATGGGCGAGCAGATCGTGGACTGGTGGCGGAAGTTCTTCCACTGGCTCCGCCGGTAGCTCAGTCGGAGGGGGCGGACGGTACGGCCCCCTCCGAACTGGCGCGACCGTCGTCAGGCCGCGCCCTGTGGCAACGACCGGCGGGCCTGTCCGTTGGCGCGGCCTGCCGGTTGACAGAATCCTCTCTATTAGGTATGCCTAAGGCGAGACCAAAGGGGAGGTTCATTCATGGCCCGCCGGGTAGGATCGCTGTTGATCGGTATGTTGGCCGTCCTCGCCCTGCCGGCCGGCGTCGCCCGAGCCGCCGACGTCCCCAGGGAGATCGCGCTGACGATCGAGAAGAATCGGTTCCAGCCCGAGGAGATCCGGGTCAAGGCCGGCGCGTCATTCATCCTCGTCATCACCAACAAGGACCGGGCAGCGGAGGAGTTCGAGAGCAGGGAGCTCCGCATCGAAAAGGTGATTCCCGCGGGCAAGACGGTCCGCCTGCGGATGCCCGCGCTCAAGCCCGGAACCTACCCATTCGTCGGTGAGTATCACGAGGCGACGGCGAAGGGGCGCCTCGTCGCGGAGTAGAGGATGGGCGCCGCCTTCGTCGTCACCCTCCGCGAGGCCTTCGAAGCCGCGCTCATCCTGGGGATCGTCTACACCTACCTCGACAAGATCGGGGGGCGCGCGTATTACCGGTACGCGACGGCCGGCGGAGCGCTGGGTCTGCTGGCGAGCATCGGGGCCGGCGTCGCCGTCAGCTTCCTCTCCGGCCCGCTGCTCGATCTGGGGCCCGACGTCGTCAGGACCGTCGTCGTCTTCGCCGCCGTGGTTCTGCTGACCTGGCACGGCTGGTGGATGCGCCAGCACGCCCGGTCGATCAAAGGGAACGTGCAGCGACGGATCGAGCAGGCCCGCCTGACGCGGCGGCTCTGGATCATCGGCCTCATCGGCTTCACCGGGGTCTTCCGCGAGGGCGCCGAGACCATCCTCTTCCTCTGGGGCCTGCTGACCCAGGCGACCTCGGCGGCCGCAGGCGTCGCCGGAGGCACCCTGGGGGTGGCCACCGCGGCCCTGCTGGGCTGGGCGATCTTCCACGGAGGCCGGCGGCTCAGCCTGCGTCGATTCTTCACGGTCACCTCCGCGATCCTGCTGTTCGTGTCGGCGGGGCTCTTCAGCACCGGTGTCGGTCAGCTCCAGGGGCTCGGCGTCCTTCCGCAGTCCTACGCCCTCTGGGACACCTCCTTTCTGCTCAGCGACCGGAGCCTCGTCGGCGCGTTCCTGAACGGTCTCCTGGGTTACCGCGCCCGGCCGTCGGCCCTGGAGCTGGGCGCGTACGTGACGTACGTGCTCGGCGCCGGGCTGTTGCTCTTCGGCAACGCTCTGGTGCCGGCGCGCCGGCGGTCGGGGCCCCGGCCCGACGTCGCCCGTCCGTGAAGGAGCGCGAGGTCGAGCCGGGCTGGTCTGGGGATTCTGAGCGGGGCTCGACGGCCCCGCTCAGCCGCCGCGGGCGGAGCGACGCTACTTCTTGGTGGTCGCCTGCCGGGCGATGATCTGGTCCTTGATCTTGTCGTAGGTCGGCTGCGGGAGGATCTTCTTCTGGACCAGCTCATCCTTCCGCTTGTACGGCCGGTTCTCGATGATCTTCTTGGCGTAGGCGTCGCCGATCCCGGGCAGCGCCTGTAAGTCTTCGGCGCTGGCGGTGTTGATGTCGAGCGGCGCCTTCTTCTTCTCGGTGGTCTTGGCCGGGGCCTCCTTCTTGGGGGCGTCCTTGGCCTGCGCCCAGGCCGCCGGCAGGTCGCCGAGCCCGACCGCGAACACGAGCGCGATGAGCAGTGCCAGCACTCGCTTCATAGATCTCCTTTCAGGATGAAGTGTCGACCACGCCCAGCCTACACCGAGACGCCGGGGCGATGGAAATTTCAGCCGAGGCCCGCCAGCGTCGCCAGCTCGGAGAAGGAGCGAACGACGAGGTCGGCGTCGCGGGCCTCACCCGCCCCGTCCGGCGCGTAGAGCACGGTGTGCATGCCCACCGCGCGCCCGCCGCGAATGTCGGAGGGCACGCTGTCGCCCACCATGGCGACGCCGGCGGCCGGCAATCCGAGCTGGCGCAGGGCGATGAGGAACAGCGGAGGCTCGGGCTTGCCGACGACGAGGGGCCGGACGCCCGCGGCGACGGCCACCGCCTCCACGATCGCGCCGCACCCGGGCAGGAAGTCGCCGCCTTCGATGGGCAGCCGCCGATCCAGGTTCGGGGTGACGAGCGCGGCCCCGGCCACGGCCGCGCGACAGGCGGCGGTGAGCCGCTCGTAGGTGAGGTCGAAGTCGTTGCCGACCGCGACCACCGTGGCCGACCGCCAGTCCTTCACGTCCAGGATGTCGTGGCCGCCCCGCGTGATGGCTTCCGCCATCTCCCGGGCGCCGATGACGAGCACGCGGGAGCGGCCCCAGCGCTCGGCGATCACCTGACCGATGATCTCGAGCGGCGTGAGCACGTGCTCGGCGGCATCCACGCCCAGGGCGTGCAGGCGCTCGCGCAGATCGCTCCCGGTCGCGCGGGAGTTGTTGGAGAGGAAGGCCAGACGGCGCCCGCCGGCGTGCAGGGCCGTGAGCACCTCGCGGGCCCCCGGATTGAGGACGGTGCCGTTCCAGACGCAGCCGTCGAGATCGAAGACGAAGCCGCGCAGGCCCCTGAGCAACGCGCTAGTCGCCCGTCGACCGCTGGAACTCGGCGATGGCGTCGATGTACAACCGCTCGGTGCGCTCGGCGACACTCGCCCAGGAGAACTTCTCCTCGACGCGCCGGCGGCCGGCGCGGCCCATGGCGCGGCCCTGCTCGGGGTCGTCGAGCAGCCGTCGCAGCGCCGCCGCCAGCTCGTCGGGACGCCCCGGCGTCACCAGGTAGCCAGTGGTGCCGTCCTCGACGACCTCCAGGATGCCGCCCACGGCGGAGGCCACCACCGGCGTCTCGCACGCCATCGCCTCGAGGTTGATCAGCCCGAAGGGCTCGTAGACCGAAGGGCATGCGAACACGGCCGCGTGGCTGTAGAGCTGCACCACCTCCTCCACGGGGATCATGGCGTTGATCCAGAGCACGTTGGGGTGCAGGGGCACCGCGCGGCGCAGCCGCTCCTCGATCTCCGGGGTGTCGGGCGCCGAGGCGCACAGCACCAGCTGCACCCCGGCCGGCAGCTTCGGCGCCGCCTCCAACAGGTGGAAGATCCCCTTCTGGTCGGTGATCCGGCCGACGAAGAGCACGTAGGGCGGCCGCACCCCGTAGCGCTCCAGGGCGTCGCGCCGCCCGGCGCGGCGGAAGCGCTCGGGATCGATGCCGTTGTGGATGACAACGACCTTGGCCGGGTCCACGGCGAAGTGGCCCAGGATGTCCTCGCGCATGCGGGCGGAGACCGCGATCACGCGATCGGCCGCTTCCACCGCCGTCTTCTCGATCCACGTGGAGAGCAGGTAGCCGGCGCCGAGCTGGTCGGCCTTCCACGGCCGCAGCGGCTCCAGGCTGTGCAGGGTCACGATCAGCGGAATGCGGTGCAGCGTGCGGATCCAGAGCCCGGCCATGTCGGCGTACCAGGTGTGAGCGTGCGCCACGTCGGCGTCCACCGGATCGCGCGCCATCGCCAACCCGATCGAGAGCGTCTCCAGCGCGGGCGCGAAGCGCGGTCCGTCCGGGCCCGCGCTCAGTCGCGACCAGGGCGTGTAGCCGCGGACGGCGATCTTGGCATCGGCCTGGGGCTCGCGCTCGCCGAAGCACCGCACCTCCACCGCCATCAGCTGGCTGAGCGCGCGCGCGAGCTGATCGACCACGACGCCGGCGCCGCCGTAGATGTGAGGTGGGTACTCGCGGCTGAGCAGAAGGGCCTTCACCGCCGTAGAATACCATCCGTGGAAGCCCGGCTCCTCTCCCCGCGCATCCGCGCGGCGCTGGCGGCGCTGATGGCGGCTACCTGCCTGGCGCCGGCTGCCGGCGCCCAGCCGGAGCGGTGCTCGCCGACGCGGGCCGACGCGCTCGGCCCCTTCTACACGCCGAATGCTCCCGAGCGCGCGAGCACCGGCCGCGGGCTCGGCGTCGCAGGCCGGGTGCTCTCGGCCGCCGGCTGCGCGCCGCTGGCCGGCGCGAAGATCGAGTGGTGGTCGGCCAACCCCCGGGGCGACTACGACGACGAGCATCGCGCGACGCAGGAGGCGGACACCCAGGGCCGCTACCACTACGAGACCGACTTTCCCGGCCGCTATCCGGGCCGCCCGCCGCACGTGCACGTGCGCGTCAGCGCCCCCGGCCACCGCGCGCTGGTCACCCAGCTCTATCCCAAGCCCGACCAGCGCACGCTCGACGCCGACTTCATCCTGATCCACGAGTAACCCGGGCCCCGCCGCCCGTCCCGCCGAGGCTTTCTCGAAGGCACGGGCATTGCACATCCAACACGCGATCCCAGCTCAGGAGGGGTGTGCAATGAAGAGGATAATCTCTCCGATCATCAGCCTGTCGCTCATCGCGATGGTCATGGCCGGGTGCGGGACGGCGACCGGCGCCGCCGTGGGCGCCGGTTCTGGCGCTGCAGTCGCCGCAGGCACTGGCCACAGCCCCGGCAAGGGCGCGCTGATCGGCGCCGGCGTCGGTGCCGCCGCGGGCGCCATCTACGACATCACCAAGCACAACCAGAAGTGATGCGAGGGAGGCGCCCATGATCCGAAAAGTTCTGTCGGTGGTCTGCACGTTCGTCCTCTTCTCGGCCGGGGCCAGCGCGCTGGCCGAACAGAAGAAGGACTGCCCGCAGCCCTCCGCCTCGGTCGGTACCCAGGCCAAACCCGGCGCGCCCGACAAGGTCGAAGGCGAGGTCGTCAAGATCGACGCCAAGCGCAACATGGTGACGCTGCGCGCGTCGGACGGCACGACGCACGAGTTCCAGGGTTCGCGGGAGACGGTCAAGACCCTCAAGGTCGGCGATCACATCGAGATGAAGCTCCGCGCCGCCGCCTGCTGAGAGCGGCGCGGAGTCAGGCGGGGGCGCGGTCGTCCTCGCCCTGCTCGGCCGTCTCGTCCCAGCGCTCGAGCTTGCGGGCGACGGTGCGCGGGTCGATGCCGAGGAGCCGCGCCGTGAGCGTCTTGTTGCCCCGGGTCGCGCGCAGCGTCGCCTCCAGCAGGCGCTGCTCGATCTCCGCCAGCGGTGTGCCGATGCGTACAGTCAGCACGCCCTCGGGCAGCGGCGTGGCCCCCGCGATCTCCTCGGGGAGATCGGGCAGGTCGATCTGGACGCCGCGCGCCAGCACGACGCCGCGCTCGACGACGTTCTCGAGCTCCCGCACGTTGCCGGGCCAGGAGTAGCCCTCCAGCCGGCCCAGGGCCTCGTCCGCGAAGCCGTCGAGGTGCCGGTTGTTCTTGGCCGCGTAGACGCGCAGGAAGTGCTCGGCCAGGACGCGGATGTCCTCGCGCCGCTCGCGCAGCGGCGGCACGTTGATGGTGATGACGTTGAGCCGGTAGTAGAGGTCCTCGCGGAAGCGCTTGTCGCGCACCATCTGGGCCAGGTCCTGGTTGGTGGCGGCGACGACCCGCACGTCGACGCGGATGGTCTTGGTGGCGCCCAGCCGCTCGAGCTCGCCCTCCTGGAGCACCCTGAGAATCTTGGGCTGCGTCACCGCCGACAGGTCGGCGACCTCGTCGAGGAATAGGGTGCCGCCGTCGGCCAGCTCGAAACGCCCCTCCTTGCGTCCGGCCGCCCCGGTGAACGCGCCCCGCTCGTAGCCGAACAGCTCCGACTCCAGCAGCGTCTCGGGCAGCGCGGCGCAGTTGACGGCCACGAAGGGGCCGTTGCGGCGGGCCGACCGCTCGTGGATGGCGCGGGCCACCAGCTCCTTGCCCGTCCCGCTCTCGCCCTGGACCAGCACGGTGGCGGAGCTGTCGGCGACCTGCTCCACCAGCGTCATCATGCGCCGGAAGGCGGGGCTGGCGCCGATGACGGCGCCCTGGCGGAGCAGCGCGTCGAGCCGCTGCTGGAGCGCGCGGTTCTGCTGGATCAGCTGGCGCCGCTCCAGCGCCGACCGGATCACGCGCTGGAGCTGCGCGCGCTGCACGGGCTTGGTGAGGAAGTCGTAAGCGCCGTCCTTCATCGCCTTGACTGCTTCCTCGATGGTCCCGAAGGCGGTGAGCAGGATGACGTCGACGTCCGGCGCGATGGCTTTGGCGGCGTGCAGCAGCTCGATGCCGGAGAGGGCGGGCATCTTGAGATCGGTGAGGACCAGATCGACGCCGCCGGCCTGCAGGCGCTCGAGGGCCGCCCGCCCGTCGGAGGCGACGACGACGCGGTAACCCTCGCGCGTCAGCGTGCGCTCGAGGCTCTCGCGGAGCCCCGGGTCGTCGTCGGCGACCAGCAGAGTGGCGGGATCAGGCATGGACGGCCCGCTTGATCGGCAGCCGGATGGTGAAGCGGGCGCCCGCGCCCGGCCGGTTCGTCCAGCGGATCTCGCCGCCGTGCTCCTCGATGATCTGGCGCGCGATCGACAGGCCGAGGCCGGTCCCCTGCGGCTTGGTCGTGAAGAACGGCTCGAACAGTCGCTTGGCGACCTCCTCGGGAATACCGCCGCCGGTGTCGGTCACCGAGACCTCCACGATGTCACCGTCGCGCCGGCTGGCCAGCGTCAGCTCGCCGCCGCGGGAGAGCGCCTCCAGCCCGTTCTTGACGAGGTTCAGGATGGCCTGGCGCAGCAGGCCGCGGTCGATCTCCATCGTGGGCACGGTCGGATCGGTCTCCACGTGCAGCGTGAGCCCCTGGCGTACGGCGACGGGCCGCACGAAGTCGGCCAGCTCCACCACCAGGTCGTTGACCGACTCCTCCTCGAAGTGCGGGCGGGGGAAGCGCGCGAAGGTCAGGTACTCCTCGGTCAGGGCGTCCAGGGTCCGCACCTGGTCCTGGATGGCGGCGACCAGGCCGGCCGCCTCCTCCATCTCCGCCGCCGGCTGCCCGCGCACGATGTCCCGCAGGATCTCGGCGTTCAGCTCGATCGCGCTGATCGGATTGCGGACTTCGTGCGCGACCTTGAGGCTGAGCCGCCCGACGGTCGCCATGCGCTCGGCGACGAGCAGCTCCTGCTGGGTCGTCTGGAGCCGGTTGAGCGTTCCCGTCAGCTCGGTATTGAGCCGCTCGACCTCACCGCGGGCCCGCCGCTCCCGCTCGGCGACCAGGCCCAGGGTCACCGCCGGCAGGCCGGCGAGCGCGGAGAGAATGAACCCCGGCGTCCAGCCGACCCAGGGTGGCACCAGCCACGCCGAGAGCGTATAGAGCCCGCCGGCGATGAGCGCGGCACCCAGGCCCACCCACGGACCGAAGTAGTAGGCGTTGACCGCGACCAGCGGGAAGAAGAGGAGGTAGAAAAGGCTGTCGCCGCCGCCGGTGAAGTAGAGGAGCGTGAAGACGAGCAGGAGATCGATGCCAAGCGCGTTGAGAAAGATGATGCGGGTGGCGCGGGGATTGATCGTGACCAGCGCGAAGACGCCAACCTTGTACGCCGCGAACCACGTCACCAGCGAGAACAGATCGATCTGGTAGCGGGGCCGCAGGGGGACGAGGCCGAGAGTCGTCAGGCCCCCTACCATCACGACGGCGAGAAGGACGGCGAACACCCGCTCGTCGCCCTCGAGCAGCTTGAAGATCGCGTGCCACGGCTTGCGGCCGGCTGTCGTCACGGTCCCTCCGGCCGACTATAGCACGCGCAGTTTCCCGGGCGTCGGGGGCGCGGGGGCCATGCGAGAGCACGCTAGCCACATCGCGCCCGCCCATAGTTGCACGCTCTGGGTCGGGTCTGTCCCCTGAGACACGGCTCTCGCACGGCCCCCGCGCCTCCGACGCCAGCTGCGACTTCTCGTCCTGCGTCACCCCTGGGAGTCGGTCACGAGGGCCGGGCGCGAGCAGGGCCGCGAGCATCAACCGCCGGGGGCGGCGGCGGGTGCGCGTCAGCTGCGGCGGCTCTGGCGGTAAGCGAGGACGGCGAGCCAGACGGCCAGCCCCACCAGCGCGTAGAGCACCAGCCAATGCTCGACGCGGCGCACGTCGGCCATCACGCGCTCGAGCTGGTCCGTGAAAAGGAAGGCGATCCCGAAGCCGATGGGGACGCCGACCAGCGCCGCGGCGACGTCCACCGCGAGAAACTTCCAGAACGGAATCTTGGCGATGCCGGCGGTGAGGAAGGCCGCGGCCCGCACGCCCAGCACGTGGCGGGCCGTGAAGACGATCTTCACGCCGTGGCGGTGGTAGGCGGCCTTCAGCCGCTCCTCGCGCTCCCGACTCAGGACGCGGCGGACCACCCGCCAGTCGAGCACCACCTCACCCCAATGGTGGCCGATCCAGTAGAGGACGACGTCGCCGCTGAGGACGCCCAGGATGCAGACGGGCAGCGCGATCCACCACCGCACGACGTCTTCGTGCGCGAGCGCGCCGGCGGCCAGGACCGGAGCCTCCTCGGGGATCGGCAGCCCGAGCCCGGCCCCGAACAGCATCAGAAACACCCCGAGGTAGGTGAAGTTCTCGATGAAGCGCTGGAGCATGATCTATACTCGCATGGGCGTGCCGATGCCTCGCCAGCGACTGATCCTTCACACCGAGGCCTCGCTCGGCCTCGGCGGCCAGGAGATCCGGATCCTCACCGAGGTGCGCTGGCTACTCGATCACGGCTGGGGCGCGGTCATCGCCTGTCAACCCGAGAGTCGGCTGCTCTCCGAAGCGCGCGCCGCCGCGCTGCCCGCCGTCGCCGTCCCCATGCGCGGCGCCCTCGATCTGCCCGCGCTCCTGGCGCTCCGACGGCTCATGAGGGCGCGCGGGGTAACGCTCGTGCACACCCACAGCTCGGTCGACAGTTGGCTGGGCACGCTGGCGGCCAAGTCGCTGCGCCTGCCCGTCGTGCGCGGACGTCACGTGACGATCCCCATCATCAAGCGGCGCGCCCTGACCTATCGTCTCGCCGATCGCGTCATCACCAGCGGCGAGGCGGTCCGGGCGCTGGTGGAGCGCGCCGGCGTGCCCGCCGAGCGGATCGTCGCCGTCCCCGCGGGGGTGGACACGACGCGCTTCCACCCCGGCGTGTCGGGCAAGACGGTGCGCGACGAGTTGGGGCTCACCGGCCCGGTGGTCGGCCTGGTCGCCAACGTGCGCGGCTCCAAAGGTCACCGCTACTTCCTGGAGGCCGCCCAGCCGGTGCTGCGCGCGGTGCCCGGGACGCGATTTCTCATCGTCGGCGACGGCGTCGGCTTCGAGGACGTGCGTCTCCGCGTGCGCGAGATGGGTCTCGAGCCCCACGTCATCATGACGGGCTTCCGCCGCGACATCCCCGAGGTGATGGCCGCGCTCGACATCCTCGTCCTGCCCTCCATCAAGTCGGAGGCGATCTCGCAGGTGATCCCGCAGGCGCTGGCGGTGGGTACGCCGGTGGTGGGCACCACGGTCGGGGGCACCCCCGAGATCATCCGCGACGGCGAGAACGGCCGGCTGGTGCCTCCCGCCGACGCCGCCGCGCTCGCCGGCGCCATCGTCGCGCTGCTCCGGGACCCGGTCCGCGCCCGCGAGATGGCCCGGGCCGGCCAGGCGCTCGTGCGGGCCCGCTACACCATGGGCGCGACGATGGCGCAAACGACCGCCGTGTACGCGGAGCTCCTGGGCGGCTGAGTCAGCGCAGGGGCGCCGTGTCCGGCCGCGCGGCCGGGCGGACACGCGCCGGCTCGGCGTGGGGCCCCGGCGGCTCGCGGGCGCCGTCGGGCAGCGCGACGACGCGCAGCCGCACCGGAAAGATGCCAGCGCCGAGCGCGCCCAGCCGCTGAGCGGCCGCGTAGGACACGTCGATGATGCGGCCCCCGACGAAGGGGCCCCGGTCGTTGATCCGGACCTCCACCGAGCGTCCGTTCCCGAGGTGGGTCACCAGCACGCGCGTGCCCATCGGCAGCGTGCGGTGGGCGGCGGTCAGCTGGTACATGTTGAAGGTCTCGCCGCTCGACGTGCGCCGGCCGTGGAAGGGCTCGCCGTACCAGGAGGCCTGCCCGCGCTCCTCGGCCCCCAGCCGCACCGGCGCCGGCGGGGGAGCGACGCGCGCGGTGGCGCATCCGGCCAGCACGAGCAGCGCCACCGGCCATCCGGTGCGGGCTCGCATATCCCATCGTACTATCGAATCGATGGATGTCCGCGCCCTGGCCATCGACTACGACGGCACGATCGCCGAGAACGGGCGCACGCCCGCGCCGGCCGCCGCGGCGCTGGCCCGCGTGCGGGCCTCCGGGCGCAAGCTCGTGCTCGTCACCGGCCGGATCCTGGTCGAGCTGAGGGAGGTCTGCCCCGACGTCGACCGCATGTTCGACGCCGTCGTCGCCGAGAACGGCGCCCTCCTCTATCTACCGGGACTCGGCCGCACCCATCCCCTCGGCGCGGCGCCGGAGCCCGCGCTGCTCGAGGCGCTGTCCCGGCACCGCGTCGAGTTCAAGCTCGGCGAGTCGATCGTGGCGACACTGACCCCCTTCGCCGCCGCCGCGCGGGCGGCGATCCATGAGGCGGGGGTCCCCCGCATCCTGGAGTTCAACAAGGGCGCCCTGATGCTGTTGCCCGAGGGCCTGTCGAAGGGGACGGGGCTGCTCGCGGCCCTGGCCGCGCTCGACGTCTCTCCCACCGAGGCCGTGGCCATCGGCGACGCCGAGAACGATCACGCCCTGCTCGCCGCCTGCGGGCTGGGGGTGGCAGTGGCCGACGCCGTGCCGGCGCTCCGGGCTCGCGCCCAGCACGTCACCCGCGCGCCGGGCAGCCTCGGGGTGATCGAGTTCGTGGAGGAGTATCTGCTGAGGGCCGGCTAGGTCATCGGAGGGGGCCTCGACGGCCCCCTCCGAAGCCTCCCCCAGAAGGATTGCGCGGGCGAAGCCCGCGCTCGAACGAGTGGCTTACTCCGACGCGCGCGTAGCTAGCCTTCGGCCAGCAGCTCGGCGATGCGGCCGGCGGCCTCGCGCGCGGCCGACGTGACGGGCACCACGGTCACGGCGCGCGGCGCGGCGCCCAGACCGACCTCGAGCGCCCGCGCGAGCTGCGCCGTCCGCCCGATCGGTCCGCGGGCGGCGGGGCCCTTCATGCCGTGCAGGCGCAGCAGCGCGATGGCGGCGGCGTCCAGCGCGCAGCGATCGTCGCTGGCCAGGAAGACGCCGGGCGCCGCCCGCGTCCCCTGCTCGGGGCCGCCGTCCACGAACGCCTCCAGGCAATCCATGATGTTGAGGGCGGGGCGCCAGGCCAGGTTCGCCTCGGCGATCATCGCGCGCTGGTGCTCGGAGCCGTGGAGGTCCCGCATGTAGTTGTGCGGCGCGCCGGGCAGGTACTTCGCCACCAGCCCAACGGTGTTCTTGAGGGCCAGGGTCACGTGGCCGCCGAAGCGATGGGTCTTGCAGCACATGGTCTGGACGACGCAGGGCGCCTCGGCGAAGAGCTGCGCCGCCAAGAAGCCCTGCGGCCAGTGCTCGCCCCGGAACGGGCGCCAGCCGTCGCGCCCGAGCTCGTCGAGCACGACCATGCGCGCTCCCGACGACGCGAGGACGTCAGCCACCCCGGTCGCCTCCAGCACCCGCCGGGTGTCTCCCATGCCCGAGCGCTCGCCCAGCGTGAGGCTCGCGGCGCGGTGCGATGTGAGGCTGGCGAGCAGCGCCGCCAGTGTGGCGGGATGCGTCGAGGCGGGAAACGGATCGGCGCTGTTGAAGTTCGCCTTGATCGCGACGTCGCGCCCCTGGCACGCGGTGAAGGCCGCCGCGTCGAGGCAGGCGGCGACGGCCTTCGCTCGATCGGGCTCGCGGACCACGAAGACGCGCGCGCCGCCTGACCCGGGCGCGGCGGCCAGTGGCGCCGGCAGCGCGGCGGCGAGGCCGGCGGCCGCGGCGGTTCGGAGCACCTCCCGGCGCGACACGTCCATTCGGAGTCTATCGCCGGCTCAAGCAGCCCGCGCGGAGAAGCGGCGCCTGTCGCCCTCGGCGCACCGTCCCTCCGCCTCGATGCTGAAGCCGGAGGACTCGACGAGCCGCTCCGTCTCGCGGTTGGGATGGCAGCCCCCCGAGAGCCGAGTCCAGAGCGGCTGGATGAAATCCTGATAACGCGCCTTCCAGCGCCGCGTCGAGCGCACGTGCTCGAGCATCCGCAGCGCTCCTCCGGGACGCAGGACGCGCCGGACCTCGGCCAGTCCCCGGCGCGGGTCGGGCACGCTGCAGAAGACCAGGCCGCTGACGACGGTGTCGAAGGCGCGGTCGCGGAACGGCAACGCCTCGGCGCGGCCCTGGATCAGCGGGACGCCCGGCGCCCGGCCTCGGGCGCGCTGGAGCGACTCCCAGGCGGGATCGAGCCCGATCAGGCGCACCTCGGCAGAGAAGAGCGGCAGATTGCGCCCGGTGCCGCAACCCAGATCGAGGGTCCGCCCACGCGCGCCGGCCGTCAGCCACCGCCGCCAGCGTCCGAGCCCGAGGCGCTCGCAGACGGCGCACAACGCATCGTAGAGCCAGGGGATCTGCTCGAGGCCGCGCACGGGCGTCAGACGCCGGCCGGGAAGAGGACGAGGGCGCCGGTATAGTTGTGGAAGAAGTTGCGACGCCCGATGGGCGCGAACTCGCCGTTGCCGAAGAAGCCGACGAGCGGAAACTCCCCCAGGCAGCTGCGGATCAGCTTCACGTCGTGATCGGGGACGCCATAGAGCCCTTGACCACGGCCGGCGCAGTCGAAGTAGCACCCGAAGGCCGGGCGCCGGCCCTCCAGTGCTCTGGCCACGCCCTCCAGCGTCACCCGAAGATCTTCGCGCGAGGACTCCGCATCGCGGATCTGGAACTGGATCGTCTGGCCCACCTTCACCGGCTCGGCCACGGCGACGGCGCCGCTCGCGGGATCGGCCCCGACGAGGTTGCGGACCAGGAAGTCGCCGCGCTCGAGCGGCGACTTCGTCGGATCCATCGCCAGGCCCGCGAAGACCCCGGCGCGCTGCACGCGCATGGGGCCGTCCGGTAGCGATCGGATGGCCTCCTTGAGGACGTCCAGGGCCGGGCGGCTGCCGATCTCCATCACCACGTTGCCGTCCGCGCGGGTGATGACGTACGGCTCGCCGATGGGCACGCAGCCCTGGGCGACGCCGATGACGGGGCGCGGGCCCGACAGCGCGAGGCCGGCCAGGCCGCCGCGCGCCAGATCGGCGTTGTAGAGCTCGAAGAGCGGCGTGCCGGCAGCGACGGCACCGATGACCGGGACGAAGCCGAGCTCGGCCTGCATGCCGTCGAGGAGCCCGCGCGGGCTCAGCCCGGCCACGTCGGGGAGTACCAGCAGGCAGCCGCCCTCGGCGAGGGTGGTGCCCACCTGCCGGGCCACCTCGGCGCCGACATCGGGACCGGCCTCAGCCTGATCCTCGACGAGGAACGGCGTCGCCATCAGCCGCTCATCGCTCACCGCGAGCACGGCCACGGCCGACTCGCCCTCGATCTCCCGGCGCTCGGTGAGCACGCCGCTTCCGCTGCAGCCGACGACGATGCGCGCGCCCGTGACCCGGCGGACGGCGTGGAGCATTTCGTGGGCGGCGGCGTGGGTGTCGCCGGTGGCGAAGACCAGCACCAGGTCGGCGTGATCGGTGCCCGCGCGCGCGAGCGCCTCCAGCGAGGCGTCGAGCGCCGCGTCCGCCGGCGACCCGCCGACCGCCAGCCCGGAGCCGGCGGCGCCGAGGGCGCGCTCAGTCGCCAAGGTCCTCGAGCCGGGCGACACGGGCGCCGGCCTCCTTCATGGCGCCGAGCGCGCGGGCGCCGTCGCCGGGCGCCACGTCCACCGCGCGGATCGCGTCCTCCAGCACCACGACCTCGAAGCCCTCCTTGAGCGCGTCGAGCGCCGTCGCCTTCACGCAGTAGTCGGTGGCCAGGCCGCCGACGAACAGGCGCCCGACGCCCCGCTCGCCGAGGGCCGCGGCGAACGGCATGCCGTCGGCGGTCTCGGCCTGGAAGCAGGAGTACGCGTCATCGGCGGGGTCCATGCCCTTGGAGACGACCTCGGTGGCGGATAGCAGGACCAGGCCCGGATGGAACTCCGCCCCCGGCGTCCCCTGGACACAGTGCGGCGGCCAAACGCCGCCGTAGGCCTGGAAGTGCCTGGTCTGGGCAGGGTGCCAGTCGCGCGACGCGAAGACGGGGGCGCCCCGTCGCGCGAAGCGCTCGGCGTACCGGTTCAGCACGGGCACGACGTCGTCCCCGCCGGGCACGGCCAGCGAGCCGCCGGGGCAGAAGTCGTTCTGGACGTCGACGATCACCAGGGCGTCGCGCGCGGGATCGATGGTGAAGGCCATGGCGGCACCTCCCCTCGGGCCCGGATCGTACCATGGCCGTGGCAGCCGCAGGGCGGCCGTGGGCTGGGCCCCGCGCGCCCGAGGCGACCGAAGATGATAGAATCCCCCGCGTTTTCGGAAGGAGGAGATCATGAAGCGCATCCTCGCCCTCATCGCCGTCCTCGCGCTGGTGCTCGGCGCCGGGCTCTACGCAGTCGCCCAGCAGCCGTACCAGCTGACGCCAATGGACGAGAGCAAGCGCGATCGTGTCGTCCCCGTGGCGGGCGGCCGGTACCACGTCCTGCCGGCGACGCTGGAGACGACTCAGTGGGGCTGGCTCGACCCCAACGAGAAGCCGAAGCTCATGATCAACTCCAGCGACACGGTGGCGATCGAGACCATGATGCACGCCCACAACGCCGTCCAGCCGGGCACCACGATGGACGACATCGTCAAGCTGCGGTTGGCCAACCCGGGCGGCGGCCCGCATTCGGTGACCGGCCCCATCTACGTCAACGGCGCCGAGCCCGGCGACACGCTGGAGATCCGGATCAAGAAGATCGTGCCCAAGGCCTTCGGGACGAACTTCCACCTGCCGGGCAAGCAGTTCCCCACGGTCGGCCTGCTGGCGCCCGAGTTCCCCGACGGCTTCGTCCGCTACTACTATCTGGACTGGGAGAAGCGCCAGGCCGAGTTCAAACCGGGCATCATGATCGACCTCCAGCCCTTCCCCGGCACCATCGCGGTCGGTCCCGACCCCAACGAGCCCGCCGCCAAGGCCGGCCCCGCCATCAAGGACGCCAAGGGGCGGACGAGCACGCTCCGCCCGTGGAAGAACGGCTCCAACATGGACATCAACGAGCTGCAGGAGGGCACGACGCTCTACCTGCCCGTCTTCCTCAAGGGGGCTCTGATCTGGACGGGTGACTCGCACTGCCGTCAGGGCAACGGCGAGGTCAACCTCACCGCGCTGGAGTGCGCCTACCGGGAGATCGTCATCCAGCCCATCGTCCGCAAAGATCTCAAAGTCGAGTGGCCGCAGCTCGAGACCACCACCCACTGGATCCTGATGGGCTTCGACGAGAATCTCGAAGAGGCCGTGAAGATCGCCGTCCGCAACGCGGTCAAGTTCCTCAGCGAGCAGCAGAAGCTGGTCCCGATGAGTCGGGACGAAGCCTACGCGCTGGTGTCGATGGTCGGCGACTGCCGCGTGACCCAGATGGTGGACATTCGCAAGGGCATCCACTGCATGATCCCGAAGTCGATCTTCGTCAAGAAATAGCGTTGCTGCTGCCGCTCCTCGTAGCGGCGACGCTCTCCGTCGCCGCCACGACGACCGATCTCCGCGATCTCGTCGCCGCCGTCGGCGGTGAGGGCGTGAGGGTCGAGAGCCTCACGGATCCCCGGCAGGACCCCCACGCGCGGGAGATCCATCCCCGCCAGCTGGCGCTCCTCCGATCGGCCGACCTGCTGGTGCGGGTGGGCCTCGATCACGAGCCCTGGCTCGGCCGCGCGCTCCGGGCGGTGGCGCCCCCCGCCCACGACCTCGATTGCTCGCGAGCGGTGGCGCTGCTGGGCACCGAGACGCCACGCCTGAGAGCGGACAGCCGCCCGCACGTCCACGCCTTCGGCAACACCCACTACTGGCTCGACCCCGAGAACGCGCGCCCCCTCACGGCGCATATCCAGGAAATCCTCGGCCGGCTGGTGCCGGCCGAGCGGGCGGCGTTCGAGGCCAACCGCGCGCGCTTCCTGGCGCGCCTGGACGCGGGGCTGACGCGCTGGAAGGAGCGCCTGCGCCCGCACGCGGGCAGCCGGGTCGTCGTCGTCCACGACACCTGGCCCTACTTCGCGCGCCGCTTCGAGCTCGTCATCACCGCGGCCGTCGAGGAGAAACCCGGCGTGCCGCCCTCGCCGGCCTACCTCGGCCTGCTCATGGAGCGGATGAGGGCCACGGGCGTGCGCGTCGTCGTCGCCGAGCCCGGCGCACCCGCCGCCCTCTTGCGCCGCATCGCCGGCGGCACCGGGGCGCGCGTCGTGACCCTGGCGCCGTCGGTCGGCAGCGATCCCGAGGCGACCGACTACCTCGCCCTGTTCGACGTGAACGTGGATCGCCTGGCGGCAGCGCTGGCCTCCCGCTGATGCTCGAGCTGCTCTGGCTCCCCTTCCTGGCCTGCCTCGTGCTGACCGGGATCCACGCCTATCTCGGTCTGCACGTGCTGGCGCGGGGGGTCATCTTCGTGGACCTGGCGCTCGCCCAGGTCGCCGCGCTCGGCGCCACCGCAGGGCTGCTGGCCGGCCACGCGGCCCAGAGCGACGCCGCCTACTACTACTCGCTCGCTTTCACGGCGGCCGGCGCCGCGCTGTTCGCGCTGACGCGAGAGCGCCGCGGCGTCGTGCCCCAGGAGGCGATCATCGGGATCGTCTACGCCGTCGCCGCGTCGCTGACGGTGCTCGTCCTCGATCGCGTGCCCCAGGGCGGCGAGCAGATCAAGCAGCTCCTCGTCGGCAGCATCCTGAGCGTGACCGGCGACGAGGTCGCACGCGTGGCCGCGCTCTACACGGCCATCGGCCTCGTCCACTGGCTCTGCCGGCGGCCGCTGCTGGCGATCTCCCTCGGCGGCGCCCCGCCGTGGACGCGGCTGTGGGACTTCCTCTTCTACCTCACCTTCGGCCTGGTGGTGACCAGCTCGGTGCGGATGGCCGGCGTGCTCCTGGTGTTCTCCTACCTCATCGTGCCCGCCGTCGCCGGCGCCTGGCTGGCGCCGACACTCGGCCGCCGTCTGGCGATCGGCTGGGCGGTCGGCTTCGTCGTCAGCGTCGCCGGGCTCAGCCTCTCGTACCTGGGGGATCTGCCGACGGGCGCGACGATCGTCGCCACCTTCGGGGCCGTCCTCGCGGCCGTGGCTCTGGCCCGGGGATCGTGGGCCCTCGCTGCCCGCCTGAGGCGCGAGGGCGCCCGGGCCGGCGCGGGGCTGCTGGTCGCGCTGGGCGCGCTCCTGGCGCTGGCCGGCCTCGCGCTGGCGCTGTTCCCCCGCGCCGATCACCCCTGGCTCGACGCCGTCGAGCGCGTCACGCCGGCCGTTCAGGCCGTGTTCCTCACGCCCTCCGAGCGCGGCGTCGCCGCCGACAGCCGTGCCGCGATCGCTCACGGCTCAGGCGAGCTCGCCCGCCTGCGCGCGCTGCAGGCGGAGGTGCAGTGGGGCACGCGCGACCTCGGCCCGGAGGAGCGCGAGCGCCTGCGCCAGTTCCTCACCAGTCGCGACGAGATCGTCGCCGGCGACCGCCTGGTGCTGCGCACGCTCCGGCAGAAGGCGCGCGAGCGCCAGCGCTACGCGGTGGGCGTGCCGCTGGCGCTGGCGGGGGCGGGGCTGATCGTGGTCGGTGTCCGCCTGAGCCGCGGCTAGGAGACTCGGAGGGGGGCTTCGCCCCCCTTCCGAAACCTCCCCCCAGGAAGGATTGCGCCGGCAAAGCCGGCGCTCGGACAGGCTCCTAGAACATCCGGGGCACAGTTTGGGAACTCGGCTGCAGGGTACGCTTACCCGCTCGGCCGCCGCTCGCTCACCTGGATGTCGTTGACGATTTTCTCGACCCCGTTCACGCGCTTGGTCAGCTCTTCGGCCCGAGCCTTCTGCTCGGCCGAATCCACCGAGCCGGTCAGGTACACCGTCCCATTGACGGTCTTCACCCCGACGCGCGTGAGATTGGCCGCTTTGTCGGCGACGAGCTTGGCCTTCACGGAGGCGGTGATGGACTGGTCGTCCACGAACCGGCCGGTGCTCCGCCCCGTCATAGACTGGCACCCGCTGAGGAACGAGAGGATCACCGAGGACACGACGATCGCGCTGAGGACCCGCACGCTGCGCATTTCACATACCTCCCCGAACGTCCCTGGCGGCAAACGGGGTGCCAAGCGACTCCTCGTCGTCCCCTTCATCGGGCGCCATCGGCCTCGCCGACGCCTCCGCCTCCACCACCACCCACGCCTTAGGGCCGACGCCCCGGACTCCGGTCCCAGCCCTCCCCCCAGGCCTTGACACGCCGGTGACATCTCGGCGGACGCCCGGACGTACACCGCTGGGCCTGACGGAGCGTCTTATCAGGCGGCCGCCGACTCAAGCCGCTGAGCACTTCCTGGGGCGTGTCTGAGAACTGGGCGAGCCCGAAAGGAGTTCCACATGCCGGACTCCTCCGGTCCAGTCCCGGGTCACGGCCAACCACTCGACAGCCAGCGTGCGCTGGATTTCGCCGACGTGCCACATGTCCTGGAGCGTGCCGACTTCGAGCTCTATCGCGATGACGTTCCGGGAGCGCTGAGCCTCCTCGAGCAGGCGTATGTCGCGACGGGGGAGCTGCGCTACGCGGCGCGGGCGGCCCAGATTCGTTCATGGCTTCAGCATCTCTCCAGACCCCAGGATTACGCAGCCGTCTACGAGCGGTTCTACGAGGAGCGCAAGGGCCGCTTCTCATTGAAGCGTCTGGAAAGGGATCTCAGGGTCCTCCTCGGACGGAAGACTCGGAAGACGGTGCAACGCATCGCTGCCGATCCGGAGTTCCGCCTTCTCGACCAGGAGGTCATCAAGCATCACCCGGCTCGCGTCCTCGACGCCGGGTGCGGCGAGGGCCGTGTCGCAATTACCCTCGGTTGCCGCCATCCTGAGATCCAACTCACCGGAGTCGATGTCTCGCGTACCAATATCCGTCTCGCCCGCAATGTGAATCGCTTCCCGAACGTGTCGTTCCACGGAGGCCTCATTGAGGAATTCGTCGAGCGCACGCAGCCGGCCTCATTCGATCTCGTGTACTCATTCGCCGTTCTGGAGCATGTGCCAGATGACACCGAACTCGTCCGGCGGATCTTTCGCGTCCTCCGGCCCGGCGGGCGCTTTTGCTTCGTTGTCCCGATGAACGAGCTTACTGCGGTTGGTCCGGTACCGGAGTTCCGGCCACCCGACGGCGCCCTGGGACATGTCCGGTGCTTTTCGGAATCCGGGCTTCGCGCACAATTCGGCCACCACCGGGACTTCCTCCTCGTGAAGCTCCCGGGACAGTGGAGACCGAACTGTTACCCTCCGACAATCGTGCCCATCGAGTTCGGCTCGTTCTTCGTGGCCCTCACCAAGCACCGAAGCCAAGAACCACCCCGCGAGTAGTTCCAGAAAGACTGGCGCGTAGCTTCTGCGGATTACCGCAGAAACGCGCGGAGGCCGGTGACGGCGACGAGGTCGCGGTAGCGCCGCTTGAAGTGCTGCCAGAAGCGGTGCATCTCGCGGTACTCCTGCAGGCGGTCGAAGAGGATCAGGTCCACGGCGGCGCTGTCGATCCAGTCCACGTCCGTCTTGTAGCCCACCACCATGGAGACCGCGGTGCCGGCGATGAACTTCGAGATCCGCGCCTGGGGAACGTTGATGGTCGCGCAGCTCCCGAAGTGGACGACCCAGTTGGCGAACCCCTCGCCCATGTACTGCGCGAGCTTCTCGATCTCGACGGCCGTCTGATCGAGGACCAGCTCGCCCGGGCGGCCGTGGCAGGAGAGGTAGAGGATGCCGTAGCCCCGGCGGTTCTTGAGCTTGCCGAGGTTGAACTTCAGCTCCTCCTCGGTGTTGCAGGTGAGGTAGCTGAACTTCAGCTCGTCCACGCGGGAGGCCAGCTCCAGCAGCGGCACGACGCTCAGCCGGCTCTCGATGTTGCCGTCCCAGAGCGACTCCACGCAGGCGATGTTCTTCTTGTGGCTCCTGGCCCGTCCCATCGTCAGCGCTTCGCTGGCGCCGCGATTCCCAGTTCCTGGAGGCTCGATGCGAACGCCTCCACCACGTCCTTCATGTCCGCCGGGGTCAGCGTGCCCATGTTGGAGACGCGGAAGGCGTAGGTACGGATGTCGCCCTGCCCCGCGTAGATGATGTAGCCCCGCCGCTTCATGGCGTCGTGCAGCGGGTCGTAGGCGAGTCCCGGCAGGAGCCGGAACGTGGTGAGGATGTTCGAGCGCGCGGCCGGAGCGACCAGAATCTCGAAGCCCAGCCCGACCATGCCCTCGCGGAGCACGCGCGCGTTCTCCGCATAGCGGACGATGCGGTTGGCCACGCCCTCGCGCTCGAGCTCCACCAGCGCCTGCTCCATGGCGTGCAGCACCTGGACGGCGGGGGTGAAGGGCGTGTTGTCCTGCTCCTGAGTCGCCCACTGGTTGTGGAGGTCGAGGTAGACGCTCCGCGGGGCGCGGCCGCGCAGCGCCTCCATGGCGCTCCGCCGCGCCAGCACGAACGACACACCGGGGATGCCCTGCAGGCACTTGTTGGCGCTGGCCACCACGAAGTCGATGCCGTCCTGGGTGACGTCGAGGGGCTCGCCGAAGAGCGAGCTCATCGCATCCACCACCAGCCGCCGTCCCTGCTCGGCCGCCACCCGCGCCACCTCCCCGACCGGGTTCAGGAGGCCCGTCGTCGTCTCGTGGTGCACCAGCGCGACGTGGCTGATCTCGTGATGGGCGCGCAGCGCGCGCTCCACGTCGCCGGGCACGACCGGAGTCAGGTAGTCATAGGTGATCGCTTCGGTGCGGATGGCGTGGGCCCGCGCGATGCGGAGCATGCGGTCGCCGTAGACACCGTTGTTGACGACCAGCAAGGCGCCCTCCGGCGGCACTGCCGAGCAGATCGCGGCCTCGACGGCGGCCGTCCCCGACCCGGCGAAGAGCACCGCGGTCCAGTCCTGAGCCCCTCCGATCAGATGCGCCAGGCGCTCCCGGCAACTCCGCATCATGTGGAAGAACTCGGGCTCCCGGTGACAGAGGTCCGGCATCACCAGCGCCTGGCGCACGCTGGGCGACGTGTTGGCGGGGCCCGGATTCAGCAGGATCCACTCTCTATCGGCCATCGACGACACGCCTCCTCCAGTGCGTCACCGGACTGCTGGCTATCATAGCGTGGAACCCCGCCCCAGCCGGAATCTTGGGGAATCCCGCGCCTCGCGTCGGGCAAATAGCCGTCGCTACAGGTGATACAGCATCCAGTAGACGACCACGCCGGTCAGGGAGACGTAGAGCCAGATGGGGAGCGTCCAGCGCGCGATCGTCATGTGGCGGGCGAACTGGGAGGTGAGGGCGCGGTAGATCGTCGTGAGGGCCAGGGGCACGATGGCGGCAGCCAGCACGATGTGGGAGGTCAGGAGAGCGAAGTAGACGGGACGGATCCAGCCCCGGACGGTGAAGGGCCGCGAGCCTGCATAGTAGTGGTAGGTCACGTAGGAGACCAGGAAGAGCGTGGAGACGCCGAACGCGGTCAGCATACACGTCAGATGCGCCGTCACCCGGCGCCGCCGGATGAAGACGTAGCCGGTGACCAGCAGCACGGCGCTGGTGCCGTTCAGGACGGCGTTGAGCGCCGGCAACGCCGAGACGTCGCGCGCGCCGCTCACCTGGCGCCCGCCGAGCAGCAGCACGCCCACGGCGATCACCACGGCGGCCGAGACGACCCCGATCGCCGAGAGCGCCGCCCGCTCTCTCATCGCCGCCCGCGGAACTCCGTTCCGAAGGTCTCCAGGCCGTGCTGCAGCGCCAGCGGCGCGGCCTGCCCCAGGCCGCACAGCGAGGCGAGCTGGATCGTCTCGGCGAGGCTCGTCACCCGCGCCTCGGCCCCGGGCGAGGTCCGCAGCTCGTCGATGCGGGCTCGAGGATCCCGTGGCGGGCGCAGGCCACCTCCCCCTGCCCGAAGCCGTCGCGCCCCTCGCCTTCGCCGAGCATGGAGCGCGTGAGGTCGAGCACGGCAGCGCGGATGCGCGTGACGTCGCGATGGGTGGCGCTGACGCTCATGCCCTCCCGCGCCGGCAGGTAGCAGGCGGCGGGCGCGCCGCGCTGGCCCTCGACGTGCACGAGGCACGTGCGGCCGGCGCCGAGCGGCGGACGGTCGGGGTCCTTGCGGAGCTGCGGCAACGGGATGCCGAGCGCGTTGACGGCGTCGAGCACCGTCGCGCCCGCGAGCACCTCCAGCGCGCGGCCGTCGACCGTGAGCTTCATGGGCGTATTGTACGGCAGAACCGTGGGCGCCTCGCGGGGCGGCGCTCGCGCGCGACGCGGATGCGCGCCGGCTTAGCGCGCGTAGATGCGCTCGCCGAGCCCCAGGCGCGCGAGCAGGCGGCGCAGCGCGGGCAGGCGCACGAGCCCGCCCGGCACGAAGAGCCTGCCCAGCACCAGCAGGAGGCCGTAGACCACGAGGCGGAGGTACCACGTGCGCGTCCACAGCAGCTCCTGCACGGCGGTGACGATGACCGCGCCCACGATGGGCCCGGCGACGGTACCGCTGCCGCCCAGCACGGCCATGGTCACCGGCACCAGCGCGATCTCGGTGCCGAGCACGACCTCGGCGGTGAGATAGGTCAGGTTCATGGCGTAGACGGCGCCGACGAGTCCGGCCGGCGCCGCCCCGATCAGCAGGGCCCGGAGCTTGTGGCGATAGGGCGCCACGCCGAAGCTCCGCGCGACGTCCTCGTCTTCCCGGATCGTCATCAGCGCCAGGCCGAGGGGCGAGTGCGCGATCCGGTAGCTCACCCACACGGTCCACGCCGCCAGCACGAGCGCCGCGTAGTAGACGACCTCGATCCGGTTGGCGAGCGGGATCGTGAACCCCTGGGAGCCGCCGGTAAGCCCGCCGAGATTGAGCGCCAGCAGCTCGAGCAGCGGGATCAACCCGAACGTCGCCAGCGCGAAGCAAGCGCCGCGGAGGCGGAAGATCGGATAGGAGATCAGCGCGGCGAAGGCCAGCGGGACGGCGACGGAGGCCACGACGGCCGCCGGCGGAGGCCAGCCCCGCGTGAGCGCGATCCCGAAGGCGTAGGCCCCCAGGCCGAAGAAGGCCGAGTGCCCCAGGTTCATGAGGCCGGCGTAGCCGCCGAGGATATCGTAGGACACGGCCAGCGTCATGTAGATGAGCAGCAGCGCGCCCAGCGAGAGCGCGTACGTCCCCGCCGTCCACGGCAGCGCGGCCAGCGCCGCCAGGAGGAAGACCAGCGCCAGCCCGCGACCGGTGCGATCCGGCGTAGAGCCCCCTCCCCGCGGCCTGGCCGCTGCCGGGATTATAGATGAGGTGCGTTGGGCTCCCGGTGGGCGTGCTATCGTCAGCGCGAGGTTCCAGGGCAACGCAGGTCGCCGTCCACTCACGCCAAGGAGGCGGATATGCGGGGGATCTGGGGCATCGGACCGGGCTGGGGTATCACCGCGGTGCGGATCGCCATGGCCCTCGTTTTCATCTACTCCGGCTGGAACAAGTACCAAGCCGGTATCCCTGGCGTCACCGAAGCCTTCACGAAGATGGCCATCCCGGCACCGGGCATCAGCGGGCCGTTCATCATGACCCTCGAACTGGTGGGTGGGGTGCTGTTGCTGTTCGGCATCCTCGGCCGCTGGCTCGGCCTGCTCTACACCATCGAGTTCATCGTGGCCTTCTTCTACGTGAAGCTGCCAGCGGGGTTCGGCGGGGCGCGCCTGGACCTGATGCTCCTTGGCGGCGCGATCCTCCTCTTTCTGGCGGGCCCGGGGAGAGCCGCCGCCGACGCGGTCTGGCTCGAGAAGAGATGAGCCGGGACCTCTAGCGGACCTTGGGCAGGACCTCCCGCGCGTAGAACCGAGGGCGGTAACGACCAGGATCGCGCCGACGAGGTTGCGGGTTATGGCGCACCCCTGGATGATGAGATCCGGACAGTACGGCTAGCAAGACGCCTGCCACCGGGGGGTGTGGAAACTTTTTCCCACCTACTTTGGTCTTAGAGCCGAATACCCTTTCGCGGAGCACTGTTATTGTCTATACTTGCCTGCCCAATGAGGACCGAGCTTCAGACCAGCGATCACAGGGTCAGCGGGCTCGTGGACGTGCTGGACCGCGTCCTCGACAAGGGGCTCGCCATCGCCGGCGACATCACGATCTCGCTGGCTGAAGTCGAGCTGCTCACCATCCGCATCCGCCTCATCATCTGCTCGATCGACAAGGCCCAGGAGATCGGCCTCGACTGGTGGAAGCACGATCGGCACCTGTCGGGCCGGCAGGACGCCGTCGAGACGCACGATCTTCAGAGGCAGCTGCGCGTGCTCGAGCGCAAGGTCGCCGCCCTCAGCACCGGGCGTGTCGCCGCGCCGGCCCGTCGCCCCGGGCGGAGAACCAAACCAGGGAACGAGGAGTCCTCGCAGGGAGGATGACCGATGCCCGTTGAACGAACGTCCAGCAACACAAGCCTCATCGACGTTCTTGACCGCGTCCTCGACAAGGGCATCGTGATCGACGCCTGGGTTCGCGTGTCGCTCGTCGGCATCGACCTGATCACCGTCGAGGCACGCATCGTCGTCGCGTCGATCGAGACCTACCTGAAGTACTCGGAAGCGGTGGCCCAGAGCACGCCGGCTTTACGGTCCAACGCAGTCGAGACCCGCTCGCAGGAAGCTCTGGCGGCGGAGAATCGGTCGCTGCGGTCCAAGCTCGCAGCGGCGGCCGACGGCACGGGCGTGCCCGTGGTGAGAAGGCGGCGCCGCTCGGTCGGCGTCTAGGCCGTGGGCCGCGCCCTCCCGCTCCGCGCCCGGTCCCGAATATCCGGGAGCGGCCGGGCCGAAGCCCGGCTCGCGCTCGCCGAGTTCCTGCTCGGTTGCGACGACGTCGCGGAGTGCGCGCAGTGGGCGCTGGACTGGCTGGGCGCTCAGACCGACGCCCGGCAGGTCGTGTGCCTGCTGACCGATAAGGAGCGGACGCAGCTGGTCGCGATCGCCGGATACGGCCTGCCCGCTTCCCGCCTCCCCAAGCTCGCGATCGAGCTCGACCAGCGCGAACATCCGCTGGTGGCCGCCCTCGCCCGCGGCGAGCCGGTCGAGCTCACGCTGAACGGCTCCAGCGGACGCACCCCTGTGATGCGGCTCTTCGGCCGCGGCACGTTCCTGGCGATCCCGCTCATGGACGGCCGCAAGTCCGAGGACGCCCACGGTCTGCTGCTCGTCAACCCGAGGGCGCCCGACGTCGTTCGCGAAGGCGCCTGGCTCGCCGACAACCTGGGACCCAAGCTCGCGCGCCTCGGCGCCACCCAAGGGCTGGAGACGGCCCGGGCGGGCCTGGAGCGGGAACGGATCCTGCTCGAGAGCATCATCAACGCCGTCCACGACCCCGTGTTGTTGACCGATCACGAGGGGCGCATGATCCTGGCCAACGCGCGCGCCGAGGCGCTCTTTGCCTCCACCGAGCGCGAGAGCGAAGGCCGGCGCCGGGCCATCGCGCTGAACAACATGCTCTTCTCGGCCGCCCTGGCCGGCCGCGCCATCGACCGGGCCGAGCCGACGCGCCGGGAGCTGCTGCTGGTGGATCCGATGGACGGCTCCGACCTGTTCTTCGAGCTGCTGAGCACGGTCGTCACCGATGCGTCGGAGGAGTCCCAGGTGGTCTCGGTCCTCAGGAACGTCAGCGATCTCCGCACCGCCATCGAGGCGCAGGAGGAGAACTACCACAAGCTGCGCTTAGCCGAGGCTGAGGTCCGGGCCGAGCGCGACCGGCTCGAGCTGGTCATCGACGCCGTGGCCGACCCGATCCTCGTCACCGACCCCGCGGGAGCCATCGTCATGACGAACGCCCCGGCCGAGCAGCTCTTCACGGTACGGCCCGACACGCCCGGCGAGGTCGCCGTGAGGGTCCAATCGAACGACGCGCACTTCTCGTCGTTCGTCTCGAACCTGCTCTTCGCCGGCGACACCCTGCGCCACTCGGGGTCCATCGAGCTCACCGATCCGGAGACCGGCGAGGGCCTCCCGGTGGAGGCGTTGGGGGGCAAGGTGCAGTCGGCCCACGGCGAGCTCGTCGGTGTGGTCACGATCCTGCACGACCAGCGGGAGGCGCTCGAGAAGCAGCAGCTCTACGAGCAGCTCAAGCGCGCCTCCCAGGAGCTGGAGGAGAAGGTCCGCCAGGCCACTGCCGAGCTGGTCCGACAGAACGAGCTGCTGCGGCGCCAGGCGATCCAGCTCGAGCACGCCTCGGCGCTCAAGTCCAGGTTCCTGGCCAACATGTCCCACGAGTTCCGCACGCCGCTCAACGCGATCCTGGGCTACACGAGCATGCTCCTGCAGGGCGTCCTCGGGGAGCTGACGTCCCAGCAGCGGCGGAGCCTCTCGCGAGTGGACTCCAGCGGGCGGCACCTGCTGGCCCTCATCAGCGACATCCTCGACATCTCCCGCATCGAGGCGGGCAAGATGCCGGTCCATGTCAGCGATTTCCCGCTGCCCGAGCTGCTGGCCGAGGTGATGGCGGAGGTGGAGCCGATCGTCAGCCGCACCAGTCTCTGCGTCACCCAGGAGCTGGCCCCCAACCTGCCGATGATCGAAAGTGACCGCCCGAAGGTCAAACAGATCGTGCTGAACCTCCTGGCCAACGCGCTGAAGTTCACGCCGGAGGGCTGGGTCAAGGTCTCGGCGAGATTCGACGACGCCGGCGACCGGATCCTCATCGCCGTCGCCGACTCCGGCATCGGCATCGCCGACGATGACCAGGCGAAGATCTTCGAGGACTTCAGCCAGGCCGACAGCTCCTCCTCGCGCGCCTACAGCGGCGCCGGGCTGGGGCTCTCCATCTCGCGGCGGCTGGCCTCGATGCTCGGCGGTCAGATCACGCTCGAGAGCAAGGTCGGCCAGGGCTCCGCGTTCACCCTGATGCTTCCCAGGTCGCGCACGAGCCCATGAAGAAGGCGCCCCTGATTCTCCTGGTCGACGACTTCGAAGACAACCGGGAGATGTACGCCATGTTCCTGACGCACTCCGGCTTCAAGGTCGCGGAAGCGGCCAATGGGCAGGAGGCGATCGAGCAGGCGTTCGAGCTGCTGCCGGACCTCATCGTGATGGACCTCTCGCTGCCGGGGCTCGACGGCTGGGAGGCCACGCGCCGCCTCAAGGGCGACGCGCGTACGCGTCACATTCCCGTGCTGGCGCTGACGAGCCACGCCCTTGAAGGCTTCTCGGAGGGGGCCAAGGAGGCCGGCTGTGACGGCTTCATCACCAAGCCCTGCCTGCCCGATGAGCTCATGGCGGAGATCCGCGGCATGCTCACCGTCGCCAAGAAATCCAAGTCGAAGAGCTCCACCTAGCGCTTGAGGAGGTTATGCGGCTGGCCTGTTCGGAGAAAGACACGCGCGCCGATGAACGGCCCCGGCGCTGGGCTTCGGCAGCGGCCAAGCGAGGGCATGGCGGCGTCACCGCCTCGCATCGCGACTCACCTTCCGGGGTCCTTTCCGTCGGTGCTCGGACTGCGAGGCATTGATTCCACACACCTTTTGAATGGTATGACCGTGTGGTCGGAATGGCATGACCATTCACGGTGGATATCTGTTGACAGTACGGGCGCGTGGCATGCTAGAGTGCCCGTCCTCGCGCGGCCTCGGCCACTGGAGTTGGACTAGAAGACGCAGGCGGAAACGAGAACGTGCTCGAGGAGGCCATGTGAAAGGCAGGACGAAGCGGCAGGCCGGGCCCAAACCCGCGCGGGGACGGTCGGCCCCGGGCAAGACCGGCGACCTCGCGGCCAGCCGCGCCAAGCGGTCCAGCCGCCGGCCGCGGGCCGAGGCCAAGGGGGGGGCCGACAATCTCGGCAAGTACGTCTACTGCGTGGTCAGCGCCACCGAGCCGCTACGCTTCGGCGCCATCGGCATCGGGGCCAAGCCCGCCGAGGTCCAGACGGTCAACTACAAAGGCATCGCCGCGATCGTCTCCGACACCCCCCTCGAGGTGTACGACCCCACCCGCGAGAACGTCCTGGCCCACGAGCGCGTGAACGAAACGGTCATGCGCACCCACACCGTCATCCCCATGTCGTTCGGCGCGGTGTTCAAGACGCGCGAGGACATCATCGAGCTGCTGCGGGGCGCCTACAACGCCTTTCACGACGTCCTCTCGAAGATGGAGGACAAGCTCGAGTTCGGGCTGAAGGTCCTCTGGGATCGCGACGTCATGATCCGCGAGATCGAGCGGGAGGACGAGGACATCCGGCGGCTCAAGAACGAGATCGCGTCGCAGAAGGGCTCGACCTATTTCGCCCGCGTCCAGTACGGTCGCATGGCGGACGCGGCGCTGCAGAACCTGGCCGACCGCTACGTCGCCGACATCTTCGCCCAGCTGCGCGACGTCTGCGTCGCCTCCCGGGCCAACAAGCCCATCGGCGACAAGATGATCATGAACGCCGCCTTCCTGGTCGCCCGGAACCAGGAGGCCGCGTTCGACGCGCGCGTGAAGAAGATCGGCGCCCAGTACCACAAGCTCACGTTCAAGTACACCGGGCCCTGGCCGCCCTACAACTTCGTCAACATCCGGCTGAAGCTCGAGCGGGCCAAGGACGCCCAGTGATCATCCTCGACTCCCTCCTGTTCGGCGGGCTCAAGTTCGTCCTGTCGAAGATCGCCCAGCTCGCCGATGCCGAGCTCAACGATGAGAGCGCGCTGCGCGAGGAGCTGCTGGCCGCCCAGATGCGCCTCGAGCTGGGGGAGATGAGCGAGGAGGAGTTCGCGCAGTTCGAGCGCGAGATCCTGGCCCGGCTGCGCGAGATCCGCGCCCGTACGACGGGCGCCGGGCCCGGGGGGATGAAGGTCACGGGCGTGGAGGCCCGCGCCTGGGACGACGAGGAGTAGCTCCGCACTACCGCTTCTTCGGTGGCAAGGGCGGCGTGGGCAAGACCACCTGCGCCGCCAGCGCCGCCGTCGCCGCCGCCGAGAGGGGCCACCGGGTGCTCCTGGTGTCGACCGACCCCGCGCATTCCCTGGGCGACGCCCTCCAGCGCCCGCTCTCCGCGCGCCCGCGCCGGATCCCCACCCGGCGGGGAGCGCTGGAGGCGGTGGAGCTCGACGCCGACCGCGCGCTCGACCGCTGGATCGCCGCCCGCCGGCGCCTGCTCCGGACGATCCTCGAGCGGGGAACCTACCTCGACGAGGACGACATCGACCGCTTCCTGCGGCTGTCCTTCCCGGGCGTCGACGAGCTGATCGGCCTGGTGGAGCTGACGCGCCTGGCCCGCGCACGTCCCTGGGACGACGTGGTGGTGGACACGGCGCCCACCGGTCACACGCTGCGCCTGCTCGCGATGCCCGCCACGCTGGAGCGGATCGCCACCGTCCTCGACGACATGCAGGCCAAGCATCGCTTTCTCGCCCAGAGCCTCAGCGGCGTCCACCGGCCGGACGCGACCGACGCCCTGATCGACGAGATCGCCACCGAGGGCCGGTCACTGCGGGCGCAGCTGAGCGACCCGGACCGCTGCACGTTTGTCTGGGTGCTCCTGCCCGAGCCGCTGGCGCTCGAGGAGGCCAAGGACGGGATCGGCGCGCTCGACCGGGCGGGCATCTCCGTGAGCGAGATCGTCGTCAACCGCGTGGTCCCAGCGCCCGACCAGCCCTGCGAGCTGTGCGACGGCCGGCGCCGGGCCGAGCAGGCGGCGATCGCGGCCGCGCGCGCGGCCTTTCCAGGGCGGCCACTGACGCTACTTCCCGATCTCGCCGACGAGCCCCGCGGCGTCGCGGCGCTTCGTGGCGTCGGCCGCCATCTCGCCTCCTCGCCAGCCCGCGTCGAGACGCCTCGGGCGCGGGCTTCGCTCGCGCCATCGACTCCTATGGGAAGGTTCGGAGGGGGCCGTGAGGCCCGTTCCGACTATGGATCTCGGAAGGGGGGCGAAGCCCCCCTCCGAATCAAAACCGCCGCGGAAGCGGCATGGCTCGAGCGCATCGCGCCGCCGGGCGTGCGCCTCCTCCTCTTCGCCGGCAAGGGCGGCGTGGGCAAGACCACCTGCGCGGCGGCGGTGGCGCTCGCGCTGGCCGCGCGCGCGCCCCAGGCCGACATCTTGCTGCTCTCCACCGACCCCGCTCACTCTCTGGCCGACGTGCTCGCGATCCCGGTCGGGGACGATCCGCATCCCGTCCCGGGCGCCCCGCGCCTCCGCGCGCGTGAGCTGGACGCCGACCGCGTGTTCGCCGCCAAGCGCGCCCGCTACTGCGAAGCGGTCGACGATCTGTTCGCGGCGCTGAGGGGCGGTTCGCGCTTCGACGTCGCCTTCGACCGCACCGTCGTCCAGGACCTCATCGACCTGGCGCCGCCGGGCCTCGACGAGCTGTTCGGGATCCTCACGGTGATCGAGGCGCTGTTCCCCGAGCCCGGCGCCGGCCGGCGCTACGACACGGTCGTGCTCGATACCGCGCCCACGGGCCACGCGCTACGGCTCCTCGAGCTGCCGGATGCCGCGCTCGAATGGGTGCACGCGCTGCTGGAGATCCTCCTCAAATACCGGAAGGTCATCGGCCTGGGCGAGCTGGGGATGGATCTCGTGACCGTCTCGCGCGACTTGAGGCGGCTGGGGGCGCTGCTCCGCGACCGGGTTGAAACGGGACTGGTCGCCGTCACGCGCCCGGCGGAGCTGCCGCGTCTGGAGACCCTCCGTCTGCTCCGGCGGATCGGGCGGCTCCGGATTCCGCTCGCGGCCGTGCTGGTGAACGCCGTCACGCCGCCCGGCTGTGCCCGCTGCCGGACCATCAGTCGCCGCGAGGCGCGCCAGCTCACCGCGCTCCGACGGGAGTGCCGGTCGCCCGCCCGCGGTCGCTGCGGTATCATCGTGGCTCCGGCCGTGGCGCCGCCGGCGCGCGGCGCCGCGGCGCTCGCCCGCTGGCGCGCGCGCTGGGAGCTGGATGGTGAAACGGACTGACACGACCGCCACCTACCTCTATTGCCTGGTGCACGGCAAGAAGTCTCCGTCTCTGGCCAGGCCGCCCCGGGGGCTTCCGGGCGCCGGCCCGGTGCGGCTGCTGGACGCGGGGGACGGCTTCTGGCTCGCCGTCGCCGACGCGCCCCTGGCGCGCTACGGCAGCGAGCCCATCGAGCGCGGCCTGCGCGACCTCAAGTGGGTGTCGGCGTGCGCGATGGCCCACGAGAGCGTCGTCGAGCACTTCGGCCGCGCGGGCACCGTCATCCCGATGAAGCTCTTCACCCTGTTCTCGAGCGACGAGCGGGCCGCCACCCACGTGCGACGCGCGCGCAAGCGGCTCCTGCGCCTGATCACCCGCGTCATGGACCGCCAGGAGTGGGGCGTGCGGCTGAGCCTGGACGAGGCCCGCGGGCTCCGCGGTCTCGCCGCGCGCTCCCCGGGCGACGGCCGGCGCCTCGGCGCCGGCACGGGCTTCCTTGTCCGTAAGAAACAGGAACGCGACTCCGTCCGCCGGCTGGCCGAGCGGGCGCGCGCCGAAGCCGATCGCATCTTCGGCGCATTGGCCCGGCGCGCCGACGACGCGCGGCGCCAGACGCCGCCCCCGGGCGACGCCGGCATCCGCGTGCTCCTCGACGCCGCCTTCCTCGTGCGCGCCCGGCGCTCCCCTCAGTTCCGGGCGACCGCCCACGGCCTTGCCCGCCGCCTGGCCGGCGAGGGCTACGCCCTCACGCTGAGTGGTCCCTGGCCGCCCTACACCTTCGTGGCGGGGCCCGCGTGAAGCCCAAGGCGCGGCGCCGGCTCCGGAACGTCCTCGACGAGGCGGACGCGTCGCTGCTCGATCTCGTGGACCACGTGCTCAACAAGGGCGTCGTCATCGAGGGCGAGGTGCTGCTCGGCCTCGCCAACGTCGATCTCGTCTATCTCCGGTTGGCCGCCGTCCTCTGCGCCGCCGACCGCCTGGAGCGGACGAACGAAAGCCGGCGGCGGCGGGCGCGGTCGTGAGCCGGCTCTACCTCTACGCGCTGCTGGGCGGGCCGCCCTCGGGGCCGCTGGGAGCCGGGCTCGCGGGCGAGCCCCTTCGCCTCGTACGTTGCGGCGATCTCCTGGCTGTCGCGGGCGACGTGCCGAAGGCGCCGTCCATCGACGCCGCGTCGCTGCGCGCCCACGACGCCACCGTGCGCCGGCTGGCCGAGATGGTCGAGGCCGTCCTCCCCATCCGCTTCTGCACGCTCGTCGACGATGAATCCGCGCTGGCCGGACTGCTGGAGCCGCAGCGCGCCGGGCTCGGTGAAGCCCTGGCCCTGGTCGCCGGGCGCGAGCAAATGACGCTCCGGCTCTACGGCGAGGGGCTGCACGACGACGCTCCCCTCCCCGATGCGGAGCCCTCCCTGCCCGGTCCGGGCGCGCGCTACCTCGCGGCCCGGCGGCGGGAGCGGCGGCGCGCGCACGGCAGCCGGGAGATGGCCGCGCTGCGGCGGGGGCTCGGGGCGCTGATCGTCGACGAGCGCGTCGAGCGCCACGACATGCCGCCGCTCCTGGCGAGCCTCTACCACCTGATCGAGCGCGGCGCCAGCGCCCGCTATCTGAGCGCGCTGGAGACCATCGCCGGCGAGCTCGGCGCTGTCCGCGCCCGCGCCACCGGGCCCTGGCCGCCCTACGCCTTCGCGCCCGGAGCCATTCCGTGAAGCCGCGGCGGACGAGGCGCGCCGGCGTGGCGCTTCGCGTGCGGGAGCTGGAGGCGCTGCGGACCGAGCTGGAGCGGCGCGTGGCGGCGGAGACGCCACGCTGGAACGCCGACCCCGAGGACGTCCAGCGCTCGGTCGCCAAGCTCGTCCTCACCCTCGTCGACTTCCTGCGCAAGCTCTTCGAGAAGCAGGCCATCCGGCGGATGGAAGCCGGCACGCTGACGCCCAAGGAGACGGAGGCGCTCGGCCTGGCGCTGATGCGGCTGGAGGAGACGATCCGCGACCTGGCCCGCCGCTTCGACCTGGCGCCGGAGGACCTGAAGCTCGACCTGGGCCCGCTCGGCCGGCTGTCCTGAGCGCCGGTTCGCCGGGAGCGCTCAGACGCGCGTCGGCCGCCCCTGCCAGTACGGCTCGCGCAGCACGCGCTTGACGAGCTTGCCCGCGGCGTCGCGCGGAAAGTCCTCGTGGAACGACACCTCGCGCGGCACCTTGTCGTCGGCGTGAGCGGCGATGAAATCCATGGAACCTCTGGGGCTTCCAGATAGTAGTACACTTGCGCAGGCATCCACCCTCGGAAGGAGACAAGCATGCGAACGACACGCGCGGTGGTTGGGGGTGCCCTGATCGGAGCCGTCCTGGCCCTGGTCCTGGCGGGCCCGGCACGGGCGCTCGAGGTGGGGCAGAAGGCGCCCGACTTCACGCTGCCCGCCCCCGGGGGGAAGCAGGTGAAGCTGGCCGATCTGCTCGGCAAGGGACCTGTCGTCATCTACACGCTGATTCAGGCCTTCACCCGCACCTGAACGGAGGAAATCAAGGGCTTCGAGGCGGCCCTGCCGCAGTTCGAGGCCCTCAACGCCCAGGTCGTGGGCGTCAGCGCGGATCACGTAGCCACGCTCGAGGCGTTCGTGAAGCAGAACGACATCAAGCAGCTCATGCTTTCCGATTTCCGTCGCCAGATGCTGCCCGCCTGGGACGCCCTGGTCACGGACGAGAAGAGCCCGATTTACCGCTACGCCAAGCGCGCCTACTTCATCCTCGACCGGAACGGGATGGTGAAGTACGTCAAGGTGATGAACAACCCGCTGGATCTCCTGAAGCCCGACGAGGTCATCAAGGCCGTCAAGGAGTCGGGCGCATCATGAAGCGCGCGCTCGTCCTCGCGGTCGCCCTCGCGCTCGGCGCGGGGGCGGCCGCGGGGGGCGTTCCCGACTTCGCGAGCTTCGGGCTCCAGGCGTACGCCCCGCCCAAGCCGGCGCCGCCCTTCACGCTCGCCGACCTGGAGGGCAAGCCGCGGTCGCTGGCCGACCTCAAGGGCCAGGTCGTCCTCCTCTTCTTCTGGGCGACCTGGTGACCGGACTGCCGGGAGGAGTTGCCTTCCGTCAACAAGCTCTACGACGAGTTCAAAGGCAAGGGGCTCGAGGTCCTGCTCATCACCTTCCGTGAGGCTCCTGAGCGGGTGAGGCGGACCGTCCGGGAGCGCGGCTACACGGCGCCCGTCCTGGTCGATGAGAGCGGCGAGGTGACGGGGGTCAAGTACGGCGTGTTCGGTCCTCCGACGGTGTACATCGTCGACCGCGAGGGTCGTCTGCTCGCGCGCGGCGTGGGGCCGCGCGACTGGTCCACGCCGGCGGCCCGCGCGCTGCTCGAGGACCTCGTCCAGCCACGCCGGTAGCCTAGAGCGCCAGCGCGTAGCCGTCGCGGCGGGGGTCGGCGCCGCCGTGCAGGGCGCCCGACTCCGGGTCGCGGATGATCCCTGGCCCCCGCCGACGATCCACGACCAGTCGTCGATCACGTTGACCTGGTGGCCGCGGCGCCCCAGCTCGGCGCGCGCCTCGGGCGCGATCCGCGCCTCCACGTCGACCAGCCGGTCGCGGTAGACGCGCACCCGCGGCGCCTCGATCGCCTCCTGGATGTTCAGGCCGAACTCGAGGACGTTCAGGATCATCTGCGGCGTCGTCTGCAGTATTCCGTACGAGCCCGGCGTGCCGATCGACATGAAGAACTCGCCGTCGCGGAAGATCTGCGTGGGCGACATCATGGTCCCGGCCTTCCGGCCGGGGGCCAGCCGATTCGGGCTCTCGGGATGGCATCGACGCCAGCGGGTGCGCGGAGGTCACCACCCCGCGCCGTCCCATCACGACCGGCCGGTAGGCGTCTCGATGCGGTGGTCTCATTCTCCGCTGCCCTCCCCGATCCGCCCTTCGATCCGGGCGGTCACCGTTCCCTGCTCCTGGACGGCGCGACCGACCGTCTCGGCGATCAGCTCGCGCGTCGTGCCGCTGCCGTTGTCGATCATCGTGTAGCCGTCGCCGCCGCGGTAGAGGAAGTCGCTGGTGACGGCAGTGTACTCGGTCTCGTCGGGCCGGAGCGGTCGGCCGTCGAGCAGCCTCACCGCGACGACACGGCGGCCCGGGGGTCGCCGCGGGTCGAAGCGATAGGTGAAGCCGGAGATCTGGAGAAAGCGACCGGCGGCGTTGGTGAACCGCCCGTCCTCGACGAGGCCGTGGGACAGGCCGTTCTCGAGCGCCGCCCACAGCCCCCGTCCGCTGATCCGGAAGGTGACGGCCAGGTTGTCGAAGGGGAAGATGGCGAAGAAGTCACCCCGTACGAGGTCGTAGGGCGGGCCGGCGACGTAGCCCGGCGCCGAGCGCCGCAGCCGCCGGTCGGCGGGCTGGTATCCGGAGGGCAGATCGTCCCGCAGCGCGCCGGACACGTCGAAGGCGAGCTGGGTTCCGTACGCCGCGCGGAGCACGTCGGTCTCGAAGTTGCCGAGGGGCGACTCGCGCTCACGGGAGCGCTCCAGCACCGCCGCCGCCACCCCGACCTTCCGGTCGAACAGCGGGCGGACCTGAGCCCGGTAGCCCTCGATCATGGCTTCTACGCGCGCGTCGGGGACGATCCGGTCGGCCCAGGGACGCTTCTGGATCGCCGATTTCTGGACGACGGCCCGGCGCGCCCGGTCGTAGACGAGATCGATCACCGCGTACTCGGCGCCCCTGGACCGGTTCTCGACGACCAGCGCACCGCCGACCACGGCGTTGACGCTCACGTCGCTGTGGTCGCCGATCAGCACGTCGACGCCGCTGATGGCACGGGCCACCTCGGCGAGCGGGCCCCGGGGGGCGCCGCCGGGCCCGACCGCAGTGGCGCCGAGGTGGGCCAGGACGACCACGATGTGCGCGCCCTCTCCGCGCAGCCTCTCTGCGTGGGCATTGATCAGCGGGACCGGATCGAGGAATCGATAGTCGCCGGTGCGGCCGGGCGCCACCAGGGCCGGCGTCTCGGGGTTGCCGACGCCGATCACCGCGACCCGGAGACCGTTCAGGATGAAGACGTGGGTGGGAGGGGTGATCGTGCGTTCGTCGGGGCCGACGATGTTGGCGGCCACGTAGCGGAAGCGGGCGAGGCTCATCAGCTTGCGGAGCCGTTGCAGACCGTGGTCGAAGCTGTGATTGCCGAGCGTGTCGATGTCGAACCCCATCGCGTTCTGCGCCTCGACGGCGGGCACATCCTCCAGAAGGCTCGCCAGCGGGGGCGTGGCGCCGAAGGCGTCGCCGGCGGTCACCACGATCGTGCCGCCGGGGTTCTCCCGTCGCTCGCGGTCGAAGTAGGCCGCCAGGACCGCCGCGCCTGCGACCGGGCGGGGAGCGCCGTCGACGGTCACGCTCAGCGGCTCGAGCTGGGCGTGCCAGTCGCTGACGGCCACGATCGTGACCCGCCCGCTGTGACCGCCGTCACCGATGGGCCGCGCGCATGCCGCCAGCAGCGTGACGGCGACGAGACCGGCCAAGCCCCCCGCCAGCCCCCGACGGTGCATCGGGCGCCTAGCTGGGTCGGAGGGGGCGGACGTTACGGCCCCCTCCGAGATCCATAGTCAGAGAGGGCCTCGCGGCCCCCTCTGAAACTCCCCAAAGGGATTGCGCCGGCAGAGCCGGCGCTCGAAATGGCGAGTCGAAGTGAGCGGGTGCCATTCGCCGACAGGCGTCTACAGGCGCGGCCGGATGTCGCCGGCAAAGGCCGCCAGCACCCGCTCGACCTCCTCCAGGCTCTTCGGCAGCAGCGCGGGCGGCAGCCCGTAGACGATGTGGTCGCCCACCCACACGGAGTCGTAGCCCAGCGCTTCCGCGCGGCGGGCCAGCGCGAGCGTGCCCTCGCCGGAGGCGAGCGGGCCGAAGTGCGGGAGCTGGACGCCGAACTTCACGCGACGGTCAGGCGGGCGGAAGGAACAGCGCCCACGTCGCGCGCAGCGTCCACATCGAGAGCAGGAAGCCGCCGGCCAGCGCCAGGCTCACCCCGCTGACGACGCTCACGCGGTGCTGGAGGGCCAGGGCGTCGGTGCCGGCTCGCCCGGCGCGCCCCGCCGCGAGCGTGCCCGCCACCGCCAGCGGCACCATGAGCCCGAGGCCGTACGCCATCAGCGTGACGGCGCCGAGCCAGGCGCTCTGCTGCGCCGCCACCCAGCCGATGACGAGCGCGTAGGCCGACAGCGGGCTGAAGATCGCCATCGTCGCGCCGAACCCGAGCGCGATCGCCAGCGCCCGCCGCGTCAGACTGCCGGTGGGAGCTCCTTCCGCCGGGGCCGTGGTCAGGCGGGGGAGCAGCGGGCGCGCCAGCCCCAGCTCGCCGAGCGCGATCGCCAGCGCCAGCAGGCCCAGCCCCGAGAGGGTAACGGAGGCGATCGCTTCGCGCGCCCAGGGCGTCGTCACCTTGGCGGCCATGGCGGAGCCCGCCCAGGCCATCGCCGCGCCGAACACGCCCAGCACCGCCAGCAGGGCGCCCGTGAACAGACCGAGCACCGCCATCCACCGCCGTCTCGTCTTCGCCTCCTGAACCAGGGGCGCGATCGTGAAGATCATCGGCGTCCATCAGGGGACGCAGATGCGCGGCACCCCCATGACGAAGGCGAGCAGCACGGCGGTCGACGCGCCCACCAGCGGCGCGCCCGGATCGGTGAAGAGCGCGATGAACCCTTTGTACATGCCGCTGAACATGGGCCAGTTCCAGGCGTAGCCCAGTAGCCCGCCCGTCAGCGTGGCGACCACGAACAACGTCAGACGAGAACGCATGGGAGCCTCCCTGAAGGGCAGCATACTCCACTCACGCCGAGGAGCGAACGGCCCGACCTAGCGGCCTGTCCGCGAATAGCGCGATCTCACTCTCGGCCACTGCTCGCCGTTTCGAGCGCCGGCGTAGCCGGCGCGATCCTTTCCTGGGGGAGGCTTCGGAGGGGGCCGTAACGTCCGCCCCCTGACGGTTCATCGCACCGGGCATCGGGCGTCTCCTTAGAAATGGGCTCGGGCGGCCCAGACAGCATACAGCGGGTCGCCCTCGGCCGGCGTGTGCGCGTACTCGTTGAGCTCGCTCCAGCCCTCCCCGACACCGCCGGAGGCGGCGAAGTAGGCAGTCACGATCGCCCCGTGCTGATCGTCGCTCGCCGCGCGCCAGAGCGCGACGGCCTTCTCGGGAAAGCAGCGGTTGCTGAACGACACGACGAAAGGCGCCCCCCGCTTGAGCGTCCGGCGCACCTCCTGGAAGACCTCCACCGGCTGGGTGAGGTACTGCACCGAGACCGCGCACAGCGCGGCGTCGAAGGCGCCGTCGTTGAATGGCAGCTTCGGCTCCCGGTTGAGATCGTGAACGACGGCCTGGGCGAGCTGCGGGTTCTCGCGCATCTCGTCCCGGTTCAGCCCGACGCCGATCAGCGTGCCCGCGAACGAGGCCGGCAGGTGGCTGCGCCAGGACGACATCAGGTCGAGCACGCAGCCGCGCGGCGGCGCCAGGGCCTCGTAGAGCCGCATCAGTACGGCGATGGCGCCACTGTCCAGGTGCACCACGCGCCGGGGCCAGGCGTAGAAGAGGCGATCGTCCTCTTCGTTCTCGCGCCGGAAGGCGCCGGGCGGGAAGGCGATGGGCAGCTTAGCGGCCTTGCCAGTCGGGCTTGCGCTTGGCGAGAAAGGCGCGGACGCCCTCCTGGAAATCCTGACTGAGGTAGCAGGAGAGGATGATGTCCTCGGCATCCCGCAGCGAGGCCGGCGCCGTCACGCGGCGCGTGGCCTCCTTGACGGCGGCCAGCGTGAGGGGCGCCAGCTCCGTCAGGTGCGCGGCCAGCTCCCGCACCCGCGCCGGGAGCGCCGCGGCCGGGTGGACCTCGTCGATCAGCCCGATCGCCTTGGCCTCGGCGGCGTCGGCCAGCCGCGCGGTCAGCAGGAGGTTGCGGGCGCGCACCGGCCCGATCGTCGCGGCCAGCAACGAGAAGGCCAGCGGCGCGGTGCAGTTGCCCAGCGTGCGGGCCACCGGGGCGCCGAAGCGGGCGTGCTCGGCGGCCAGCCGGAGATCGCAGGCCAGCGACATGAAGAGCCCGCCCCCTACCGCGTCGCCCTGCACCATCGCGATCGTCGGCTTGGTCATGCCGTGCAGGCGACCCAGCACGCGGGTGATGCGCCTCTCGTACTCGAGCGCGTCCTCTCTCGTCTTGAAGGTGAGGAACTGGCGGATGTCGGTCCCGCTGACGAAGGCCTTGTCGCCGGCACCTCTCAGAACCAGCACGCGGACGGCCGGGTCCTTGTCCAGGCGCTCGCAGATCTCGTGGAGCTCCTCGTACATCTCGAAGGTCATGGCGTTGCGGGCCTCGGGGCGGTTGAAGGTGAGGAGGGCCACGCGCCCGTCCCGCTCGAGGACCAGATGACCGCTGGCCGCCGCGCTCATGGGGCTGTGGCCCTCACCTCGGCAGCATGAGCGCGAGAGGCTCGAGGTGCTTCGGATCGGGCGTGAACCCGATGCCGAGCTCCCTGAATCGACGGACCACCGCCTCGTTGAACGGCGTCTTGACGCCGACGAGCCTCCCCTGCTCGACGACGTAGCCATTGAGGTAGTCGATCTCCGTCCGCCGGCCCCGCATGACGTCCTGCAAGAGCGAGGGCCGGCCGCTCCCCAGGGACTTCGCCCCGGCAGCCATGTCCGCCATCACCTGGGCGCGGCCGCGCCCGGCGGCGGCATCGACGAACCGCTGCGCTTCGATGCCGAAGATCGGCTCGACCTCGAGGCCGCGGGCGCGGCCGGCCTGGATCACCTCGGCGGCGATCTCGATGGCGATCCGGCACGGCTGCGGCTCGCTCCGGATCTCGGCCGAGCCCAGGCCGCTGAGGCCCGCCAGCGGGTTGGCCATGCAATTGACGGTGAGCTTCGACCAGCGCTCGCCCCAGAGGTTGGTGGTCACCTTGGCCGGCGCCACGTCGTTCAGGAGGGCGACCAGCCGGCGGGCCCGCTCGGAGTCCGAGCCGTCCAGCTCGCCGATCTTGAACCCGATCTTGCTCGTGTCCGTGCGGATCGCGTGCCCCGGCTCGTACATGCCGGCGCCGATGGTGATCACGCAGCCGAGCGTCCGGTGGCGGCCGGCGATGGCCGCCACCCGCTCGTCGTTGACCCCGTTCTGGAAGTCGACGGCGAGGCCGTCCGGCTCGAGGTGCCGGATGCCCAGCGCGGTGGCCCACTCCGTGTCGTACGACTTCACGGCGATGAAGACGGCCTCGAAGGGCTGGGCCAGGCTCTGGGCCTCGTGGACGTGAAACGCCTTGACGCGAATGACGTGCTGACCACAGGTGCCGCTCAGGCGGAGCCCCTTCCTCCTCATCGTCTCGACGTGCTCGGGCCACTGGTCGATGAGCGTCACATCGCGCCCGGCCCTGGTCAGCAGCCCGCCCACGACGCATCCGATAGCCCCTGCCCCGACGATCGCGATTCTCATGCCGGCGCCTCCCGGGGACGCGATACGTGAGCATACCACTCTGCGCCGTCGGCGATCCGGCGGGGCTCGCGCGGAGGTTGCGCGAGGCCGACCATGAAACCGCTGGCCGTCCTTGCGGAGCAACGACTGTGCCACGTCCGCCGGGCGCGGCTGCTGTGGAAATCGATTCCTAGGAGGCGCGGCGGGTGATCACGACGATCCGGCCTCGATCGCTCACGAAGGTGGTCAGCACCCAGCTCACCACGCTCACCAGCAGGGCGCCGAAGACCGCCGCCCAGAAGCCGTGGACCTGGAAGCCCTTCACCAGGAGAGAGGTGAGCCAGAGGCAGAGCCCGTTGAGCACCAGCAGGAAGAGGCCCAGCGTGACCAGCGTCACCGGGAAGGTCAGCACGACGAGGATCGGGCGCACCACGGCGTTGATCACGCCCAGCACGAGGCCGGCGCCCAGCGCGGTCAGCACGCCGTCGACCTCGATGCCCGGCACGATCACCGCCACCACGTAGATGGCCACGGCATTAATGAGCACGCGCAGCAGGAAGCCCACGTCGTGAGCGCTATCCGCCGGCGAAGATGCTCTTCTTGATGGTGGCGTGCACGCCCCAGTTGCCGTCCACGACCTGCGTGATGCCGAAATCGACGGCGACCGACATCAAGGAGATCGCCTCGTTCTCGCTCAGGCCCTTGGTGGTCATCAGGAAGTGCCGCATCTTGCGGAAGGCGTCCCGCATCGCCAGATCCACGGAGGACTTCTCGTAGATCTTGCTCTGGGCGTCGGGGCCGAGGTCGACCAGGTAGTTCGGGTAGGTGAAGCCGTGCAGCACCCATTCGTCCTGGGTTTCCAGGAGCGGATAGTTGAGCCCGTTCAGCGCCGTCCCCCGCAGCGTGTCCTTCTTGCGGACGATCAGCTGGAAGGTCCCGGTCAGCGAGCACTCGATGGCGGTGCCGGCGAGCTCGGAATCGCCCTGGGCGGCGTGGGAGTCCCCCGCGGACAGCAGCGCGCCTGGCACCGCGACCGGATAGTACATGGTGGCGCCCCTGCCGATGCGCCAGTCGTCGATGTTGCCGCCGACGTAGTTGGGCGGGATGGAGTCGACGATGTCGGCCTCGGCCGGGGCCAGGCCCAGCACGCCGAAATGGGGACGGATGGGAACGCGGACGTTCTTGAGTATCCCGTGGTTCTCCTTCACGGTGCGGTGGTCGACCGGCACCCCGGGGTAATCGATGATCTTGTGGACGACGCCGAAGGGATCGGTCTGCGGCGTCCACTGGAAGTTATAGACGGCCTGCGCCCAGTTCCGCTCCCCCGACGCGTCGAGCTCGTAGATCGTGATCACCTCGCGCGGCTTCGGCTCCGTCAACAGATCCTTGTAGTGGAAGCCCCACCAGGCAGCCGCGTTGCTCCCGAAACTCTTGCCCTTGTACCTGGGGTTCGCGCACGGGCGAGGGCGGACGTCGACGATGCGCACCTCCAGGATGTCTCCGGGCGCGGCTCCGTGGACGTAGACGGGGCCGGTGCAGATGTGGACGCCCAGGCCCTCGCCCGCGCCCCGACCGAACAACGTCGGCTTGATCGGCCCCGCTCCCCGGCGGTCGACGCCCTTGCGCTGCTTGTCCCACGAGAAGACGCTCTCGGCGCCGGGATCGCCCTTGATCATCCGCTCGGCATCGTCGTTGGCGTGATGAGTCAGGGCCTCGATGGTGACGAAATCGCCGGAGTTGACCTCGACCAGGGGTTTGAGTGACTTGCTGAAATAGCCCCAGTGCACCGTCCGGTCGGTCGCCGGCACGTAATAGTGATTCTTCGTGCCGGGGACCATCCCCGGCTGGGCGTCGGCATTCGAGACGGACGACAGCCCGGTCGTCGCCAGCGAGGCGACGACGCCTCCCGCCGTGAGGGCACCCTTGAGAAAGTCCCGCCGCCCTTCGTGACCGCCGTTCTCGACGGAGGCATCAGCGCTCATAGACCATCGCCCCTCCCTGGTCGGCGAGCGGGAGCATATGCCAGACGTTGGAACAGGGTCAAGGCCGCCTCGACGCGCCGCCGGCGGTCGGGTGTAACGCCCTCCCCAGGGCCGCAGCGGGCGCGATGCCCGAACCGCCTCCGGGCACCGTTGAGTTCTTTCGCCTACTTAGGTGTGGCACCGGGCTTGCGTTTCGTCGGCGGCGGGCGGCAACGAGGCGCCGCTCGAAAGGGGGACGACGATGCGAATGCCAAAGCTTTCGATCGGGGTGGCGGTTCTCTCGCTGGTGGCCAGCGTCGCGAGCGCGGAGACTCTGACCGACCGCATGCAGTCCAGCCGCATGACGGTTCTCCAGGTGAACCGGGAGACAGGCCAGTTCCAGTGTGTGGAGCACCGGCGCTGGACGTTCGTCTCCAAGGCCGATCTCAGCGCGGTGAGACCCGGGGACATCGTCAGAGTGGACAGAACGGGCGGAACCGCGAGGCTCGTGCTCCTGCGGAGCGCCGCCGAGGAGCTGGCCGGGTCCGAACGGTAGGCACTGGGCGCGGCAGGGAGCCACGAAGGAATAGGAGGGGTCTATGACGAGGCAACGGCTCTTTCTGGTGGCGGTCATCCCTGTCCTGATCTCGGCGTCTGCGGCCCTGCTGGCCTGGGGCGAGCTGATCGACAGAACCCAGGCTCCCAACGCCTTGAACGAGGGCATCAACAAGTCGCTCGAGCAGCAGATCGGCGAGGGGCGGGGCAACATCTATACCCCGTCCTCCTCGGCGTTCATCATCACTCGCGACCCGTTCCGCGCGATTCGCCGCGGCCGGCAGATCTTCCAGCGCAAGTTCACCCGCGCCCAGGGTCAGGGCCCGAACGTCGGCGATGGGCGCGGCGACATCAACACGGTCCTCACGATCGGCGCCGGCCTGGCCGACAGCTGCGCCGGATGCCACGGACGCCCGCGCGGCTCGGCGGGCTTCGGGGGCGACGTGGCCACCCGGCCGGACAGCCGGGACGCACCGCACCTGTTCGGGCTCGGGCTGAAGGAGATGCTGGCCGACGAGATCACGACCGATCTCCGGTCAATCCGCCAGCAGGCCCTCGACGAGGCGCGCGCTCGCGGGCGCTCGGTCACAAGACGGTTGGTCAGCAAAGGCATCGGGTACGGCTCGATCACCATGAATCCGGACGGGTCCGTCAATACGTCACGGGTTGAGGGTGTCGATCCCGATCTCCGCGTCCGTCCGTTGTTCGCCCACGGCGGCGAGTTCTCCATCCGGGCCTTTGCCGTCGGCGCCTTCCAGGCCGAGATGGGGCTCCAGGCCTTCGACCCCGACCTTGTGACCGCGAGCCGGGGCGGCCGGGTGATCACCCCGTCCGGGATGGTGCTCGACGGGACTCTCGACAGAATCGATCCGCCACCGGCCACCAGCGAAGGCGATGACGGGGATCGCGACGGGGTACGGAACGAGATCCCGGTCAGCCTGGTCGACTTCATGGAGTTCTACTTGCTGAACTACTTCAAGGCCGGGATCTCCGAGCAGACGACCGCCACCCAGAACGGCCGCAAGCTCTTCGAGCGGATCGGCTGCGCGAGCTGCCACATTCCAGACTTGCCCATCGATCGCGACCGGCGCGTCGCCGACGTGGAGACTGTCTTCGACCCCGAGCAGGGAATCTTCAACCGGCTCTTCGCCACGGCGGCTCCGCTCCATCGGGTCGTCGATGACCGCAGAGGATACCCGCCGCTGAAGCCGCCCCTCCTGGGGCCGTTCGTGGTCGAAAACATCTTCACCGACCTCAAGCGCCATGACCTCGGCCCGAACTTCCACGAGCGCAACTACGACGGATCGACTCAGAAGAAGTTCATGACCACGCCCCTGTGGGGCGTCGGCAGCACGGCGCCCTACGGTCACGACGGGCGCAGCATCAATCTCCGGGAGGTCATCCTCCGCCACGGCGGAGAGGCCCAATCGGCGCGGAATGCCTTCGCCGCGCTCTCGGCCCTCAACCAGGGGGACGTGATCGACTTTCTGAACTCCCTCGTCATCTTTCCGCCGGACGACACGGCCTCGAACCTGGACCCGGGGAATCCGGCCGCGCCGGGCTTTCCGCAGGTCGGCCACGGCAGCATCAAGCTGGGCGCCCTGTTCAACGATCCGACCGATCGCGAGTAGGCGCGCGCGGGCCCACCGCTGGCGGCGCCCCCGGGGAGATCAGATGATGATCCCCTCGGGGGCGACGCGATGATCCAGCGCGGCGGCGATCTCCTCGGGCGTGAGCAGATCGGCGCGGTCGAGCCCCACGACGGTCGCGACGGCATCCAGGCGGTGGGCCCACGTGGCCCGGTTCACGAAGAGCAAGCCCCCCACATTGAGCGTTCCCCCCTGGCTCACGAAGCCGAGGGCCCGCGTGGCAGGTCCCGTGTGCAGGTCTCGTGAACGACCAGCCACATCCCGGCGCTGGCAATCCGGTCGGCGGCGGCAAGGACCTCGAACACGGGCTCGCCGTCACCGCGCACGCCGCCGGCAGCCAGCGCATCGACCATCGCGCGGACCCGGGCCCGCGTGGCCGGCGTGTGGCGGATCCGGCCGTTGCCGGCCGCCCACCGCGCGAAGGCGGCATCGCGCTCGTCGTCGTGAACGAGGTCGCGCGCGACGCTCACGCCATGCTCCGGGCGCGGGGGCCTGGGACCGCCAGGCACGCAACGGCATCTTCAGCGATGACCAGCTCCTCGTCGGCCGGGATCACCCAGACCGACACGCGGGTTCCGTCGCCGCTGATGCGCCCCACCTCACCCACTGCGCGTTCGTTCCGCTCGTGGTCGAGGGCGAGACCGAACCACTCGAGCCCCGCGCAGATGCGCGCGCGGACCACCGGCGCGCGCTCGCCGATGCCGCCGCTGAAGACGACCGCGTCGAGCCGGCCCAGGACGGCGAGATAGGCGCCGAGATACTTGCGCGCGCGGTAGCAGAACATGTCCACGGCCAGGCGTGCCCGCGCATCCTCGCCTTCGCGCTCGAGCAGGTCGCGCATGTCGCCGCTTACGCCGGACACGCCGCGGAGCCCTGAGTGCTCGTTCAGCCAGGTGACGACCTCGGCGGCCGACATCTCCTCCTGCGCGGCGAGGAACGAAACCAGGGCCGGATCGAGATCGCCCGAGCGCGTGCCCATGACGAGGCCCTCCAGCGGCGTGAAGCCCATGGAGGTGTCGATTGACCGCCCCCGCTCGATCGCCGCCACCGAGGCCCCGTTGCCGAGGTGCAGCGCCACGATCCGCGCCTCGGTGGGCGGCGTCCCCGTCACCTCCCCGAAGCGGGCGAGGACGGACCGGTAGGCGATGCCGTGAAAGCCGTAGCGCCGGATCCGATGGCGGAGCGACATCTCGTACGGAATCGCGTAGCGGGCGGCACGCTCGGGCAGCGTCGCGTGAAAGGCCGTGTCGAAGACCGCCACCATCGGCACGCCCGGGCCCAGGTGCGCCCGGCTCGCGCGGATGCCCGCCAGGGCCGGCGCGTTGTGCAGCGGCGCCAGCGGCTCCAGCGCTTCGATGGCGGCGACGACCTCGTCGTCGACGACCGCCGGACCCGTGAAGCGCTCGCCGCCGTGGACAACCCGATGACCGACGGCCTCCACCCGGGGGACGCCGGACGAGCCGGTCACCCACTCGATCACCCGGCGGACCGCGGCCTCGTGATCGGCGATGGGCTCGCCGCCGCGATGCGCGGGCTGGCCCTCGGCCTGGAAGGTCAGGGTGGCACGTTCGCCGATCCGCTCGATCTTACCGCCCCCGATCCGCGACGCTCGGTGGCCGGAGGCGCAGTCGATCAGCTGGAACTTCACCGACGAGCTGCCGCAGTTGAGGACGAGGACGATCATGCTCGACTCCCTACCGTCTCTGGTCCCGCCGGCAACCTCTAATACAGAGGCCAGCCGGATGCCAGCACGGGCTCACGAAAAATCGCCCTGGCTCGGAGGGCCAGCTTTCATATCCTCCGGCGTGCGTCTACCTGAGCCCGTAGCCCCGGGCCATGAAGCTCGCCACGAAGACGATCACTACCACCAGGCCCATCTCGACGTGGTTGAGCACGTAGAGCACCCGGGCCCGCGAGGTGTCGGGCGCCTGGCCCCGACGCAGCTGGACTCGCCAGCGGATGAAGGTCGCCATCGGCCAGACCTCGAGAGCCAGGACGAGCGCGAAGAGGCCGAGCTTCGCCCAGAAGAGATGTGAGCTCAGGTAGAACTGAGCGCCCTTGTCGAGGCCGCCGAAGGCGCGCAGGAGCCCGGTGGCGATCCACAGCAGCGCGGCCAGGCCCCAGGCGGTGTCGGCGGCGAAGAGCCGCCGGAAGCCCGCGGCGTCGAGCGGGGCCTTCAGCGCGCGGCCGCGCAGGACGACGGCCGGCAGGCCGATGGCGAGCGCAAGGACGTGGAGGGCCGAGACGATCGCCGAGATCACGGGGCGATTGTACGGCACGAGGCTGGAGCGATGCGACGGAGGGATGAAGCCTAGGCCTGGCGGTCTTGCGAGGGCGCATCCGCCGTGAGCCAGGCGTCGAACGCCGGCATCGACGACGTGAGCCGCCACTCCTCGAGGATCTCCCGGGCCATGGCACCGAGGGCACCCAGAGAGTGCGTACCAGCGCTGGCCAGACACTGCTCGAGCAGCCACGCCTCGAACGGTCCTCCGTGCGAGTTTGCAAAGTCCGAGGGCCGCAAGTTGCATAAGCGATGCCTTCGGTCGGGCCCCGGAAAGTCGTGAATGACGCGTGCACTTCTTACGTGGCACTTTTCACCATCCGCGGGGCCTGGTGCTACCCTGGGTGCGATGGGGCTCGCGCAGACACTCGACGAGACGCTGAAGCAGGCCATCAGAAAGAAGGACACCCGCACCGCGGATGTCGTGCGCATGATCAAGACCAAGCTGGTGGAGCGGCGGACCGCCAAGGGGTTTTCGGGGGAGATCGACGACGCGCTCGTCCTCGACGTGATCAGCGCCTACCGCAAGCAGCTCCAGCGGGCGCTCGCGGAGTACGAGAAGCTCGGCGACCGCGGCGCCGCCCACGCCGCTCAGCTCCGTCTCGAGCTCGAAGTCTGCGAGCGCTTCCTGCCCCTCGGCCTGGACGACGCGGCGCTCCGCGCCCTGGTCAGGGAGCGTCTGGCCGCGCTCGGGATCACCGATCCGAAGCAGGTGGGGCGTCTGGTCGGCGACGTCATGAAGACGCACAAGGGGCAGGTGGAGGCCGCCGACGTGAAGCGCGTGGCCGAGGAGCTCCTGAAGGGCTAGGCCGAGCCCCCCGGCGACGCCGCGTCGAGGATCTCGCGGACCTTTCGGGCCAGGTTCTCCGGCGTGAATGGCTTCTTGATGAAGGGCGTACCGGGGTCCAGCACGCCATGGTGCACGATGGCGTCATCGGTGTATCCCGACATGTACAGCACCTTCATCGCCGGGCGCGAAGAGGCCAGGCTTTCGGCGAGGCGACGGCCACTCATGCCGGGCATGACGACATCGG
>MNEF01000100.1 GCA_001917535.1 Candidatus Rokubacteria bacterium 13_1_40CM_69_27
CTTCTTCACGGCAGCGATCACGCCCTCGGCCAGCCGGTCGCAGCGCAGGATGCCGCCGAAGACGTTGATGAAGACCGCCTTGACGCTGGAGTCCGAGGAGAGGATTCGGAACGCGTTCTCGATCTGCTCGGGCGAGGCGCCGCCACCGACATCGAGGAAGTTGGCGGGCTCGCCACCGGCCAGCTTGATGATGTCCATCGTGGCCATCGCCAGTCCCGCGCCGTTGACCATGCACCCCACGTTGCCGTCCAGCTTGATGTAGTTGAGGTTGAACGTGGATGCCTCGACGTCAAGGGGATCCTCTTCATGGGTGTCTCGAAGTGCCGCGATGTCCTGGTGTCGGTACAAGGCGTTGTCATCGAAATTCAGCTTGGCGTCGAGCGCCAGCACGCGGCCGTCCTTCGTCACCACGAGCGGGTTGATCTCCGCCAGCGAGCCGTCCTGGGCGAGGTAGAAGGCGAAGAGGTTGCGGATGAGCGCCACGGCCTGCTTCACCGTCTCGCCGGCGAGGCCGAGGCCGAACGCCAGCCGCCGAGCCTGGAAGTCGCCGAGCCCGAGCGCGGGGTGGGCCCACTCGCGGACGATCTTCTCGGGGCTGCGGGCGGCCACCTCCTCGATCTCCATGCCGCCGGCTTCGGAGGCCATCACCACCAGCGTCGCCCGCGCCCGGTCGAGGGTGACGGACAGGTAGAGCTCCCGGGCCACGGCCGAGGCTTCCTCGACCAGCACCTTGCGCACCAGGATGCCCTCGGGCGGGGTCTGCGGTGTCGTGAGCCTCATCCCGAGAATCTGCCCGGCCACGGACTCCGCGCCAGCCGGATCATCGGCCCGCTTGATCCCGCCCGCCTTGCCACGACCACCGGCGTGGACCTGCGCCTTGACGACCACGCGGCCCCCGATCTTCTCGGCGACGGCGCGCGCCTGGGCCGGCGTCTCGGCCACGTCGCCGGCAGGCACCGGGATGGAGGACGCGCGGAGCAGGGCCTTGGCCTGGTACTCGTGGATCTTCATGCTAGCGTGCCACGCTCGTACGTAAGCCGACGTTTGTCATGACACGCCGGCGTGCAGAGCGCACGCGCTCAACAATTGCCCCTTACACCCAGCCCGAGGATCATCGGCAGTGGCTTCAGTTCGCGCCGCAGCGGATCCAGAACCAAGCCGAGCGCCTCGAGCGTCAAGACACCGAGCAGCGTGCTGTCACCTTTCTGGCCAAAGACGACGTCAGCCCCGCCAACCCGGTTGCCGTATCGGAACAGCGCCACGCCCTTCTGGCGGACGACTTTGCTGCCGTCAGCCAGTCGGAACTCCTCGCGCGCGAGAGGCCTGATCCCCAGCCTCCGTAGCACTGGAGCCGGCACGACCGAATACACGGCGCCCGAGTCGACAAGGAACTCGAGCTGTACCCCCGCCTTCCGCTTCGTCGGGTTCGCGACTTCGACCTCCAGCACCGTGATCCCCATCCGGTCCCTCCGCCGACGGAAACGATCCCGATCAGCGGGCAGTAGTGTAGCAGCGGGCCGATACGCCGCAGCGTCTCGATTTGTGGACATCACGGGGCAGACGTTCACGCTGTCATCTCAGGGGATCGCGGCGATGGCCTGGATCTCGATGAGCATGCCGGGCATCGCCAGCTGGTTGATCCCGATCAGCGCGCTGGCGGGAAAGTCCCGCCCGAACGTCTGCCGGCGCAGCTCGATGAAGCGGTTGCCGTGGCCCAGGTCGGTGAGGAAGACGGTCATGGTGACGACGTCCGCGAGCGTGCCGCCCGCCTTCTCGACGACCAGGCGCATGTTCTCCCAGACCTGCTCGACCTGCTGGTCGAAGTTGCCGGGGCCCACCAGCCGCCGTTGCTCGTCCACCGGGGTCATCCCGGCGAGAAAGACCAGAGTGCCGCCCGTCACCTTTACCGCCGACGAGAAGGCGCGCGTCTCGTGCCAGGGATGAGTCCGCACGCACTCCTTCATCGCGCACCTCCATGTGACCGGCGGGGACTGCCGACGATCAGGCCGGCTCTGGGCGCTGGCCGCGGAACTTCCGCAGCAGCCAGACGATCGGGTCGTAGTCGTCGGCCCTCCGCTCCTTCATGGGGATGATGCCGTTGTCGGTGATGTGGATTCCCTCGGGACAAACCTCGGTGCAGCACGTGGTGATGTTGCAGAGCCCGATCCCCGCCTCCCGGGCCGCGAACTCCGTCCGGTTGCGGGTGTCGAGCGGATGCATGTCGAGGGCGGCGATCTTGATGAAGAAGCGGGGGCCGGCAAACTGCCGTTTCAAGTCGTGGTCGCGGATGACGTGGCAGACATCCTGGCAGAGGAAGCACTCGATGCACTTGTGGAACTCCTGGATGCGATCGATGTCCTCCTGCATCATCCGGTACCTGCCGTCGGGGTCGGGCGGCTTGAGCCGGAGCGGCGGGACGGTCTTGGCCTTCTCGTAGTTGTAGGACACGTCGGTGACGAGATCCCTGATCAGGGGGAACGTCCGGATCGGCGCCACGGTGATGGGCGCCCCCTCGGCGAGCGTGTCCATTCGCGTCATGCACATGAGCCGCGGCTTGCCGTTGATTTCCGCGCTGCAGGAACCGCACTTGCCGGCCTTGCAGTTCCAGCGGCAGGCGAGATCGTGGGCCTGGGTGGCCTGGATCCGGTGGATGACGTCGAGGACCACCATGCCCTCGGCGGTCTCGACGTGGTACTCTCGGAAGTCACCGCGGCGGGCGTCGCCCCGGAACACCCGCATGGTGTAGGTCGGCACTACTTCTTCTCCTCGAAGAGCCTCCGGAGCTCGGCCGGCATCTCCGGCAGCGGTTCGCGGGCGATCTGGATCGTCCCGTTCTTCTGGCGCACCACCACGTTCTCCTTGCCCCACTCCGCCTCGGTCTTCGGGTAGTCGTCGCGGGTGTGCCCGCCGCGGCTCTCCTTGCGCTCGATGGCGGCCAGGGTGACGCATTCGGCCACGGTGAGGAGCGACCGGAGGTCGAGGGCCGTATGCCAACCGGGGTTGTACGTGCGCCCGCCTTCGACGCGCACCTTCTTCGCGCGATCCTTGAGCCCATCGATCTTCCGGAGCGCGTGCCGGAGCTCGCTCTCGGTGCGGATGATGCGGACGAGGTCCTGCATCGTCTCCTGGAGTTCGGCCTGGATGGCGTAGGGGTTCTCGTTCCAGGGCCGGGTGAAGGGCTCCAGCAGCTCGCGCGCGATGGCCTCCACCTGAGCCGTGTCCACCACGACCCGGCCGCCGAGGTCCTTGGCGTAGAGCGCCGCGTAGAGCCCGGCGCGGCGGCCGAAGACCAGGAGGTCGGAGAGCGAGTTGCCGCCGAGGCGATTCGAGCCGTGCAAGCCACCCGCCACCTCGCCGGCGGCGAAGAGCCCGGGCACCGTGGACTGCGTCGTGTCGGCGTCCACGCGGACGCCGCCCATGACGTAGTGGCAGGTCGGCCCGACCTCCATCGTCTCCTTCGTGATATCCACGCCCGCCAGCTCCTTGAACTGGTGGTACATCGACGGCAGGCGCTTCTTGATGTAGTCCGGCGGCCGCCGGGTGCCGATATCGAGGAAGACACCGCCGTGGGGGCTCCCCCGCCCCGCCTTGACCTCGGCGTTGATCGCGCGGGCCACCTCGTCGCGCGGCAGGAGGTCGGGCGTGATGCGGTTGTTCCGCTTGTCCTCGTACCAGCGGTCGGCCTCGGCCTCGTTGTCCGCGGTCTCCGCCTTGAAGAACTCGGGGACGTAGCGGAACATGAAGCGCTCGCCCTGGTTGTTCCGGAGCGTGCCGCCGTCGCCGCGCACGCCCTCGGTGACGACGATCCCGCGCACCGAGGGCGGCCACACCATCCCGGTCGGGTGGAACTGGACGAACTCCATGTCGATCAGGTCCGCCCCGGCCCAGAGCGCCGCCGCGTGCCCGTCGCCCGTGTACTCCCACGAGTTCGACGTGATCTCGTAGATCTTGCCGATACCGCCGGTGGCCAGCACCACCGCCTTGGCCTTGAAGAGGACGAACGCGCCGGTGTTCCGCCAGTAGCCGAAGGCGCCGCGGATGCGCTCGCCGTCCCTGAGGAGGCGCTCGACCTTGCACTCCATGTAGACGTCGATGCCCTGGTGAATGGCGTGGTACTGGAGCGTGCGGATCATCTCCAGGCCAGTGCGGTCGCCCACGTGGGCCAGACGCGCGTAGCGGTGGCCGCCGAAGTCCCGCTGAAGGATGAGGCCATCCTTGGTGCGGTCGAAGAGCGCGCCCCAGCGCTCGAGCTCGAGCACGCGCTCGGGCGCTTCCTGGGCGTGGAGCTGGGCCATGCGCCAGTTGTTCAGCATCTTGCCCCCGCGCATGGTGTCGCGGAAGTGCACCTGCCAGTTGTCCTCCGGCCACACGTTGCCGAGCGCAGCGGCGATGCCGCCCTCCGCCATCACGGTGTGGGCCTTGCCCAGGAGCGACTTGCAGACGAGCCCGACCGACACGCCCTGGGCCGCGGCCTCGATCGCCGCCCGCAGCCCCGCGCCCCCCGCGCCGATGACGATGACGTCGTGCTCGTGGGTTTCGTACTCGACCGCCATTACAGAATCCTCAGGTGACAGGCGGAGCGGGGCGAAGCCAGTCGGCGTCGCATCACAGAATCCTCAGGTGATTCCCGGAGCGCCCCATGCGATGCCGAATGGCGAGCACCGCGAGGCCCGAGGGAGGAGCCGACCGGAGCGTACGCGGTTGTACGTGAGGATCGGCGACGACCGAGAACGAAGCGGGGCGAAGCCAGTCGGCGTCGCATCACAGAATCCTCAGGTCGCGGATCACGCCCATGGACACCAGCCGGATGTAGAGATCGGTCAAGCCCACGCTGAACAGCGAGAGCCAGGCATACATCGGATGGCGCTCGTTGAGCCGCGTCAGGAAGCGCCAGACCTTGTAGCGGGTCTCCGCCTCGGAGAAAACGTCCACGTGCCCGCCGCAGACGTGGCGGCACGAGTGGCACGAGAAGGTGTAGCCGGCCAGGAGGGTGACGTTGACCCACATCACCAGCGTGCCCACGCCGATTCCGAAGCCGTCGGGGAACCGGAAGGCGAGGATCGCGTCCCAGGTGAGCATGACGACGAAGAACACCGCCAGATACCACGTGTAGCGATGGAAGTTCTGGAGGAAGAGCGGAAAGCGCGTCTCGCCCGTGTAGCTCTTGACGTCGCGGACGGCGCACGCCACCGGCGCCAGCCAGAAGGAGCGGTAGTAGGCCTTGCGGTAGTAGTAGCAGGTCAGCCGGAAGAGACCCGGGCCCCACAGGATCAGGAAGGCCGGCGAGAGCACGCCGACGACGGGGAACGTGAAATCGGCCAGCCCGACGCCGAAGCTCAGATGCAGGCACGACTCCGTGATGCAGGGCGAGTAAAAGGGCGAGAGGTAGGGCGGGACGAAATAGTGCGCGTTCTGGAGCGCGGCCCACGTCGAGTAGACGATGAATGCGCTGAGGACGACCACGACCGCGAGTGGCAGCGCCCACCAGGCGTCGGTCCTCAGATGGGCCGCCGCGATGGGCGGCCGCCGCTCACTCAACACGCGACTCATGCGCGCTCCCGCGCGTAGGCCCGCATCCCGTCCTGACAGAGGTCGCGACCCCGGCAGTCGTTGATGAGGATCACGGGGAAGTCTTCGACTTCAAGACGACGGATAGCTTCATTACCAAGATCTTCGTAGGGCCCTACTCCAGCGGAGGTTCGACGCGTTCCTCCGGCCCGGGGGCGAGCCGAGGGTTGCGCGCGAGGATGCGGGCGCAGGTATTCCAGCGGAGGAGCGAATCGTCGTTTCCCGGGGGGCGAAGGGCTTCGGCCTTCTCATAGAAGCTCATCGCCTCGCGCAGCCCCTCGTGGGCCCGGAATCCCGATCCGGGCCCGCCCCGCTTGAGCTGGGCCCGGGCCAGCCGCTCGCAAATGATTCCGGCGTAGTACAGCCGCTCGTACTCGTCGCGCAGGCGCGGAAGTACCCGCCGGGCCTCGGAGACGCGGTCCGCCAATCCCTCGTCGAACTGGTCGGTGATGGCAAGCAGCAGCATCACGAGGGCGTGCTGGTTATCGGGCTCGATCCGCAGCACGTCCTGGCAGATGCTCTCGGCCTGAACCGGCTCGTCGAGAAGCCGGTAGCGCTCGGCCTTCTCGAGGGCGCGGGGGATGGATTCTCTGGACAGGGGCTTCAGGTCGAACATGACTGGCGTTCGGTGTTAGGCCCCTAGGGAATGTTCCACAGGAGGTAGGCGGCCGCGGCGCTTCCGACCAGCGCAGCGCCGTAACAAAACACCACGATGAGCGCGGTGAGATGCTTGATCTGAAGACCGTCGTAGAGCGTGTAGCGGAAGCGATGGGCCCAGTGGACGAGAGGAAAGGCGATGATGACGAAGAGATAGAGCCGGGTGATCGGGTGCCGCAGGAGACCGATGAGCGCTTCGTAGCGGGGCGGGTCGATCCATCCCAGGGGAATGGCCAGTCCTGTCAGGAAGAGATGGACAGGGAACAGGAGAGCGGAGACCGTCCCTCCGACGCTGAAAAGCAACCACAGAAACGGCGTGATCGGTCTGCCCATCTACCGGCTAGCGGCGCAGGAGGATCACGGCCACGGCCAGGGAAAGCACGAGCCAAGCCGCGTAGTTCGATCCGACGACGACCCAGTCGGGCATCCGCTTGCCCCTGAGCCGCACGACCATCGCTTTGGGGGCCAGGTTGAACCAGGTGATCGAGTGGAAGAGGACGAAGACGAAGGCCACCCCGTGAAGCACCACGAAGAGGGGCGTCCCCAGGCGGACGAGCAGCCGGGCATAGGCCTCGGGACCCAGCTCCAGCGCCCAGATGTGCCAGAGGAGGACCACGGCGAAGAGGGCGACGAAGACGCTCGTCAGCTCGCGTAGGACGAAGCGGGTGTAGGACCAGGTCTGGAGCCACCACCAGACCGAGACGCGGCGGCGGTACCACTTCGGATGGTACGGCGTGTAGTGGGCGCCCAGGCTCATCGCGCCCCCCAGGGGAGCAAGGTCTTGAGCCAGTGGACCGCGCTGGTGAGCTTGTACTGCTGGATGGCGCCGGCCGGATCCACGTTCTTGGGGCAGACCTTCGTGCACTCGCCGACGAAGGTGCACTGCCAGATGCCGTCGTATCCCGAGAGGATCTCCAGACGCTCTCGCGCCCCCTGGTCGCGAGAGTCCATGTTGTAGCGCTGGGCGAGCGCAATGGCCGCTGGGCCGATGAAGCTGGGCTCCAGCCCGTAGATGGGGCAGGCGGAGTAGCAGAGCATGCAGTTGATGCACATGCTGAACTGCTTGTAGGCGTCGAGCTGGTCGGGCGTCTGCCGGTACTCGCCTTCCGCCAGCGGTTTCTCCTCCTCGCGGAGGATCCAGGGCTTCACCTTCTTGAGCTTCCGCATGAAGTCGGAGAGATCCACCACCAAGTCGCGGACCACCGGGAAGTAGTCCAACGGTTCGACGCGGATCGGGCCGGGCAGATGCTCAGACAAGAAGGCGGCGCACGTGAGCACCGGGGTGCCGTTCACCTTCATCCCGCAGCTCCCGCAGACCCCCATCCGGCAGGACCAGCGGAAGGAGAGGGAGCCGTCGAGCCTGTCCTTGATGTAGTTGAGGGCGTCGAGGACTACCCAGTCCTCCCGGAAGGGAACCTCATAGGTCTGCAGCGTGGGTGCCGGCTCCTCTTCCGGGCGATAGCGCGCCACAGCAAGGGCCACCGTGGCCGGCATGGTCTCCTACCTCCCGTAGACGCGCTGGCCCGGCGGCCAGCGGGTGATCGTGACCGGTACCCATTCGATGCGGGGAGGCCCGTCCTCCGCCCGGTAGGCCAGCGCGTGGCCCAGGAAGTTCTTGTCGTCGCGCTCCGGGTAGTCAGTGCGCTGGTGCGAGCCACGGGACTCTGTGCGCTGCAGGGCACTCTGTACGATGGTCTCGGCCACATCCAGCATGTAGGACAGCTCCAGCGCCGCGGTCTGCTCAGTGTTGAAGGTGTAGCTATGATCGTCCAGCGTGAGGTGGCGGAAGCGCTCCTGCAGGCTTCGCAGCTTGTCCGCCGCCTTCTGGAGCGCGGGACCATTGCGATAGATGCCCGCGCTCTCCTCCATCGTTTCGTGCATCTCCGCCCGTAGCGTGGCGATCCGCTCCTTGGCGCCCCTCCCGCGGCGGAACTTTTCCTCGAGTCGCCGCTCTTCATCGTGGGCCTGGGTCAGGACCGACGGAGACGGCGCCTTTAGCTCAGCGGCGAACGCCGCAGCAACCTTGCCGGCCCGCGCCCCGAACACGAGGCACTCGGGCAGCGAGTTGGAGCCCAGCCGATTGGCGCCGTTGATGCTCACGCAGGCCACCTCGCCTGCCGCATAGAGCCCGGGCAAGGGCGTGGCCCCGTCAATGTCGGTTGAGACCCCGCCCATCATGTAATGGACGACGGGCCGCACCGGGATCATCTCCTTGACCGGATCGATGCCCACGTACTTCAGGCACAGCTCCCGAACGAAGGGGAGCTTCTTGTCGATCAGCTTCTCCCCCAGGTGACGGAGGTCGAGATGGACGTAGTGTCCGTACGGCCCTTCGAGCGTGCGGCCCTTCTCTTGCTCCTTGACGAAGGCCTGGGAGAGTCGGTCGCGCGGGCCCAGCTCCATGGAGCGCAACACCGGTCTGGGCTCGGGCTTGCCCAGGTCGTAATCCTGGAGGTAACGATAGCCGTCCTTGTTCAGGAGCCAGCCGCCTTCCGAGCGGGCGGCCTCGGTGATCAGGATTCCCGTAAACGGAAGGCCGGTGGGATGGTACTGAACGAACTCCATGTCCTTGAGCGGGGCCCCCGCCCGGTAGGCAAGCGCCATCCCGTCGCCGTTCTTGATGTTCGCGTTGGTGGTGAATGGGAACACCTTGCCGCAGCCGCCCGTGCAAAGAATCACGGCCTTGGCGGTGATGGCATGGATCTTCCCCGTCCCAAGTTCGATCGCCACGACGCCCTGGCAGCGTCCCTCGTCCACCAGCAACTTGGTGACAAAGAATTCGTCGTAGCGCTGGATGACGTCGTACTTCAGCGTGGTTTGAAAGAGCGTGTGGAGCATGTGAAAGCCGGTCTTGTCGGCGGCGAACCAGGTGCGCTGGGCCTTCATACCCCCAAAGGGGCGCACGGCGATGCTGCCGTCCGGCTCCCGGTTCCAGGGACAGCCCCAGTGCTCCAGCCGCAGCATCTCGGCGGGCGCCTCTCTGACAAAGGCCTCCACCGCGTCCTGATCGCAGAGCCAGTCGCCCCCGGAGATCGTGTCGTAGGCGTGCTCTTCCAGGCTGTCCCCAGGCTTGATCACCGCGGCGGCGCCGCCCTCCGCCGACACCGTGTGGCTGCGCATGGGATAGACCTTGGAGATTACGGCGACGCGAAGGTTGGGATGAGTCTCGGCGACGGCGATAGCGGCGCGGAGGCCGGCGCCCCCGCCGCCCACCACCAGCACGTCACAGGCGGACAGATCCATGGGTCAAAAGGACACTACGCTACGGCCCTGACGCCGTCAAGGTGACGCGGCCGTCCGCGGGGGTTTCCGGCCCTTGAAGCTCGCGGCGAGCAGGTCGTGGTTCAGGCGGGCGATGAAGGCGATGGTGATCTCCTTGGGGCACACCGCCTGGCACTCGCCCATGTTGGTGCAGCCCCCGAACATCTCCCGGTCCATCGCGGCCACCATGTTACGCACGCGATCGTTGCGCTCGGGCTGCCCCTGGGGCAGGAGGCCCAGGTGCGACACCTTGGCGGCTGTGAAGAGCATGGCCGAGGCATTCGGGCAGGCGGCCACGCAGGCGCCGCAGCCAATGCAGGCCGCCGCGTCGAACGCCAGTTCCACATCCTCCTTCGGCACCAGGATGGCGTTGGCGTCGGGGGCGGCGCCCGCCGGCGCGCTGATGAAGCCACCCGCCTGGATGATCCGGTCGAAGGCGCCCCGATCCACGACCAGGTCCTTGATCACCGGGAAGGCCTTGGCCCGCCACGGCTCGAGCGTGAGGTGGTCGCCATCTCGGAAGGTCCGCAGGTGGAGCTGGCAGACGGTGGTCCCGCGCTTCGGCCCATGCGCGATGCCGTTGATCATGAAGCCGCAGGCGCCACAGATGCCCTCCCGGCAGTCGTGCTCGAACGCGATCGGCTCCTGCTCGCGCCCGATCAGCTCCTCGTTGACGACGTCGAGCATCTCGAGGAAGGACATGTCCGGGCTGACGTTCCTAGCCTCGTACGTCACAAAGCGGCCGCGGGCGTGGGCGTTCTTCTGGCGCCACACCCTGAGCGTCAGGTTCATCGGTACGATCGCTGGGCGAGGTGGACGTACTCGAAGGCCAGGGGCTCCTTGTGGAGGGTGGGCCGGGCCAGCGTACCCGTGTACTCCCAGGCGGACACGTAGGCAAAGCGCTCGTCGTCGCGCAGCGCCTCGCCGTCCGGGGTCTGGTGCTCCTCCCGGAAGTGGCCGCCGCACGACTCCGCGCGGTGCAGCGCGTCGATGCACATGAGCTCGGCCAGCTCGAGGAAGTCCACCACCCGACCCGCCTTCTCAAGCGACTGGTTCAGCTCCTCGTTCCTCTCGAGCACCCGGACGTTCTCGCGGAACTCCTGGCGAAGCTCGGGGATCTTTCCGAGCGCGTAACGGAGCCCGCCCTCGTTGCGCGCCATGCCGCAGTGGTCCCACATGATCTGCCCCAGCTCGCGGTGGAACGAGTCGACCGTCCGCATGCCCCTGATGCCGAGTAGTTGCGCGACGCGCGTCGCGACCTCGGCCTCGGCCGCCTCGACGGCCGGGTGGCCCGTGTCGACCCCACCCGGCGGCGTCCGCGCCAGGTAGTCACCGACCGTGGCCGGCAGGATGAAGTAGCCGTCGGCGAGCCCCTGCATGAGCGCGCTCGCGCCCAGGCGGTTCGCGCCGTGGTCGGAGAAGTTTGCTTCCCCGGCGACGAAGAGGCCGGGAATGGTCGCCATGAGGTTGTAGTCCACCCAGAGTCCACCCATCGTATAGTGGGGCGCAGGATAGATCCGCATCGGGACCCGGTAGGCGTTTTCGCCGGTGATCCGCTCGTACATGTCGAAGAGGTTGCCGTACTTCTCGCGGATCACGGATTCGCCGAGACGCCGGATGGCGTCGGCGAAGTCGAGGTACACACCCCGCCCGCCGGGCCCGACGCCGCGCTTCTCATCGCACACGTCCTTGGCGGCGTGGGAGGCGATGTCGCGCGGGGCCAGGTTGCCGTAGCTCGGGTACTTCCGCTCCAGGTAGTAATCACGCTCGCTCTCCGGGATCTGGTCCGGCGGTCGGCCGTCCCCGATCTTCTTCGGCACCCACACGCGCCCGTCGTTGCGCAGCGACTCGCTCATCAGCGTGAGCTTCGACTGATACTCACCGCTCACCGGGATACACGTCGGATGGATCTGCGTGAAGCACGGGTTGGCGAAGAAGGCGCCCCGCTTGTGCGCGCGCCAGATCGCCGTCGCGTTCGACGCCTTGGCGTTCGTGGAGAGATAGAACACGTTGCTGTAGCCGCCGGTCGCGAGCACCACCGCGTCGCCGACGTGCGACTCAATGGCGCCGGTGGCGAGGTTGCGCGTCACGATGCCGCGCGCGCGCCCGTCGATGACGACAAGGTCCAGCATCTCGGTGCGGATGAACAGGGTCACGGAGCCGAGACCAACCTGGCGCTGGAGCGCTTGATACGCCCCGAGCAGGAGTTGCTGGCCCGTCTGGCCCCGGGCGTAGAACGTGCGGGAGACCTGGGCCCCGCCGAAGGAGCGGTTGTCGAGGAGCCCCCCGTACTCGCGCGCAAAGGGAACACCCTGGGCGACGCACTGGTCGATGATGTTCAGGCTCAGCTCGGCCAGGCGGTAGACGTTCCCCTCCCGTGAGCGGAAGTCGCCCCCCTTTACGGTGTCGTAGAAGAGCCGGAAGACGCTGTCGCCGTCGTTCCGGTAGTTTTTGGCCGCGTTGATGCCGCCCTGGGCGGCGATCGAGTGGGCGCGGCGCGCGCTATCGTGGTAGGAAAAGCACTTGACGTTGTAGCCCATCTCGCCGAGCGACGCTGCGGCGGCGGCCCCGGCGAGGCCCGAGCCCACGACCAGGATGGTATAGCGGCGCCGGTTGGCCGGACTCACCAGCTTCATATCGAAGCGGTGCCGCTCCCACTTCCGCTCGATCGGACCCGGTGGAATCTCCGCATCGAGCCGGCTGGCTGCCGGATCTTCCGCGGGAAGGCCGACCCTCGTCTCCATGTCGATGTCCTTCACTTTTCGCCCTGGCGTGACCCCCTGGTCATCTGACCAGCCCGGCCAGCACGCCCACCGGGACCGAGATATTGCCGAGAATCACTACCAGTGACGTGACGGTGGCAAGCGTCCGGAAGAAGAAGCGGTCAGCGCCGACGGTGTTCACGCCGAGCGTCTGAAACATCGACCACACCCCGTGGTACAGGTGAAGCCCGAGCGCGATCATCGCCACGATGTAGAAGGCCGACACGTACCACACGGAGAACCCAACCACGACGTTGCGGTAGACCGACATGGGCCGGTACTGCCCCGGCGCGTAGCCTACGGCGCCAAAGGTGAAGTGGAGGATGTGATACATCACGAACAGCGTGAGGATCACGCCACCCCACCGCATGGTGCGTGCCGCGTACGTCGCGTGGATCGCTTCCGTCCGCCGGTAGCGGACCGGGCGCGCGGCGTAGCTCATCCGCGTCAGCTGCACGGCCGCCCCGATGTGGAGCGCGACCGCCGCCAACAGAATGAGCCGGAGCACCCAGAGAAACTGCTGGTGTCCGAGGGCGGGGCTGCCCACCTCGCGCAGCCAGACGGCGTAGCTGTTGAACTTCTCCTCGCCCTGGAAGATCTTGAGGTTGCCGAGCATGTGAGCGACCACGAAGCCCGTCAAAATGAAGCCGGTGACTGCCATCACCGCCTTCTTGCCGATCGAGGTGGACCAGAGGGCGATCACTGTGACGGCGCTGTGTCCTCCCGCGCGTACGCCTTCATGCCGTCCTCGTAAAGATCGCCGCCGTAGCAGTCGTTGATCACCATGGCCGGGAAGTTCTCGACCTCGAGCCGCCGGATCGCCTCGGTCCCCAGATCCTCGTAGGCGACGATCTCGACCGTCTTGACGAACCGGGAGAGCACGGCGCCGGCGCCGCCGATCGCCCCGAAGTACACGGCCTTGCACTGCTTGAGGGCGTCCCTGACCAGCCGGGAGCGCGCGCCCTTCCCCATCGTGGCCTTCAGCCCGAGCTTGAGGAGCGCAGGAGTGAACTTATCCATCCGCCCGCCCGTCGTCGGGCCGATCGAGCCGACAATGTCGCCCGGGCGCGCCGGCGAGGGGCCCGTGTAGTAGATGATCTGGCCCCTGACGTCGATGGGCAGCGGCTGGCCCTTCTCGATCAGGGGGAAGAGCCTGCCGTGCGCGGCATCACGCGCGGTATAGACCACGCCCGTGATCCGCACCCGGTCGCCCGCCTTGAGCGCTTCGATGTCGGCATCGCTCAGCGGCGGGGTCACCTCCTTGATCCCGTCGGGCGCGGTCCTGATCATCGTGCGCCTCCGAGCGGGTCCTGGCCGGGTCGCGGCCCCCATCCGGCATCGCTGCTGGCGGCTGGCGTCGCGGGCGGGGCGAACCGATACGCGCACTTCAGGCCTCGATCCCGTCTGCGCTCGCGCGCGTGGTGCCACGGGCTGCTGGCGGATGGGAGCCGCTCCCCCGCCACCCGCTCGAGGCGCACGCGCTCAGACGCCCCCGTCAGCATCACAGCGTCACTTTCTTTGTGTCGGTGCGCGTGGCAAACGATTTCGTCGGCGGGGGCCTCGCCGGCCCCCTCCGAGGCCTCCCCCAGACCTCGTTGCGCGGGCCAAGCCCGCGCTCGAACGCCCGCGATCACAGCACGACCTCCTTATGCCGGTGGGCGTGGCACTCGATGGTGACGGCCACGGGGAGCGAGGTGATGTGGCAGGGATAGGTCAGGATGTGGATGCCGAAGGCAGTCGTGTCGCCGCCGTAGCCCTGGGGCCCGATACCGAGTCGGTTGGCGCGCTCCAGCAGCTCTTTTTCGAGAACATCGAGGGCCGGATCGGGATTGGGGCTGCCGAGCTCGCGAAAGAGGGCTTTCTTCGACAAGATCGCGGCCTTTTCGAACGTGCCACCCACGCCGACGCCGAGGATCAGCGGCGGGCAGGCGTCAGGCCCGGCCGTCCGCACGCACTCGATGATCCACTCCTTGACGCCCTCGAGCCCGTCGGCCGGCGTGAGCATCTTGTACTTCGAGCGGTTCTCGCAGCCGCCGCCCTTGGCCATGACCATGATTTTCATCGTCGCGCCCGGCGCCACGTCTGTGTGGATGACCGCCGGCGTGTTGTCGCCGGTGTTGACGCGATCGAAGGGCGACCGGACGATCGAGGCGCGCAGGAAGCCCTCCTGGTAGCCCTGGCTCACGCCCGCGTTGATGGCGTCGTACAGTCCCCCGCCCGTCACGTGGACGTCCTGGCCCAGCTCCACGAAGCAGACGACGAAGCCCGTGTCCTGGCAGTACGGGATGCGCTTGGTCTTCGCCATCTGGGCGTTGTCCTTCAGGATCTGGAGCACCTGCTTGCCCGCCGGCGAGCGCTCCGTCCGGAGCGCCCGGTCGAAGGCCCGGAGCATGTCCGGCTCCAGGTCCCAGTTCGCCTCCATGCAGAGCTTCTTGACGGCGTCAGCGATGGCGCTGACGTGGATCTCGCGCATAGCCCTACTTCTTCTGCTGGCCCATTTTGGCCATGAACTCCCGCGCGCGCTTTTCCATCTCGGTGGGCGGGACGTCTTCTTTGTGCGTGGCCAGGCCCCAGCGGTGGCCGGAGGGATCCTCGACCTGCCCGTAGCGGTCGCCCCAGAACATGTCGGCGAGGGGCATGAGGACCTTGGCGCCGGCGCCCACCGCCTGCTTGAAGGCGGCGTCCACGTCCGGCACGTATATGTAGAGATAGCTGGTGGGGCCGCCTACCGAGGACGGCGCCCGGCAGCCCATGCCCGGCTGCTCGGCGCTCAGCATGACGATGGAGTCGCCGATCTGCACCTCGGCGTGCATGATGCTCTTGCCATCGGGGCCGGGCATCCGCATGATCTCTTTCGCCCCGAAGGCCCGCTTGTAGAACTCGATCACCTGCGCGCCGTCCCGGACCGTGAGGTACGGGGTGACCGCGTGGTACCCGTCCGGAATCTTCTTCACCATGATGTGATCTCCTCTTACAGCTTCAGCTTGTCGACCAGCTCACGCACGGCGGCCGCCGACTGTTGAAAGGCCGTCTGCTCCTCGCTGGTCAGCTTGATCTCGATGATCTGCTCGACGCCGCAGCGCCCGAGCTTCACCGGCACGCCGACGTAGAGTCCCCGCACGCCGTACGGGCCGTTGAGGTAGGCGGCGCAGGGCAGGATCTTCTTCTTGTCCTTGAGGATCGCTTCGACCATCTCCACGACCGACGCCGCCGGCGCGTAATAGGCGCTGCCGGTCTTGAGGAAGTTCACGATCTCGGCGCCGCCCTCGCGCGTCCGCTTGACGAGGGCCTCGATCCGCTCGGGAGGCAGGAGGTCGGTGATCGGAATGCCGGCCACCGTGGAGTAGCGCGGCAGCGGGACCATCGTGTCGCCGTGGCCGCCCAGCACGAACGCCGTCACGTTCTCCACCGATACCCCCAGCTCGCGGGCGATGAAGGTGCGGAAGCGTGAGGAGTCGAGGACGCCGGCCATGCCGATCACGCGCTCGGCCGCGAACCCCGACTTCTTCCAGGCCAGCTGGACCATGGCGTCCAGCGGGTTGGTCACCAGGACCAGGATGGCGTTCCGCGAGCGCGGGACGACCTGCTCGACGACGGCACCGACGATCTCGGCGTTCTTGAAGAGGAGGTCGTCGCGCGTCATGCCAGGCTTGCGGGCCAGGCCGGCCGTGATGATCACGATATCGGAGTCGGCCGTCTCCTCGTAGCCGTTGGAGCCGGTCAGCGTGGAGTCGTAGCCGTGGATGGGGCCGGCCTGGAGGAGATCGAGGGCCTTGCCCTGGGGCACGCCCTCGATGACGTCCACCAGCACGACGTCGCCCAACTCCTTCTCGACCGCATACTGCGCCACCGTGGCGCCCACGTTGCCGGCGCCGACGACGGTGATCTTGGGACGGCGATTGACGACGCTCAGCGGTTCTGCCTTCCCGACTTGCATACCCGCCCTTCTCTGTTTATCGGCTCGCCTCGGACGCGGGGGCCCCAGCCCCCGGCCGTCCTGCGGCTCGCACTACAGCTTCGCCATGTTCCCGATGATCGCCGTCCCGAACTCGGAGCACTTTACCTCCCGGGCACCCTCCATCAGCCGGGCGAAGTCGTAGGTCACGACCTTCGACTGGATGGTCCGCTCGAGCCCGGCGATGATGCGGTCGGCGGCGTCCGTCCAGCCGAGATAGCGCAGCATCATCTCGCCGGAGAGGATGACCGAGCCGGGGTTGACCTTGTCCTGCCCGGCATACTTGGGCGCCGTTCCGTGGGTAGCCTCGAACAGCGCGTGACCCGTGTCGTAGTTGATGTTGGCCCCGGGCGCGATGCCGATGCCCCCCACCTGGGCGGCCAGCGCGTCGGAGATCAGATCGCCGGTGAGGTTCGGGCACGGGATCACGTCGAACTCGTCGGGACGGGTGAGGATCTGCTGCAGGAACGCGTCGGTGATGGCGTCCTTGACGAGGATCTTGCCCGCGGGCGGCCGGCCGCCGCACTCGTCCCACGACACGGTCTTGTCGCCGAACTCGCGCTTGGCCAGCGCGTAGCCCCACTTCATGAACATGCCTTCGGTGTACTTCTGGATGTTCCCCTTGTGGACCAGCGTGACGTTACGCCGGTGGTTCTCGATCGCGTAGCGGACGGCGGCGCGGATCAACCGCTCCGAGCCCTCCTTCGACACCGGCTTGATCCCGATGGAGGAGGTGTTCGGGAAGCGGATCTGCTTGACCCCCATCTCGTTCTGGAGGAAGGCGACGACCTTCCGGGCCTCCGGCGTCCCTTGCTCCCACTCGATTCCCGCGTAGATGTCCTCGGTGTTCTCGCGGAAGATCACCATGTCCAGCCGTTCGGGGTGCTTCACCGGCGACGGCACGCCCTTGAAGTAGCGGACCGGGCGGAGGCAGACGTAGAGATCCAGCACCTGACGAAGCGCGACATTGAGCGAGCGGAACCCTTCACCCACGGGGGTCGTGAGCGGCCCCTTGATCGCGACCAGATATTCGCGGATGACGTCCACCGTCTCCTGAGGCAGGAGGTTGGGCGGGCACTCGGCGCCGTAGACCTCCTTGGCCTTGTCGCCCGCGTAGGTCTCCATCCACGCGATCTTCTTCCGCCCGCGGTAGACCTGCTCGACGGCGGCGTCGAGGACGCGGACGGCCGCCCGCCAGATGTCGGGGCCGGTGCCGTCGCCCTCGATGAACGCAATGATGGGGTGATCGGGAACGCGCAGCTTCCCGTGGTCGATGGTGATCTTCTCCCCCGCGGGGACCTTGACCTTCCCTGGCATTACTTTCTGTCTCCTGGCTTGGGATCGACGTCGCCGGGACGCAGGCGCACGTCCGCCATCGCCACCGGCTGGCCGGTCGCGGGGTGGATCGGCAGCTGCCCGGCGTTGAGCGCCGAGCCCGCCCGGAACCACGCGATCTGTTCTCGGGTCATGGTGTGATTGGCGCGGATCTCCTCGACCCGGCCGTCCGGCTTCTTGATGCGCACGGTCACCGGCTTCCCCGGCTCCAGCGCGTGGAGGCCGACGATGCTCACCCGGTCGTTCTGCTCGATGCGGTCATAGTCCCGGGGATCGGCGAAGGTGAGCGGGAGAATGCCCTGCTTCTTGAGGTTGGTCTCGTGGATACGCGCGAAGGAGCGGACGAGCACGGCGGCGCACCCGAGATAGCGAGGCGACATCGCCGCGTGCTCGCGGCTCGAGCCCTCGCCATAATTCTCGCCGCCGACCACCATCCACTGCTGGCCCTTGGCCTTCAGCTCGCGGGCGATCTTGGCCAGGGGCTGGCCGGCGGCGCCGGATATTGGGTTCACGCCCTTGCCCGTCTCGCCGGTGAAGGCGTTGAGAGCGCCCATGAACATGTTGTCGCTGATCCGGTCGAGGTGGCCGCGGACGAGCAGCCACGGCCCGGCCGGCGAGATGTGGTCGGTGGTCGTCTTGCCCTTGGTCTTGACGAGGATCGGCAGGTCCACGAAGTCCTTGCCGTCCCAGGCCACGAACGGCCCCAGGAGCTGCAGGCGCTGGCTGTCGGGCGGGATGACGATCTGCACGGCGTCCGGGTCGTCGGCCGGCGCTTCGTAGCCCTCGGCGCCGCCGGCGAAGCCCTCGCGCGGCACCTCCTCGGCCTCGGGCGGGGTGAACCGGAACGCCTTGCCGTCGGGGCCGGTCAGCGTGCCGTGCACCGGATCGAACTCGAGCGTGCCGGCGAAGGCCAGGGCCGTGACGATCTCCGGGCTCGTCAGGAACGAGAGCGTCGCCGCGCTACCGTCGTTGCGCCCGGGGAAGTTCCGGTTGAACGACGAGACGATCGTATTGGTCTCGTCGGCCCCGACGTCCCGCCGCTTCCACTGCCCGATGCAGGGCCCGCAGGCGTTGGCGAGCACCGTCCCGCCCATGCCCTGGAAGATCTCGATGATGCCGTCGCGCTTGATCGTCTGGTAGATGCGCTCCGAGCCGGGGGTGATGAGGAAGGGGACCTTCGCGCGCAGCCCCGCCTTGATCCCCTGCCGGGCGAGGTGGGCGGCCCGGCGCATGTCCTCGTACGAGGAGTTCGTGCAGGAGCCGATCAGGCAGTTCGTGATCTTCACGGGCCAGCTGTTGGCGCGCGCCTCGGCGGCCAGCTTGCTGATCGACCGGCCCCGGTCGGGCGAGTGCGGCCCCACGACCTGGGGCTCCAGCTCGTCCAGGTTGATCTCGACGATCTCGTCGTAGAAGGCCTGGGGGTGGTCGACCACCTCGGGGTCCGGCGTCAGGTGCCGGCCGCACTCCTCGGCGAGCTTCGCGATGTCGCTTCGGTCGGTCGCTCTCAGATACGTGGCCATGCGCGTGTCGAAGGGAAAGACGGAGGTGGTGGCCCCGAGCTCGGCGCCCATGTTGCAGATCGTCCCCTTGCCGGTCGCGCTGATCGACTCGGCCCCGGGGCCGAAGTACTCGATGACTTTGTTGGTGCCGCCCTTCACCGTGAGCAGCGCGCAGAGGTAGGTGATGACGTCCTTGGGCGCCGCCCAGCCCGCCAGCTTACCCGTCAGGTGTACGCCGACGAGCTTCGGATGCAACACCTCCCACGGCAGCCCGGCCATGGCCTCGGCGGCGTCGGCGCCTCCGACACCGATGGCGAGCATGCCGAGGCCGCCGCCGTTCGGCGTGTGCGAGTCGGCGCCGATCATGAGGCCCCCGGGGAACGCGTAGTTCTCCAGGACGACCTGGTGGATGATCCCCGAACCCGGACGCCAGAAGCCGATCCCGAACTTGCGCGAGGCCGAGCGGAGGAACTCGTAGACCTCCTGGTTTTCGCTGATCGCCCGCGCGAAGTCCTCGGCGGCGCCCGACTCGGCGCGGATGAGGTGGTCACAATGCACGGTCGTGGGCACCGCCACGCGCTTGCGGCCGGACTGCATGAATTGCAGCAGCGCCATCTGACCGGTCGCGTCCTGCAGCGACACGCGGTCCACCCGCAGGCGCAGCACCGCCTTGCCCCGCTCCCACTGCTGCGCGTCGAAGTCCCAGCAGTGGGCTACCAAGATCTTGTCGGTCAGGGTGAGCGGCCGGCCGAATTTCCGGCGCGCCCGCGCGAGACGGTCCGGCATGGCGGCGTAGAGCGACCGGATCTGTTCGGCCGACATCGGAACCTCCTCAGGCAAACGTTCGCCTCCCATCCGACGGCGGGCGGGAGGCGCGCAAGTGCCGAATAACTCTAGCGCGCCGCGCCGTGGCTCGTCAAGGACGGGACCGACGCTCAGCGCCGGCCGAGCAGCCGTCGCGTGGCCATCTGGCGGAGCCGGATGATCGACGTCGTCGGGCTCAGGCCCATGGGGCAGACCTCCGTGCAGTTGGCCTGGCCGTGGCAGCGCGCCAGCGCGTCGTCGGAGAGCAACACGGACCAGCGCGCCTCGGCGGCGCCCTCGCGGGAGTCGCGCTGGAGCGTGAAGGCGCGGTTGAGCGCCGCCGGCCCCGGAAAGCGCTCGTTGGCGGCGACCATGGTGCAGGCGGACACGCACATGCCGCAACCGATGCACTCGATGGCGCCGTCGATCTCCCGCCGCTCGGCGGCGTCACGGGAGATCGCCTCGTACGCGGGGGCCGACGGCCGCGGCCCGAACGCGGCGCCGACGGCGCCGAGCTGGTCGCTGAACGGCGTCATGTCCACGACCAGATCCCGGAGGAGTGGAAAGTGATAGAGGGGGCGCACGCTCAGCGGCCGGCCCCCCAGGCCGCTGATCCGCGTGCGGCAGGCCCAGCGCTCGCGCCCGTTCACCACCACCGCACAGGAGCCGCACATGCCGACGCGACAGGCGTAGCGGAAGGCGAGGGTGGGATCCTGCGTGCGCTGGATCTCGACGAGCGCGTCGAGCACGGTGGTGTCGGCCCCCGGGCTGACCCGGTACTCCTGCCAGCGCTCGGGCTCCCCGGCCGTCCACCGGAACACGCGCAGCGTGACTATCGGAGCACCTGCCGGTCAGACGTGTCGCGCCGCCGGTCGAGCGTCACGGCAGGCTCCGCACGAAGTCCGCCACCGCCCGCCCGATGTCGGCCGGCGAGTCTTCCTGCAGGAAGTGCAGCCCCCGCACGGTGACCTCGCGTTGGTTGGGCCAGCGGCGGCAGAAGTCGCGCTGGGCGCCGACGAGGATGGAGCCGGGCTCGGCGTTGACGAAGAGCTTCGGGATGCTCGACTGGGCGAGCCAGCGCGCATAGCCATCCACGAGAGCCACGACGTCCGCGGGCTCCCCGCCGATGGGAAGCTCCCGCGGCCACGCGAGCATGGGCCACCGCCCGGCGCCGGGCTCGCGCCACGGGCGCCGGTAGGCGTCCATCTCCTCGTCGTTCAGCTTTCGCAGGATGCTGCCGGGCAGGATGCGCTCGACGAAGACGTTCTTCGCGAGAACGATCTCCTCGCCGGCCGGCGAGCGCATGGCTTGGAAAATCCTCCGCGCGTTCTCCGGCCACTCGTCCCAAGTGATGGGGCGAACGATCGCCTCCATGTAGACGATCCCCCGAACGCGCTCGGGATGACGCTGCGCCCACCGGAAGCCGAGCGCGGAGCCCCAGTCGTGGACGACCATCGTCACCCGATCGAGGCCGAGCGCGTCGAACCAGGCATCGAGGTACCGCGCATGGTCGACGAAGCGGTAGGAGCCCGCCGGCGCCTTGCCGGAACTCCCCATGCCGATCAGATCGGGCGCCAGGCATCGGGCCACGGGCTCCGTCTGCGGGCAGAACGCTTCACCGACATGCGGGATCACATTGCGCCAGAGGTAGGACGAGGTCGGGTTGCCGTGCAGGAAGACCACGGGATTGCCACGCCCGACGTCCACGTACGCCATCTTGCTGTCGAGGACCTTGATACGGCGATGCAACCCGGTGGCCGCCGACGTCTCGTCAGTCATCCGTCTACTCCGTCCAAGACTATACCCTCAGCCAGCACCTCCGCCCCTGCCATAATCAGTACCAGCGCCCGGCCCACACCAGCGCGAAGAGCGCGCCCGCCACGATCAGCGCCAGCGCGAAGAGCGCGCGGTGCCAGCGCAGGGGCACCCCGACGTCGAGCAGCAGCGACCGCACGCCCAGCAGCGCGTGGATGAGGACGAGCGCGAGCAGCGCCGCCTGCACGCCGCGGCGGAAGGGGTTCACGAGGTGCAGCGCGACGACGAGCAGCAGCGCCAGGGCGGCCGCCCGCTGGATGAGCCAGGCCCACATGCCGGCCTTGG
>MNEF01000052.1:0-7525 GCA_001917535.1 Candidatus Rokubacteria bacterium 13_1_40CM_69_27
GATCAGATCGAGCGCATCGAGATCGTCCGCGGTCCTCAGTCCACGCTCCACGGCGCCGACGCGATCGGCGGCGTCGTCAACATCATCACCAAGCGGGGCAAGGGACCGTTCTCGGCGTTCGCGTCCACCGAGGCCGGCAACTACGACACGCTGCGCGACCGCGCCGGCTTCAGCGGCAGCTACAAGCTGTTCGATTACGCGTTTGGCGGCTCCTGGTTCGAGAGCAATGGTCAGTTCAGGAACGACGGCGCCGAGCAGCGCGCCGTCACCGCTCGCCTCGGGCTTGCCCTGCCGGCGAACGGCCACGTCGGGCTCAGCCTGCGCTACAACCGGACGGCGATCGACGTGCCGGTAGACTTCACCATTCCGACGAGCCCCTTCTTCGTGCGCGATCCGGACAGCAAACAGCAGAGCGAGACGACCACGCTCAGCCTGCAGTGGGACCAGAAGCCCCTGGAGTGGTTCGAGCTGCACGCGCGCTTCGGCCAGTTCTGGAACCAGCTTGGCTTTCAGGACCCGTTCACGCCGGGCGATGTCGCCGCCGGCAACTTCGACAGCACCGACACGCGGTCGCAGATCAATAATCAGCGCCGTGAGGTGGAGCTGGTGACGGCCTTCCACGCCGGCGAGTGGAACACGCTGATCCTGGGAGGCGAGCACCGGACCGAGTCCGGTCGGGAGCGATCGGTGGGATTCTCGGCGCCGGGCGAGCGCCAGACGTTCTTCAAGCACATCGACACGGCCTCGGCCTTCGTCCAGGACGAGCTGCGGCTCCTCGAGCGCCTCGTGCTGTCGGGTGGCTGGCGCTACGACGACAATAGCGCCTTTGGCAGCGCGGTGACCCACCGGGCCGGAGTCGCGATACCGGTCAAGGAGACGGGCACGAAGCTCCGCGGCACGTGGGGCGAGGGGTTCCGGGCTCCGACCATCGACGACCTGTTCTTCCCGGGGTCCGCCAACCCCGACCTCAGGCCGGAGCGGAGCGAAAGCTGGGACGCCGGCGTCGATCAGAAGCTCTGGCACGACCGGATCCGGCTCGGCGTGACCTATTTCGAGAACAAGTTCCGTAACCTGATCCAGTTCCAATCGACGACCGAGGGCTGTCCGCCCGGGGACGACCAGGGCTGTCCCGTCAACGTCGGCCGAGCCTGGACCCAGGGTGTCGAGTTCGCCGGAGCGCTGGACATCCTCGACAACCTGCTCTTCACCGCCAACTACACGTACGTGGACACCAAGGATATCATCAACAAGCGCGAGCTACGTCGGGTCCCCCATCATACTTACAACTTCGGCCTCACCTGGGGGCCTGTGCGCGCCTTGAGCCTCTTCGTGCAGGCCAACGTGGTGTCGAGGCAGTTCGATCAAGTGTTCGACCCGGCTACGTTTAGCACAGTGTCCGTCCGAAACCCCGGCTATCATCGCGTCGACCTCGGCGCCACGTACCACATTATGGAAAAGCGCGGTGCCTATCCCGCGCTCGACTTCACGATGCGGCTCAACAACGCCACGGACCAGAGTTACATGGAGGTCTTCGGCTTCCGGAATCTCGGCATCAACGTGCTGGTCGGACTGCAGGCGCGGTATTGAGCGGCGTGCGGGCACGATGATCGACGGTGTCGAGCTCGAGATCGATCGTGAAGCGGTGGTGGTGCAGGCCCGCCGCCCGCTCCACGTCGTGGCCTCGGCGCCGCTGGGCGGTGGCGTCGGCGAGGCGCGCGCCATCGTCAACGTTCACGTAGCGAAGTCCTTTCGCTGCGAAGAGACCGAGCGCGTCCTCGCCGACTTCGTCCGACGCCGCGACATCGCGTCCCCATACGTCGGACTCCTCACCGCGGCCTGGACAGAGAAGGCCGAAGTCGCCACGGCCACGGCCGATGGGCTGACCGCGGTCGCCCTCGTCACCGTGGGGCTCAGCAACGCGATCGGCGCCGGCCGGGGCGCCGCCGCCGTGTGGACACCCTCGACGATCAACACGATCGTCCTGGTCGACGCCGCGCCCGGGCCGGCGGCCCTAGTGAATCTGGTCATCACCGCGACCGAGGCCAAGACCCTCGCGCTCGCCGAGGCCCAGGTCCGCGCCGCCGATGGCGGGCTCGCCAGCGGCACTTCGACCGACGCGGTCGTCGTCGCCGCCACCGGCCACGGCCGCGACTGCCGTTTCGGCGGGCCGGCGAGCGGGCTGGGCGCGGTGGCGGCGCGAGCGGTGAAGTCGGCGCTGGAGGCCGGCATCCGCCGCTGGCTTCGGGAGAACTCGTGAGCCGGCGTTCGTTCGCCGGCTTGGCGGTGTCGGTCCTCCTCCACAGCGCTCTCGTGCTGGCCGTCGCCCTCGTCATCCCGCGCGCCGATCGCCTCCCGGGCCTCTTCATCGATCTGACCGAGGATGCCGCCGAACGTGGGGCCGGCGACCGCGTCAGCGGCGCGCCGGTGCCGGCACCGGCGCGCGCGGCCCCTCGTTCGCCGGGCAGGGAGCGCGGACGCAACGCGACCCGGCCGCCGGCGGAGGCTCCGCGGCCCTCGCGGGAAGCCGTCGCTCAAACGGTTGAACCTTCGCCGCCAGTCGCACCCTGGCCATCGGTCGCGCCCTCGCCTCCCTTGGCCGAGACGCCGAGCGCCGCGCCCGCGGCTCCGCCAGTGTCGGCGCCCGCCGATTCAGCGGTGACCGCGACGAGCAGTATGGCGCCGGGCGTGCTCGATGGATCGGCGGCGCGCGCCGACGCCCCGCATGGAGAGCGAGGTGACGGCAGCGCGCCCGCGGCGCTCGCCAGGGACGGGCGAAGCGCCGGGTTCGGAGCCGGGCCGGGACGGGAGGTCGCGCTGGCCGTCCCCGGCGGCGGCGCCGGAGATCGCGGCGCGGCGTATTCGGGGTATCTCGCCCACCTCCGCCAGCGGATCCAGGAGGCTCTGCGCTATCCTGCCGCGGCGCGCCGGCGCGGGTTGGCGGGAACGGTCACGCTCGAGCTGACGATCCTGCCGAACGGCGCGATCGGTCCCGTGTCCGTGATCCAGTCTTCGGCGCACCCGATGCTCGACGAGGCCGCCGTGGAGACCGTGCGCAGCCTTCGCGCCCATCCCTTCCCGGCCGAGTTGCCTGCCCGAACGCTCACCGTCCGCCTCCCGGTCGTCTTCGGCCTGCAATGAGCGGTTTGCCGCTAGAATGGCGCCGAGTCCCCAAACCCGGGAGGCCGGCGCCATGGCGAGCACGACGACCGAGAAGGAGCTGGATGGGACCACCACCGAGTACGAGGACATCGCCGTCGACGGCGATCGGATCGAGCGGCTCCTCATCGAGTTGTTCGGGGAGCACTGGTCGCGCATCACGGTGGGGCCGCTGATCCAGGGCGCGGCCTGGGAGATCCGCTTCACGGCGGCGCCGAAGCTCAGCATGCTCGACGGCTACCTCACCGCGGACGCCGGCGCCTGGCACTTCCATCTCTGTGTCGGCGACACCTCGGGCCCGGCGGCTCGGGCGCGGCGGGTCGCCCGTGCCGCGTTCTTCCGCACCGTGGGCGGGACGTGCTCGCCGGCGACCTACGGGCTCCGGCTCTGGAACGGGCTCGGCGAGCAGATGCTGACCGTGCTCTTCCCGAACCCCTATTACGACGACGACTCGAACCGCCTGAGCGAGCCCGACTGGACGCGGACCGCCGTGTGGGAAGACTTCGGGCGGCGCTATCGCTCATGACGGTGGCGCCCTGCGTGATGCTCCAGGGCACGGCGTCCGGCGTCGGCAAGAGTCTGCTGACCGCCGCGCTGTGCCGGATCTTTGCCCGGCAGGGCCATCGCGTCGCTCCGTTCAAGGCGCAGAACATGTCGCTGAACTCCGCCGTCACCGCCGACGGCCGCGAGATCGGGCGGGCCCAGGCCGCCCAGGCGGAGGCGGCGGGCATCGAGCCCACCGTCGACATGAACCCGATCCTCCTCAAGCCCGAGGCCGACGATCGCTCTCAGGTGATCGTGCGGGGCGCGCCCGTGGGGAGCCTGACCTTCGGCGAGTACGGACGGCGGCGCGGCGAGCTCCTTCCCGTGGTGGCGGAGAGCCTCGATCGTCTCCGCCGCACCTACGACCTCCTGATCATCGAGGGCGCGGGGAGCCCCGCCGAGATCAACCTCGCCGAGGGCGACATCGTCAACATGCGCATCGCGCGACTCGCCGACGCGCCGGTGCTGCTCGTCGGCGACATCGACCGGGGCGGCGTCTTCGCCGCCTTCGTCGGCACGCTCGAGCTGCTCGACCCGGACGATCGTGCGCGGGTGGCCGGCTTCATCGTGAACAAGTTCCGGGGCGACGTGTCTATCCTGGCCCCGGGCCTCGAGGCGCTCGTCCGGCGCACGGCCGTGCCCGTTCTGGGCATCGTGCCCTATCTGGACAGGCACCTCGTGCCCGCGGAGGACTCGCTCGACCTCGATGACCTTCCTCCATCGCCCGGGCTCCGCGTGCTCGAGATCGCTGTCGTGCGGCTGCCGCGCATCGCCAACTTCGACGACTTCGAGCCCCTGGCCCGCGAGCCCGGCGTGGGCGTGCGCTTCGCCCGGAGCGCCGCGGACCTGGCGGCGGCCGACCTGATCGTGCTGCCGGGGAGCAAGGGCACGATCGCCGACCTCGACTGGCTCCGGGCCACCGGGCTCGCCGACGCGATCGTGGCGGCGGCGCGGCGGAAGGTGGCGGTCCTCGGCATCTGCGGCGGCTACCAGATGCTCGGCCGGACGCTGCACGATCCTGACAGAGTGGAATCGCCGGTGGCGACGGCGCCGGGGCTCGGACTGCTCCCGGTCGTGACGACCTTCGCGCCGACGAAGACGACGGTGCGAGTCAGAGCGAGGGCGGGGGCGGCGCTCGGTCCCTTTGGCGGGATTGCGGGCGCCGACCTCTCGGCCTACGAGATCCACATGGGCGCGAGCGAGGTCGGCGAGGCGCTACGTCCCTTCGTCGTCGCCGAGCGCAGTGGTCGCCCCGCGGACGATCGCGAGGGGGCGATGAGCGGGGACGGCACCGTCCTCGGGACCTACCTGCACGGTCTCTTCGCCAACGATGCGCTGCGCCGGGCGCTCCTCCTGTATCTGGCGCGGCGCAAGGGCGCCTCGCCGGACGCGCGGTGGGGCGCCCCGCAGAGTCCGGCGGCGCGCTACGACCGGCTCGCCGACGCCGTCGCCGCCGCGGTGGATGTGGCCGCCGTCGCCAAGCTCGCCCACCTCTGAGCGGCCCGGCTGCCGCCGGCGTCGTCCTGCTCGCGCTCGCCCTCGACCTCGTCTTCGGCGACCCGCCGAACCGCTGGCACCCCGTGGCCTGGATCGGCGGCACGCTCGGCGCCGGGCGCCCCCGGCTCGCCCAAGGATCGCCGTCCCGGCTGCTAGTGAGCGGGGCGCTGCTCACCCTGACGGTGACGGCGCTGGCCGCCGGGGTGGGGTGGATGGTGGGCGAAATCTCGGCCAGGCTCGGCGCGCTCGGGCTCCTCCTCGAGGCGCTCGGGCTCAAGTCGATGCTCTCGCTCCGCGGCCTGGCGGAAGCGGCGCGGGCGGTCTCTCGCGATCTCGACCGCAGCGATCTGACCGCCGCCCGCGCCACCGTGGGCCGTCACCTCGTGAGCCGGCCGACGGCCGGGCTTGACGAGTCTCACGTGGCCTCGGCCACCATCGAGTCCGTTGCCGAGAATCTGACCGACGCTCTTGTCGCCCCGCTGCTCTTCTACCTCGCCCTCGGCCTACCTGGCGTCGTGGCCTACCGCGTGGTCAACACGGCGGACGCGATGATTGGTTATCGAGAGGGCGCCCTCGAGCACTTCGGCAAGGTCGCCGCGCGCCTCGACGATCTGCTGAACCTGATCCCGGCCAGGCTCGCCGCGGCGGCGCTGGTGGCTGCGGCGGCGGTGACGGGAGCCGACGCCCGGCGGGCCTTCGACGTCATGTGGCGGGACCACAGCCGGACCGCGAGCCCCAACGCGGGGTGGACGATGGCGGCGATGGCCGGAGCGCTCGGGATCGTTCTCGAAAAGCCCGGACACTACCGGCTCGGCGAGGGCAGGCTCCCCGGCGCCGGCGACATCCCACTGAGCGTCAGGGTGATGACGGTCGCGGCTCTTCTTACCGCGATCGTCACGCTGGCTGCTTTAGAGATTCACTAGATCTTACTTTCTGTTAGGCGTCTATTTCTCAGGTCAGACATGAGCCCGTTCCGGCTGGGGGTTGCTGACGCCGATCATGCTGTCGCGGGTCACCAGCGACCGCAGCTCCGCCTCGCTCACGTGCTCGGTGCCCGGCGGGCGCCGCGGCAGGACGAGGTAGCGCATGTCCGCAGTGCTGTCGAGCACACGCACCTCGACCTTCGGCGGAAGCTCGAGGCCGAACTCTCGCATGACACCTCGCGGATCGGCCACGGTGCGGGCCCGGTAGTTGAGGCTCTTGTACCAGGCGGGCGGGGGACCCAGGAGCATGCGTGGGTAACAGGAGCAGAGAGTGCAGACGACCACGTGGTGGACCTTGTCCGTGTTTTCCACCACGCCCAGTCGAGCGTAGCTGGTCAGGTCGATCCCCAGCTCGGCGGCCGCCGCCTTGGGGTCGGCCAGGAGCCGGGCCTTGAACGCGGGGTCCACCCACGCGCGGGCGACGAGCTTGGCGCCGTCCGCCGGCGTCCGCGAGACGAGCGCATCGATCGCCGAGCGGATGTCGGCGGGCGTGAGGACGCCCTTCTCGGTCAGGAGCGCCTCCAGGGCGCGGGCTCGCCGCGCCAGTGGCGAGGAGTGGCCGTCGTGGCGAATCGGCGCGTGCTCGTCATGACCGTGGCCGTGACCTTGGCTCATGCGGAGCCCTCCTCCGGAGAAAGCCAGTGCTCGTAGACGTCGACGTAGAGCGTGTCGGTCGGCCGCCCCGGGTAGCGGGGCCAGACGTCGGTCTGGCGGAACCCGACCAGGTAGAGTGGCTGCTTGGGCAGTCCCTCGTCACCGTACGCCAGCGACTCGGGGTTGCGGAACTCACCGTGGGCGGCGGCCACCCAGCCCGACTTGCCCCGGATGTAGGCCGGGGTCCGGACGTGACCGGCGCGGTCGTCGGCGCGCACGCGCACGCGGTCTCCCTCGCGAAACCTCACTCGCGACACTCCTCGCCGAGGGTGGCCACCTTCGCATCGATCTCCTCGCGGGTGACGATCTTCTTCTCGATCATCAGACGTTCGACGGCGGCTATCCAGCGCTCGTAGTAGCTGAGCGACTCGTAGTCGGGGGACGGCAGGCTCTCGATCGCCCGCCGGAGCTCATCGATGCGGATGATGCCCCGGTGGGGGCTGGCCAGAGACTGGACGAGCGCATCGGCCAGCAGCTCCCAATCCGCCAGCTGGTGCTCCTGCCGGTCGATGGGGCCGGCGCCCGGCCATCCGCCGCGGTCGTGCACCCGTGTCATGGCGACCTCCCTCCAGGCTCCCGAACCTGGCGCCCCTATCCTACACGAGGCCGCCCGGCCCCTTTTTCTTCGGCAGGATGCGACCGCATGGGTATGATGAGGCGTGATCGCCGCCATCGCGCGGCGATTTTGGTTT